>DATHWC010000355.1:0-8378 GCA_035460985.1 Lunatimonas sp.
TGAATTATATGTCTATAAACCCAATTCGGACAGCCTCCATCATTTTACGTATTCCTACAAACTGACCAAATCTGAGAAAACGGGGAGTTATCCAACCGAAATTTCTGACCCCAAAGAATTCCATAACATTTTTAAAGGCATCAATAGTGAAGCTTCCTTTCTAACTCCAATATGGGATCATGATCGGCAACAGTATTATCGAATACATTATGAAACAATATTTTCAGATGACTTTTCAGGAATGTACCCTGAGAGGCTTGGGGCAGACGTATATTTATCAGTATATGACAAAGATTTTCAATTGTTGGATGAAGTTCAATTGCCGCAGTTTCAGGAAATTCCCGGTTTCCACTTCGCCAAAGATGGAAAAATCTGGATTTTTCAGAATATTGATGACGAGATGGGTTTTATCCGATTCACTCTGGAGTAGCCTAAGGATTCGAACAGATAGCAATCTCACCTCAAAATTCTATATTTTTAATGCCAGTATCCTAAACTGACCTTAAATTAACGCTAGTTTATTAGATTAACATTAATTTTATGAAATTTTAATGTCAATTCACTTGTTTGACGTAGAAGCAAATCATCAATTCGATATCCCCTATTTCGAATTAATCTATCAAACCATTACTGGTATGAGTGATGGCATCAGAAAGCCATTTGCCCATACCTATATCCGTCAAGGTGGCTCGGGACCGAATGTGGGAAAAGCAGTCTACACACCTCCACGGGGATCAGGGGTGGTGGAAGCCAGGATGGAAAACCTCATTCAATTTATGAATGATGACAAGACATATACCATAGACCCGATTTTGAAGATGGCCATTTGCCACCTTCAGTTTGAAGCCATTCATCCGTTTAGGGATGGAAACGGCAGGACAGGGAGATTGTTTAACATCCATTTTCTCACGTAAAAGGGGCTTTTGGACTTGCCAATATTGTTTTTTAGCAAATTTATTTTGGATCAAAAAGAGGATTATTATGCACGCTTGGCAGGTGTCACTCAACGTGCAGCGTGGAAAGATTGGCTGATTTTTATGCTCAAAGCAGTTGAAAACACTTCCACCGATACATATCACAAAATCAATGATATATTGGCGGCAAAAGACAGTATTCTACATGTTTTGGAAAAGGAAACCAGCATTAGCCGTCCGGAATCCTTGGTAGAGGCAATTTTCACGCACCCTACACCAAGGTCAAGCACCTGACCGACAAAAAAATCTATGCGGAAAATACCGCCCGCCAATACCTCAACCAACTTGCAGAGATGGGTATAGTAGAACGTAGGGAAATCGGCGGGGGACATTACTATATGAACCTTGAATTATACCGGATCTTGGGGCAGTAATGCAAATTAGACCTGCCAAGTTTAAAAACAACCTTTAAGGTCTCTGTCAGCTAGGATATTTCACTTTTTGAGTTGGGGTATTTTGAACATCTTTCAGTAAGTTGTATCTTTCAAGCTTAATTTATCAACTTACCAACTATGAAATCTGCCTTTCTAACGTGCTGCCAGCTGCTTTGTATAGCTTTTTTATTTGTATTCGCTGACATTCAAGCCCAATCATACTTTTCTGACGGTCTCAGTCCGGAGTTTCATAAGCAGAGAAGGCAGGCATTTCGGGACCTTTTACCTGAAAAAGGTGTTGCCGTTATTTTTAACAACCCAGTTAAAAATCGGTCTAATGATACGGACTTCAGTTATAGGCCAAATTCTGATTTCTATTACCTGACTGGGTTCAGGGAACCGAATTCGGCTTTAATCATTTTCAAAAATCCACAAACCATTGATGGTGCAAACGTAGACGAGATTATATATGTACAGCCTCGGGATGCAAAAAGAGAACAGTGGGATGGAGTTCGGTTGGGGGTTGACGGAGTGAAAGAAAAACTGGGTTTTGCGCATGCCTATGTCCATTCAGAGTTTATGAAATCTCCACAGATTGATTGGAACAGTGTTGGGTCAACCTTATCCTTTGATATGGGGACGATAGAAGGTGGAAGCCACAATGCACCTTTGAATGATATGGTTTCAAAATTAAAGGAAATGAGACTCTCATCAGAAGTGCCGAGTAACACCGCATTGAACCAAATCATGTCGAAGTTACGGGTAATTAAAACTCCTGAGGAATTAGAAATTTTGGAAAAAGCGATCGTCATTTCCGGAAAGGGACATATTGAATCATTTAAATCCATTAAGCCAGGCGTATCGGAACGGGCGGTTCAGGGAGTTCATGAATTTGTACACAAATCCATGGGAGCTGAGGATGTAGGATATGGCTCAATTGTCGGTTCGGGGAACAACTCAACCATTTTACATTATGTCGAAAACAATGTTGTTGATTTAAAAGATGGATTGATTTTGATGGATATTGGTGCTGAATTTAAGGGATACTCAGGTGATATTACGAGAACAGTACCTGTGAAAGGGGTTTTTTCACCGGAAGAAAAGGCCATTTATGAGATTGTCCTGGAGTCTTTGGAAGCTGGAATTGCTGCCTGTAAAGCAGGATCCGATTACCAGGAAGTGGATTATGCGTCCAGAAAGGTAATTGATGAGGGATTGGTGAAATTAGGGTTGGTAAAGCAGGGAGAGAGGCATCCTTATTTCCCCCATGGAGTTGGTCACCATTTGGGTTTGGATGTGCATGACCGGGGAGGGAGAGTGATTTTCGAACCGGGGATGGTTTTGACTGTAGAACCTGGGATATACATTCCTGAGGGAAGCAACGTAGACCCAAAATGGTGGAAAATTGGTATCAGAATAGAAGACAATATACTGATAACTGAGGATGGGCATAAAAATTTAAGCGCCTTTGTTCCCAAAACGGTGGAAGATATAGAACAAATTATGAAAGGGGAAGGGATTTTACAGAAGTTGCAATTGTCTGGAGTTGGAGTCGAGTAACGTTGTATTCCCCCGCTGACTGGAATTTAATCAGTCAGCGGGGCCGTTGCCCAAAAATCCGTTCAACGACGGATTTTTTTAATTTTTATAACGCTACAGGAATTCCGCATAGAAATTCAGTGAACAGCTATGAATTCCCATTCAGACGAAGGGCCCCTGATCGATTCGTCTACAAACAGTTGTTTACCTTGGGGATACTTCAATAGATTGGTCGTTTTTTGGATTCCGAGAGAAAAGTTCGGAGTAATCAGCCATAATTTAGTAACTTGTCCTAACAAAATAAATCCATAATCATGCAAACCTCCCTCATTCCGTTACAGTTAAATGAAAGAAATTATTTTTTCCTTCCCATCCTATACATTGTCTGGTCCGACACACTGTTGGGGGATGGGGAGCGGAAAGTATTTCACCAATTTGTGGACCGGATAAGCTGGCTGAACCATGCCGATAAGGAAAATCTATTGGAACGAATTGCCTCTGATAATCCTCCACAGCGGGATGAAATAGAACAGTGGCACCAAATAATCCATACTACGGCATCGAAAATCAAAGAGCCCGAACGACTGTCCATATTGGGGGTAGCTATTGTCAAAGATTTAACTGACGTAAGCGTTTCAGCGAAGGAGGAGGATCAAATCCAAAAGGATTTGGAAGTGCTTGAACAGGACTTGGGAATTATTGGCAAATCTGCCATTTACTTGTTCAGAAAAGAGCATCCCACTATCACCACCACCCATCAGACTTCCGTCGATTTTGATGTTAAAGAGTTAACTGCCTACTTAGATGGCAATCAAGCGGACACCATTAAAAAGGTAAAAGAGCTTCTACAGCGGCCGGAATTTGATTATGTAGATCCGGGAAATTTAAAAAACTACCGTAATCAGGTACTTGCCTGGTGCCAAATGGTTGCAGATGCAGGATTTGGTTCCATTGCATACCCCAAGGAAAATGGAGGTAAAGGTGACATGGAGGCCTACTTTACGGTAATGGAAACGCTGAGCTACCACGACCTAAGCATGGTTATTAAGTTTGGTGTTCAATTCGGACTTTGGGGAATGAGCATATTATCCTTAGGGACCAAATCTCACCACACCAAATATTTGCCGAAAATCGGAACACTTGAATTGCCGGGCTGCTTTGCCATGACGGAAACCAACCATGGGTCCAATGTGAAAGGGATTGAGACCACGGCTACCTATCAGGATGCTGATAAAACCTTTATAATTCATACCCCCCATTCCCTTGCAAGAAAGGAATATATAGGAAATGCTGCTATGCATGGCAAAATGGCGACAGTGTTTGCCAAATTGCTCTTAAATGACAAAGACTATGGCGTATGTGCGTTTTTAGTTCCGTTGAGAGATGATGAGGGAAATACGCTTCCGGGAATTACGATAACGGATTGTGGGCGAAAAATGGGCCTTAATGGTGTGGACAATGGGCTGATAGCTTTTGATCACGTGGTCATTCCCAAAGAAAACATGCTCAATCGGTTTTCAGATGTCACGGAAGAGGGGAAATTTGAAACGCCAATCGCCAGTGACAACAAACGGTTTTTCACCATGCTGGGCACCTTGGTAGGAGGTAGAATCGGCATACCCCGTTCGGCACTTTCAGCTTGCAAGAGTGGCCTGACAATTGCCATCCGCTATGGGGATACACGTCGGCAATTTGGTCCAGAGGGAGGTGAGGAAGTTCCAATTCTTAATTACCGTATGCATCAGCGTAGGCTTATGCCCCTTTTGGCAAAAACATATGCCGGACATTTCGCCATGCAATACATGACCAACCGGTTTATGAAGCGAAAGGAAGAAGAAATGCAGGAAATAGAAGCATTGGCGGCTGGACTAAAAGCAACACTTACCTGGCACACCACTGCATCTCTTCAGGAATGTCGGGAAGCCTGCGGGGGTAAGGGGTATCTTTCGGAAAACCGGATTGATGCATTGAAAAACGATACCGATGTTTATACTACTTTTGAGGGAGATAATACTGTCCTTATGCAGCTTGTAGCAAAAACCAGATTGGGAGCCTATAGGGCACAGTTTGAAAACATGAATCTGGTTACTATTTTCAACTATGTAGCCTCAAGGACAAAAACATCGCTTACGGAAAAGAACCCATTAATTGTACGAAATGTCGATGAAGGGCATTTGCTGGACTCATCTTTTCACCTGAGTGCCTTTGAATACAGGGAAAAGGATTTGGTGGATTCGGCAGCCAAGCGTATAAAAAGGCTAATTGACGAGGGTATGGATCCCTTTGATGCGTTTAATGTGTGTCAGCACCACCTTGTTTCAGTTGGTAAGGCATATATCGATCGGATTATACTGGAGCAGTTTGTCTTTGCTGTAGAAGCTTCCGAGGGGAAATCATTTTCCAACGTGCTAAAAAAACTGTGCGACCTATACGCGTTAACCAACATAGAAGAGAACAAGGGGTGGTACTTGGAACAGGGATATCTGGAAGGCGTCAAAACCAAAGCCATCCGAAAAATGGTCAATCAGCTTTGTTGGGAAATCAGAAAAGACGCTGTACCTTTAGTTTCGGCTTTTGACATTCCGGATTCCTGCCTTTCGGCGCCAATAGCCTTTACCTAAACCAGCGCATTTTTAAATATGGAACAAACCATGGTGTTTGCCTCCCTAGGGGTGGCTTTGATACTTTTTATCTGGGGCAAACCCCGTTATGATATTGTGGCTTTGTTAGTGTTGATATTTTTAACTGCTTGGGGAATTATACCCCGTGAGGAGGCTTTTATTGGATTTGGACACTCAGCTGTCATCACGGTAGCCGCTGTGTTGGTCGTAAGCAAGGCATTGGAAAACTCCGGTTTGGTCAATATCATCGTCAGGATTATGGACAGGCTAGGGAATAACACCACCTTGCAAGTCTCTGCCCTATGTACGGTGGTAGCCCTTGCCTCCGGATTTATGAACAACATAGGGGCCTTGGCCATCATGATGCCCGTTGCCATTCAACTGGCCAGAAAAAACAATTATTCTCCCTCCTATATCCTTATGCCGATTGCATTTGCTTCGTTATTGGGAGGCATGAATACATTGATCGGCACTCCGCCAAATATCATCATTTCTGCTTTTCGATCAGAAGCATTAGGAAGTCCTTTTAAAATGTTTGATTTCAGTCCAGTAGGCATTTGTATTACGCTTCTAGGGGTTGCGTTTATATCTTTCATCGGATGGAGGTTTTTACCTAAAAGACAGGCAGCAAATGCGAGTGATGATTTTTTCTCCATAGACAATTATATTACTGAGGTAAGTATTCCGGAGGGTTCAAAGCTTATCGATCAAAAAGTAAATGATATCAACTCCAATAAAGACCATGACATCAAAGTATTGGGCATTGTGCGTTTTAAACAGCGCATCCATGCTCCCAGACCCAATTTATTACTTAGGCAGGATGATATCTTAATATTGGAAGGTGACACGAATGACTTGACAAAATTTCTGGATGAGTCTGGGGCGGAATTGGTAGGTGATGAGACTTTGTATAAGGATGCTGAGGGATCCAAGGATATTGAACTGATGGAAGGAATCATTCAAGAATACTCACCCCTTATTGGAGAAACTGCGGTAAGTTTAAATATGCGGTCTCGTTTCGGTGTAAATTTACTGGCTATTTCAAGAAGGGGCAAAACCTTCCGCCAGCGCATAGACCACGTACCATTTCAGTCAGGAGACGTTTTATTATTACAGGGTAGGTCTGCGGATATGCCCGATATTTTTCAAACACTTGGTTGTTTTCCTTTGGCTAAAAGGAGCTTATCCATTGGAAAACCCAAACGGACCATTTTCGCATTAACCATTTTTATACTTTCCATAGTGGCCGTTGTGTTGGAATTGTTGCCAGTAGCTATTGCTTTTACCCTTGCGGCCATATTAATGGTTATGAGTCGGGTATTACCGTTGAAATCCGTATATCAAAATATTGATTGGCCTGTTATCGTATTGCTTGCCGCAATGATTCCCGTTGGTCTAGCCTTTGAAACCAGCGGAGCGGCGGAGACAATCACTATACAGCTGCTCAGGTTAGGCGATGGTTATCCTATTTGGGTGCTTGTGGGGATGCTGCTGCTGGTTACCATGCTTTTGTCAGCGGTGATCAATAATGCAGCTACTGTTGTTTTGATGGCACCTATTGCTATTTCACTTGCCGGTAGCATGGATGCCTCTGCTGACCCCTTTTTGATGGCTGTCGCTATTGGAGCATCTGCGGCGTTCCTTACCCCAATCGGGCACCAATCCAATACCCTTGTAATGAGTCCGGGCGGATATCGGTTTGGAGATTATTGGAAGTTAGGTTTGCCCCTGACACTATTGATAATGGCGGCAGGCATTCCTCTTATACTGCTGTTTTGGCCAGCATAAGGAAACTTGGAAAAACCTGTTTATGTGTGTAACCGTTGTAATATGTCGTAACCTATAAACAATCCACAAAAGACACCAAGAGGGCGCTGAGTGCACAATGTTATTTAAAAGTTCTCTGCGTCGTTTGTGAAACCTTTGTGCCCTCCATGGTTCTCGTTTAAAATAATCTTCGAAAATCAGAGCAATCTGCGGGCCATCCTTTTTGGAGGGTAAATAGAACACGGATGATGAGGATGATGCGGATTTTTTGGTTTCTGAATTAACAGTCCTCGTCTATATAATCTATCTGCGGAAATCCGTACAATCCGCAAAATCTGCGTTCTTTCCAATTCATACTAAAATGGAACACGGATGAAACGGGTGAAGCGGATAATGCGGATGATGCGAATTTTTTGGTTTCTGAATTAACAGTCGTGGTCTATATAATCAACCTGCGAAAATCCGTACAATCCGTAAAATCTGCGTTCTTTCCAATTCATGTTAAAATGGAACATGGATGAAATGGATGAAGCGGAAAATGCGGATCTTTTGGTTTCTGAATTAACAGTCCTCGTCTATATAAACTATCTGCGGAAATCCGTACAATCCGCAATATCTGCGTTCCCTCCAATTCATACCAAAATGGAACACGGATGAAACGGATGAAACGGATTTTTTGGTTTCTGAATTAACAGTCCTCGTCTATATAATCAATCTGCGTAAACCCGTACAATCCGAAAAATCAGCGTTCCCTCCAATTCATACCAAATGGAACACGGATGAAACGGATGAAGCGGATGAAACGGATTTTTTGGTTTTTGAATTAATAGTCGTCGTCTAAATAATCAATCTGCGAAAATCCGTACAATCCGAAAAATCAGCGTTCTTTCCAATTCATGTTAAAATGGAACATGGATGAAACGGATGAAGCGGAAAATGCGGATCTTTTGGTTTCTGAATTAACAGTCTTCGTCTATAAAAACAATCTGCGAAAATCCGTATAATCCGTAAAATCTGCGTTCCCTCCACTTCATACCAAAATGGAACACGGATGAAGCGGATGATACGGATCTTTTGGTTTCTGAATTAACAGTCGTCTATAT
>DATHWC010000356.1:0-4321 GCA_035460985.1 Lunatimonas sp.
CATATGCCTGAAAGTTCCCATACACCCCAAGCCGACCGGCTTATCCGGTATATTATTGAACATACCCAAACCCAATTTGGCAGGGAATATTTCAGGGTTTTGGTAAGGCACTTGGCGGAAGGACTACAGGTAAAGGCAGCCTGGGTAACGGAACTTTTGGTGAGGGAACAAGTGCTTCGGTCGCTGGCCTTTTGGGTGGATGGGAAGTATGTGGATCAGTACGAGTATGATTTAGTTGACACCCCCTGTGAAAGGGTTGTGACAGAGAAAGAGTGTTTTCTTGTTCCCGATAAAGTGATCGAATTGTTTCCCAAAGACCCTGACCTTGCACCGATGAACGCGGTGAGCTATATGGGGTATCCCCTTGTGGATGAGAACAGTCAGGTAATTGGCCACTTGGCAATCCTGCATGATGCCCCCTTGCATCCCATTCCCGAACAGGAGGCAGTTTTTAGTCTTTTTGTCCAAAGGGCAAATGCGGAATTGTTGCGCCTGAAGGCTCATGAAGCGTTACAGGAAAAAAAAGTCCGTCTTAGCACCCTGATCGACAGCATCCATGAGGCAATACTGGAAATAGATGACTTGGGATTTGTGACGCTTGCCAATCCTGCCGCATCCAGACTCTTCGGGTTGGATAGGAAGCATCTGATCGGCGGGTTGGTTTTCAGTCTTTTTGAAGAGGAAAGTGCCGCCCTAATGAGGGCTACCCTCAGAAACACCAGAGAAAATCCGGATGATGACCATTCTCCCGGATCAGGTTTTGAATTGTTCGTTTACCACAGCAACGGGGAAACCGTTCCCGTGAAAACATCCGTCTGCAGTTATCTAATCAATCAGGAACGGTTTCTCACGCTGTTGCTTAGGGATCTGAAAGACATAAAAAGAGCAGAGCAGCGAATCAAAATAATGGAGGATGATACTATCCTGCCTGGCAAAAATAGGGGCAGGGGGCTGGTAGGTGAGTGTAAGGAAATCCAGAAAGTAATCGAAGATATTCAGTTTATCTCCAAAAGTAGCAGCACTGTATTGTTGCTCGGAGAATCGGGTACTGGCAAGGAGGTTTTTGCCCGGTATATCCATGAGCAAAGTACAAGAAGTTCCAAACCTATGGTTATCGTCAACTGTGCTGCCATTCCATCAAATTTGATTGAAAGTGAATTTTTCGGGCATGAAAAAGGGGCGTTTACTGGAGCACTTCAACGCAGGGAAGGCCGATTTTCCCTCGCTGACGGAGGAACGCTTTTCTTGGATGAGGTAGGGGAGTTGCCCCTTGACATGCAGCCAAAGCTGTTACGGGTGTTGCAGGAAGGTGAATTTGAAACGATTGGAGGAAGTAGAACCATCAAAGTTGACGTCCGGACTATCGCAGCAACCAACAGGAATCTAGAAGAAATGGTAAGGGAGGGCACGTTTCGGGAGGACTTATTCTATCGCCTGTATGTCATCCCCATTCAGCTTCCCCCATTGAGGAAAAGGGACAAAGATGTTATTTTGTTGGCGGATTTGTTTATAAACAAATTCAGCAGACAGGTGGGGAAAACGATCCGTCCATTGACTAAAAGTGCCATGGATTTATTACTTACTTACCATTGGCCCGGAAATGTGCGGGAGCTGCAGCATGTACTGGAAAGAGCAGTGCTGTTGGCAAAAGATGAGCAGTTGGACCTGGAGAAGTTTATTCCCAATGCCTCGGTTTCCTTCGTTGATCGATGCGGGGAGAATCCGGAAACGGAACCAATTAAGATCCTTTCCCCAGAAGATTTGGAGCACATCGAAAAGAAAAATCTACTGAATGCCTTAAACCAAACTGGATGGAAGATCTCCGGTCTATCCGGTGCCGCTGCCTTATTGGGCATTCCCCCATCCACCCTCAACTCAAAAATAAAGGTATTTGGATTGTCGAAGCCATCCAATTAATTGGCGAAAAACCGCTATTTTTTCTGGCGAAATTTCGTTATTCACGATTTTTAGACACTGTAAATCTTTCCCAAATCGCTTCTAAGGGCCCTTTTTAGGAATGGCATGTATCTGGCAAATAGGCCAATCATGTTTAACAAAAAAAAAATATTATCATGAAAGATTTATTTAAATCCCAATTTGCCATAAAGGCAATCATCGTTCTAGTACTTGTTTCAGGTGCTTTTCATTTCGGTATGGCTAAGATTAATCCCAAAACAGATGCTGTATACGAAATGGACGGAAAGCCGGGTAAGGGCTCCAAAAAGAAATCCAAACGTGGACAGGTTAACGGGTTTTCAATGGAAGACATCTTCGGAACAGTTCAGGCCATTCAGTCCAACCCGGAGATCGCCCATTTTGAATTCAGGGTCACCAACAAATGGATTAACGGTGGCCACAACCGCAGCTGGATAAAGGATTTCTATGGTGGTGGTCAAGAAGATATGTCCCGAAAGAAACCTTTTGTCTATGACAACAGCGAACCTCCGATCCTGTTGGGAAATAATGAGGGCGCCAACCCTGTAGAATATATCCTACACGGTCTTGCGGGATGTATGACGACTACCTTGGCACTACATGCCGCAGCTAACGGGATACATTTGGAAAGCGTGGAGTCCAGATTGGAAGGCGATTTAAATGCCCAGGGATTTCTAGGTCTGAACGACGATATTCGCAATGGGTACCAGCAGATCAGAGTTTCGTTCAAAATCGAAGGGAATCTCACCGCTGAGGAAAAGGCCAAACTGGAATCCTTCATTCAAAAATCCCCGGTACTGGATATAGTAACCAACAAAGTACCCGTACAAGTTGCGCTGCAGTTTTAAGATTTTCAGTTTATAACTACCCTAGCGAAGCAGTAATGTAATAATCGACAGACAGAACAGCGCTAAAGACATTGAATCTTTTTCATCATTGTGACTAGCCACTTGGGTGGGGCTAGTCACTTTTTTTTATCAAATCCATCAGTATACGCTAACCCGACTCCAACCAAATTAATTATATTCTCCAATATACCCCCAGAATACCCAATCCCCCCCTATCTCTACCGTTAACGGCAAGGTTTTCACCAAGGTCAGATTTTCAATATCAAACTATTCTGCGTTCATGCAGGAATACGTAACTATTGTTATTCAAAATTTCGCCAAAGGCAAATTTCCACTATATTTCCATTTTATTTCCAATAACAACTAGATCCTATGAGTAAATCCCTACTAAGCATATTGATGGTTTTTGTCTCAAGCCTTGTTTTTTCCCAAGAGTCTCCCAGTTGGCTTCGTTATCCCGCAATCGCTCCGGATGGCAGCCAAATTGTTTTTACTTATAAAGGAGACCTGTACAAGGTATCGTCCTCCAGAGGCAAAGCTTCGCAGCTTACTTTTCACGAAGCGTACGATTTTATGCCAGTATGGATCAAAGACGGCGGCAAAATAGCATTCGCATCTGACCGTTATGGTAACTTTGACATTTTTGTCATGAGTGCGGAGGGAGGGGCAGCGAGCCGGCTGACCTACCATTCCAATGATGAAATGCTCTATTCTTTTTCCGCAGGGGACAAGTCGGTGATATTCGGGGGAGTCCGGCAGGACTTGGCGGAGCACAGGCAATATCCCACTGGATTCCAACCCGAGTTGTACCAAGTTCCCGTAAAAGGAGGCAGAGTGGATCAGATTTGGACCATCCCCGCAGAATATGTTCAGGTCAGCAAGGATGGTAAAAGAATACTTTATCATATTTGTTTAAAACCTTCAGATTTAAAGGTGGAAAGTATATGAGAATGAATTGGTATAGGTTATCGTTTCTACTAGTTGTTTTCCTTCTAAAATTTGGTCTTTCCTTTTCGCAGAATACCCCAACAGTCCTAATAGCCTACTTCACCGAATCTGGAAATACTAAATCCATGGCAGAGGCAGTGGCTAAGGGTGCTGGATCGGTGGAGGGGATAGGTGTGCAATTGAAATCCATCCAAGAAGTCTCTCAGGAGGACTTGGATTTGGCGGATGCCATTATTTTGGGATCTCCGGTGCACAATGCGAATTTGCCTCCCGCGGTGATGGAGTTTATCAATTCTTGGCCCTTTGAAGGGAGACCCCTGAAAGACAAAATTGGGGCCGTGTTTGTTACCGGGGGAGGTTTTTCGATAGGGGAGGAGGCGGTGATGTTTAGCATGATTCGTTCGATGCTGATCCACGGGATGTTGATTGTCGGAGGGGACGAATTGGAGGCAGCATTTGGGGCATCGGCTATAACTGGCGAAGGTGAATTTGCGGGTAAGCCTGTGGATGGGATCTTTTTGCGGAAGGCGGAGGGATTGGGAAGGAGAGTTGGTGAATGGGTGGTAAGGTGAATCAAGTGGATGGACTTT
>DATHWC010000357.1:0-21748 GCA_035460985.1 Lunatimonas sp.
ATCCAAGCTAACCCTATACCTTGTGTTGATTGGGATGCCCTATGGCAGCTTTTAAGGGAAGGTGACAGAAAAGGCCTGGAGGGATTGTACAGGCTTTTTTCCAAAGAACTTTTTAAATATGGGTTGGCCTTGGTAAATGACGAGGATTTTGTACAAGACTGTATACAAGAGGTTTTTATTGACTTGTGGAAATACCACCATAACCTCCAAAAGGCGGAAAATGTAAAAGTCTACCTTTTTAGATCTCTTTCCCATAAAATTTATAGGGAAAGCAAAAAGAAGGCTAAATGGAAATGGGAAGAACTTGGCGAAGAAATCTTCCATGATTTATCGGTAGAATCCAAAGAAGGAGAACTCATCAGTGTTCAACGGGAAAAAAACCTTCAAATCAAGTTGGCCCGGGGGTTGGAAAAATTACCCATACGACAAAATCAGGTGATCCAATTGCTGTATTTTGAGCAATTTTCCTACGAAGACGTTTCAAAAATGATGGGCATCAATTTGCGATCAGTATACACTCTTGCCTGGAAGGCCATAGCAAGCCTTAAAAGGCATGTAGTTTCACTCCTGTTTTGTTTGTTTTTTTCGTTTTGAAGTAATCTAACCACTTGCTAGCATAGGACATACTATAAATCCGCAAATCTTCCAGGTTTTGTTGATAATTTACTATTTGTTCAAATTAAACGAGTGAAACCTGGATGGTTTTTCTTCATATGATACTGAAAATACAGCGGAATTTGGAAATAACTTCAATTTTATTATCCTGCCAGCAACAGAAAAGATCTTTTCCTTTTAGGCGAATTTTAAATTAATTAGTATATTCTTTTCCGGAAGAATGATTTCCTTATATTGGTCTGTTTCAAGCATTTTTTGGGGTTTTGAAAAAGATAAAAAATAAATCCTCTTTTCGAAGGATAACTTAACCATCCCCTTGTCTCCTTTGTATGAATACTATTCTTTATGTGTAAGCGAGATTATAAAACGGAAGATTTTGTATTGGACCCCGAATTCCAAAAATGGGTGTTGTCCCCTGACACGCCCACGAAATCCTATTGGGAAGGGTATATCAATCAGAATCCAGGTAAGCAAAAAGACATGATGCTGGCCCGAAAACTGGTTTTGAATATTTCCAGAAGGACTAGGGAGGTAGAGGAAGATCGCGTTGAGAAAACCTGGAACAACATTGACCAAGCGCTGGATAAAATGCAGTTGAAAGATCGGGACAAACATGTTATTCCCTTGGATTCATATAGTACCTTAAGGTATATTGAAAGTCGAACGCCAATCGATTACAATCGGTCCATGCAGTTTTACAGGCTGGTGGGTATTTTAGTTTTTGCTTTTTCACTGTCTTTTCTTATTAACTCATTTTTTCCACAGCCTGTCCCGAAGATTGTAGAAATTCCTGTTGTTTATGAGGAGCATTTTGCGCCCCCGGGTGTGAAATCCAACCTGACCCTTCAGGACGGTTCGAAGGTGATCCTCAATTCGGGAAGTTCACTGACGTACATCAAAAATTTCGAGTCCCATCAGCGGGTATTGGAGCTGAGGGGAGAAGCGTTTTTTGAAGTCGCAAAAGATGAAAGCAGACCTTTTATGGTTAAAACAGGCCCCGTCACAACCACTGCCTTGGGTACCTCCTTTAACATCAAAGCTTATGAAAGTGAATCCATAGATATTACTTTGCTTACCGGATTAGTGGCTATTGATCATGAATCAATATCATCAAAAACGGTAAATCTTAAAAAGGGGGAAGGACTCCGTATAGACCTGGACGATGACGGGATGAAAAAGGTAGCCTTCAACGGGGATAAAGTATTGGCTTGGACCAAAAAAACCATTGTATTTGACCAAACTCCAATGCCTGAAATTAAGCGGGTACTGGAGAATTGGTATGGTGTGAAAATAACTTTCTCCAACCTGCCTAAAAAAGACTTGGAGTTGTCCGGGAGGTTCCATGATCAAACTTTGAAGAACGTTTTGGAGGGGTTGAGTTATTCGGCCCGCTTTGAATTCAATATAGAAAAAGACCAGGTAACCTTGGTATTTAAATAAAAACGGCCTATGGATAAAAATTGAGTATCAAAAATGCAAAAGGGACATACCTGCGTCAACAAGTATGCCCCAAAATGTAACCGGAAGACAGGACGGCGATCCCTTTTCCGATAAATGTTTATTTCACAAACAAACGATGTAAAGATATGAATAAATGCGTACTAAAGCATGTTATCTACATGACCAAATTATTTACCATAGCTTTCACCCTCCAATGCGTCAGCATGAGCCTACTTCTTGCCAACAACGGCAATGCACAGGTGAAAAGTATAGAAGAAGTTCCTATACACCTTTTATTAAGTGAAGTAAAGGTGGAAAAAGCCTTTAAAGAGCTGGAAAGGATTACGGAATTTAATTTTGTGTTTGCCGGCAGGGAAGTCAGGGACAGTCCACTGATATCGGTGGAAAGTAAAGGAGAAAGTTTATATGACTTGTTATCAGCCATTGCTACGCAATCCAATTTAAGTTTTAAGCAAATAGACCAGAATATCCATGTCAAAAGATCCGAAAAGGAAAATTTGATAATGGTTTCCCAAATGGTAGATGTTACTGTCTCAGGTACAGTTACTGATGAGAACGGGGAGCCAATTCCAGGAGCATCAGTGGTAATTGAGGGCACAATAGTTGGGACGGTTACCGATATTGATGGGGGGTACACTATAGATGCGGAGGAAGGTTCGGTGCTCGTTTTTTCTTTTATTGGCTATCAAAGCAAGAAAATCTCTGTTTCAAGTCAAACAGCGTTAGATGTTGTACTTGAAGAAACTGTTTCATCATTAAGTGAATTCGTCGTGGTTGGGTATGGTACCCAAAGAAAAGCAAACTTAACTGGTGCAGTAGACCAGATTTCATCGGAAATGCTTGAAAATAGGCCAATTACGAACGTAGCTCGTGGGTTACAAGGCATCATACCCAATTTAAATATTACTAATTCGGGCGGTAACCCGAACGCCGATCCAGGCATAAATATAAGGGGAACTGCCACGATAAGTGGATCCGGTGCGCCTCTAGTACTTGTCGATGGAGTTCAAATGGATATGAATTTACTTAATCCTTCAGATATAGAAAGTATCACCGTTCTAAAGGATGCCGCTTCTTCCGCCATATATGGGGCAAGGGGAGCATTTGGAGTAATATTAATTACATTAAAGGAGGGTATTAGGGAAGGTAAGCCTATTATCAATATAAATAGTGGTATGGAGTTTAATCAACCTACTTATCTGCCCGATATGCTAAGCTCCATGGAGTATATGGAGGCAACCAATATAGCAAGACAACGAAGATTTGGGACAATACTATTCAGTGAGCAACAAATTGGTTGGTTACAGGCACGAATCGATGATCCTGAAAACAATCCCAATTTCCATATACAGCCAAACGGTAATATTTTTTGGCATGAAAATGTAAATAATTTTTCTGAAATGCTCCAAGATTGGGCTCCTGCTCAAAATCACAATATAAGCATAAGAGGAGGTACTGAAAAATTAAGTTATTTTGGATCAGTAGGATACCGGAATCAGGAAGGAATGTTTAATGATGCAACGGATGTATTTAACCGCTATAACTTTTTAATGAATGTCAATGCTTCTGTCACGGATTGGCTAAAAATCGGTTTTAAAACCACCTACAGTAATAAAACATATAACGAACCACATAGGTATACAGGTAAAGGATCTAGTTGGTGGGAACAAATGAGAAGAGGAGCTCCCCAAATACTTTTCCCGATAAGAACGCCGGGTGATTCCCCAGTACCTGACGCACCTACCGAGCATTTTTATAACTTTTTAACTGCTGGCGGACGTAGAATTACCCAAACAGAGATGGGAATGTATTCTATAAATACAGAAATTAATTTATTAAAAGGTTTAAAATTTAACGGAGACTTCAACTATCAAAGTATCAATGAAAACACCTCGGATAATAAGAGAAGGTTTGGCTTTGTGAGAGATAGGTTTCAATTGCAATACAACCAAACGGAACCGTCCTTTTTGGAAAGGGAGAATATGAAAGCGGACTATTTTGCTGCAAATGCCTATCTTACCTATGATAAGATTTTTGGCCAAGACCATAATTTCTCCGGAATGGTAGGTTACAATCAAGAATGGGACGAGAGATTGAGTTTTTATATTCGAGCTCAGGAACTTGTGTCTGAGGAAGTTCCTTCCATAGGTCTGGCGACTGGAGAAATATTTACGCGAGATAATTATCAGGATTGGGCCATAAGAGGCGTATTTGGTAGGTTTTCATATAATTATAAGCAAAAATATATAGTTGAATTGAACGGGAGATACGACGGAACATCCAGATTCCCTACCGATAATCGATTCAAGTTCTTCCCTTCTTTTTCCGCGGGTTGGAGAATTGGAGATGAGGTGTTTATGGAAGGCCTGAAAGGATTTCTAAGTGATTTAAAAATCAGAGGTTCCTATGGAAGCCTTGGAAATCAAAGTGTGGCAGGTCTATATCCGTATATCGCAAATTTTGGTCTTGTAAATCCAGTAAATTACATAATCAATTCGGGCCTACCTTTAGGGTTAACACCACCAGGACTTGTTGACCCATCTCTAACTTGGGAGACATCTACTACAATCGATTTTGGTTTCGATATGACTCTTTTTGATAAATTGGATGTAAATTTTGATTGGTATAAAAGGACAACGAGGGACATGCTAATTGCCGGGGAAAGGCTTCCAGCAGTACTTGGGGCAGGCAGCCCAAACAGAAATGGCGGGGAACTGGAGACGATTGGCGGGGAATTATCCATAAAATGGAGGGATCAGACTGCATATGGGTTAAATTATAATGTTGGATTGGTTTTGTCAGATTACATGACGACTATCACCAAATTTGAAAACAATCCAAATAATCTTATAACTACCTATTATGGAGGTCAGCAGCTTGGTGAGATTTGGGGTTTCGAAACAATCGACTTTTTCCAAAATCAAGAACAAATTGATGGTGCGGCAAATCACCTTCAGTTGGCAGGTGTTGCCCGAACCCCAGGCGATATTGAATATAGAGATTTAAATGGAGATGGGGTTATCAACTATGGAAATAATACGATTGAAAATCCGGGAGATCGGAAAATAGTCGGAAATTCAACTCCAAGGTATCAATATGGTGTAATGAGTGATTTGAACTGGAAAAACCTTGATTTCAGAGTTTTTTTTCAAGGCATAGGTTTCAGAGAGGTTTACCCTACTGGGCAATACTTTTGGGGTCAAATTGAGGGGGGTGGTGCAGTAGGTACGAGAGAAGTATACTATAATTCATGGAATGAAGAGAATACAAATGCGTATTATCCTATATACAAGCAAAATTCAGCATTTAATTCACTGCCTCAAACCAGATTTCTTCAAAATGCCGCCTACACAAGGTTAAAGAACTTAACCGTGGGGTACACCATACCTTCATCCGTTACAGACAGAGTTAATATTCAAAGATTCAGAGTTTATTTTTCGGGGGAAAACCTTTGGGAAATTAATCGACTACGGGGGAATTTTGATCCTGAGGTAATTAGAGGTGAAGAAGGACAAGAGGGAAATTTTGGTCAATTCTACCCATTACAGAGAACTTTATCAGTTGGAGTTCAGATAATTATTTAAAAAATTAATAGTTAAGATATGAAATCCTTTAAAAATATAGTTGTTGTCTTTACTATCTTATCAGTATTAGTTGGTTGTAATGACGAATTTATGGAAAGGTTTCCGAAAGCCTCCATAAATGAAGCGAATTTCTGGAATAGCGAAAATGAATTGGAATTGTATGTGAATGCTTTATATCCAAATAGCAATGCCTTGTTGGGACACAATACCTTTTTTGGACAAAGTCAATTATTATTTGGGGATAATCAAAGCGATAACCTCGTTCCCCTAGATTATAATACAATTTTGGCTGGAGAACATATTGTTCCACCATCTGGGGGAGGTTGGAATTGGAGTTTCATAAGGTCATGTAATTATTTTTTAAATAGATATGACCAAACTCCTATCAATTTGTCCGTAAAAAACAGATTTGCCGCTGAGATCAAGCTACTAAAGGCTTTGGAGTATTTTCATATGGTAAAAAGATTTGGGGACGTTCCTTGGCTTTCAGAAGATTTGAATGTGAATTCCCCTGAACTTTTCGCTCCCAGAGATTCTAGGAACTTGGTAATGGACAGCGTTTTAAATGATTTGAATTGGGCCATTCTGAATTTGCCCGAAAAGTCAAATGCTTTAGATGGTAGGTTGCATCGTGATGCTGCACTCGCGGCAAAAGCCAGAATCTGTTTACACGAAGGTACTTTTAGAAAGTATCATAATTTGCAAGGTCACGAGAAATTTCTCCAAGAAGCGTACAATGCCTCTAATGAATTAATTGAATCCGACAATTACCAAATACATGCTACAGGAAACCCTGTATCTGACTATTCAACTTTGTTTAACTCCCTAGATCTGTCTTCAAATCCAGAGATTATAATGTTTCGGAGGTATTTGGTTAACTTGTTAGGAAACATGACCGTACAGCGGGTAACGGATAATGCTATGAATTCGGGTGGATCAAAATCGCTTATAGAAACGTACCTAGCAGATGACGGACTGCCCATCGATTTTAGCCCAAGGTATTTGGGGGATCAATTGATTGAGGATGAAATGCTCCAAAGAGATCCCCGTCTGACCCAAACTTTTGTATACCCCAGAACAAATATGCAGTCTGGATTTCCTGGGCCTGCGATACCGGGAACTGATTTTGCAGCCAGTTCGCTTAGTGCCGGTATTTGTCCCACAGGTTATCAAATTTTAAAGTATTTTGTGGATGACCAAGAAGAGTATTTAAGAATACAGCAAGGTATTTTGGACGCACCTTTGTTCCGTTTTGGGGAAATATTATTGATTCATGCGGAATCCGCTGCGGAATTAGATTTGTGTGACCAAAACACGTTGGACAAAACCATTAACATTCTTCGTCAAAGAGCCGGAATGCCAAATATGGTTAAAAGTGAGGTTGAATCGTGGTCTGTAAACGTGGACTATCGAATAAATTATGACAATATTAATTCCCCTTTACTAAATGAAATAAGACGGGAAAGAAGAGTGGAATTGGCCGTAGAAAATTTCAGGTATGATGATTTGATGCGGTGGAAGGAAGGTAAATTATTGGAAAGAACAGTTAAAGGAATGAGATTCAATCCAGAGATATATTCGAACCTTGAAATTGGCGTTGACATTCATTTAGATGAGGACGGATTTATATTACCTTATGCGGTCGGATTACCTAATGGAAGAACCTTTGATGAAAACAGGCATTATTTCTTTCCATTGCCTATAGACGAGATGGCATTAAACTCCAATTTAAATCAAAATCCAGGATGGTAACGAATAAATGAATCCAGTGCGAAGAAGAGTAAAAACGTATTGTTTTGCTTTTGGCATAAGTTGTTTTTTCCTTTTAGGAATTCCCAGCATTTCCAATGGGCAAACGATCTCTAAAAGACCCAACATCATCCTAATCATGGCCGATGACCTCGGTTGGGGGGATGTTGGGTTTAATGGCAACCTGTATTTGAAGACCCCAGAACTGGATAAAATGGCTCAGAATGGCATCAAGCTAAATCGTTTCTATGCCGCCTCTGCCGTTTGTTCTCCTACCAGGGGAAGTTGTATTACCGGAAGACACCCTGAAAGGTATGGTATAAGCCATGCCAATACAGGGCACATGAAAAAGGAGGAGATAACAATTGCGGAAGCGCTAAAAAGTCAGGGTTATACCACCGGCCACTTTGGTAAGTGGCATTTGGGCACCTTAACGGTAAAGGAAAAAGATGCCAATAGGGGAGGTCCACAAGGTGCTGCACATTATTCACCTCCCTGGGAAAATGGCTTCGATGTTAGTTTTTCCACTGAATCAAAAGTCCCTACTTGGGATCCCATGGTTACTCCTCATCCCAGTGCGGAAGATATCGGGAATCGGATTCCCGGCGAACACTATGGCACCTATTATTGGACAGGTGAAGATGAAAAAGTTACAGATAACTTGTCTGGAGATGATTCCAGAATTATCATGGATAGGGTAATCCCATTTATAGATCAGGCGACAAGTTCGAAACAACCCTTCCTATCCGTGATTTGGTTCCATACTCCCCACCTGCCCGTGGTGGCAGGGCCCACGTACCTAAACATGTATGCTGATTTTTCAGAAGACAAGCAGCATTATTATGGCAGCATTACCGCCATGGACGAACAGATCGGAAGGTTAAGGGATTTTCTCAGAGAGAAAGGGGTCGCAGAAAATACAATCATACTATTTTGCAGCGACAATGGACCTGAAGGGCCGGCACAAATCAACCGAACCCAAGGTTCTGCCGGCCCATTTAGGGGAAGAAAAAGAAGCCTTCATGAAGGTGGTATCCGGGTTCCTGCGCTGATCGAATGGCCCGCAAAAATCAAGGCAGGACAAAAGACAAATTTGCCCGCTTCCACCAGTGATTTTTTCCCAACCCTACTTGGAATTTTAGGTTATGAAAATAAAGAACAGGTACATCCCTTGGATGGAATCAATATTTACCCCTTAATTCAGAATGAAACGGAAAAAAGGGAAACTCCCATTGCCTTTAAATTTCAGAAACAACAGGCTCTTATGGATAACCAATATAAATTATATTCCTCGGATAATGGCGAAAATTTCGCCTTATTTGACTTATTCAATGATCCTGGAGAAACAACCGATATTGCCGTAGCACACCCGCAAACAACGTCCCGTTTGTCAAATGAGTTGAGGGATTGGTTGATTTCATGTGAGGAAAGCAATACGGGTGCGGATTACTATTAGAAAATTTAATAGTTCAACAAATAACCTAATTATGAATATCAAACTACTCTTTCTTGCTATCAATCTTTTGATATCAGAATATGTTCAGGGCCAAAAGGCTCCTGACGAAAAACCCAATTTTCTCTTTATTTTCTCCGATGACCAGCGCTATGACCTGATCGGTGCGCTGGGACAACATGAAGTATATACCCCCAATTTGGACAGGTTGGTGAACGAAGGATCAACCTTTACCCATGCCTATAATATGGGTGCTTGGAATGGTGCGGTCTGTGTGGCCAGTCGGGCAATGATGATCAGCGGGCTTTCTGTTTGGGATGCCCACCAACAAGAAAGTGATTTCCAAAACAGAGCGGACCAAAAAAAGTTTTGGCCCCAGTTGTTGGAAAAGGTGGGTTATGAAACTTATATGACCGGCAAATGGCACGTGAAAGCCAAAGCTGAAAGCATTTTCCAAAATGTAGTGCATGTAAGACCTGGGATGCCCAATCAGACGCCAGAAGGCTATGACAGGCCCAAAAGTGAAGCAGATACGCTATGGCAACCTTGGGATACGAAATTTGAGGGCTTTTGGCAAGGGGGCAAACATTGGTCGGAGGTGTTGGCGGATGATGCGCTTGGTTTTTTGGATAAGGCCGGAAAAAGTGAAGCCCCGTTTATGATGTACCTGGCATTCAATGCCCCTCATGATCCCAGGCAGGCCCCCAAGGAATTTGTGGATATGTATCCGGTGGAAAGCATTGCCTTGCCACCCAGTCATATGGACATGTACCCTTACAAAGACAGTATTGGATTGAGTGAAAAATTAAGGGACGAGGCCTTGGCACCCTTTCCCAGGACGGCCTACGCCGTTAGGAAAAACATTCAGGAATATTATGCCATCATCACCCATATGGATGATCAAATTGGGAAAATCTTGGATGCCTTAGAGGCAACTGGAAAGAAGAATAATACCTATATTATTTTCACATCAGATCACGGCCTGGCAGTTGGCCATCACGGCTTGATGGGCAAACAAAATATGTTTGACCATAGCGTTCGGACACCATTGACCATTGTTGGTCCGGGTATCCCAAAAAACAAGAGGTTCAACCAGCAGGTTTATCTTCAAGATGTAAGTGCCACGATGTTGGATCTGGCTGGAGTGAAAAAACCTCAAGAAACGGTTTTTCATAGCCTTATGCCCTACATCAAAGACAATGCGAATAGTGCATATCCGGTTATTTATAGTTGTTACCTAGACCTTCAGCGGATGGTAAGGACGGATACCCACAAGTTGATTGTTTATCCTAAGCTGAATAAACTTTTGCTGTTTGATATGGAAAAGGATCCGGAAGAGCTGAGAGACCGCTCAGACGACCCTGCTTATCAACGTGTAAAAAGTGAGCTGATGGCCCTATTACTTCAACGGCAAAGTGATCTGAATGACCCTTTGGGGAAAATTGATTTTTCAAGTTATCAGAATAATAATGGTAATAGGATTTCCAAAGGAAATTAAATCATTCGGATTGGCATATACATCTACATTTGCCCTAAGTCTTAATAATTTCCGGTATTGAGCTGTTCTAAAAGCTGATTGCCAGCTTCTGTCAATCCAATTATCTCAGTTGCAACTCCAATGTCGGTATAGGTATCAAAAAAAGCAACTTTCGCCACGGGTAAAATAAGGCGTTGAATTTCCGTGACACCTTTTTTTTCCAACTGAGCAACGGCATCATCAAATTCTGGGGCTTGTACCATATAAGCGATATGCTGTATACCGCCATTCTTTTGTTGGGCCAGAAAATCGGTAAAGATGCTTTTGCCTGAAACCGGTTGGATCAACTCCAGCATGGTACCTCCGGACATGGCCAAATAAAGGTGAAATTCAAAATCGGCAGGTTGTCCATTATAAGTGCCTTCCAAATCCTGGGATCGTAAATTTTCCATTTTCATGAAATGTGGAACGCCCATTGTTTCCTGAAAATATTTTGCGGATTCCTCGATATCTGGAACTACCCAGGCAACTTGCCCAAAATACTTTCCAAATAAGGTTTTTTCCTGTTCTTTAGTCGTTGCTTTTTCTTTTTTCATGGCTTATTAAATATTAATGTATAAGGGAATAAATTATTTCTTTGCGACATTTAGGCTCCATAAGATTCCTTTCGGAAATACTTACTTTTCCATATAAGGCATTACATCCAGTTGAAACCCTTCTTTCATACCCATTGCCCAGGATTGTTGGTCCATACTTGCGGAATTTATCCAGTCCTCATCACTGAGAGAACTTCTAAAACTAATTAAAGGCCCTGCGTCGGGTCCAGCTGTAAACCTTAATTGAGAAGGGCTATTTTCAATCACGTTTCTGATCACTTCTGCCACCACTATGGGGGGAACATGGTTGTTTAACAATGCAAGAATTAAAGCCCTAAATCTTTTGATAGCTGGATAGTTTGTGATTTTAGGAACTGGTTTATTTTTATAAAAGATTCCAGTATCAATTACACCGGGTTGAATAATAGCTACCCTGATGTTAAATTGCTTTACTTCTTGAGCCAAAGATTCACTAAAAGCCTCTACAGCTGCTTTGGAAGCGGAATAGGGACCATGAAAATTACTGTATATTTTACCTGCTATAGAAGTCACATTAATAATGCATCCACTTTTTCTTTCCCTCATGGAAGGCAATACTGCCTGGATACACCTAACAGTACCAAAATAATTTGTCTCCATTATTTTTTTAATTTCCTCAAGGGGTAATTCTTCTACAGGTCCTACGTTGTCAATGCCTGCATTATTGATCAATACATCAATACCAGTCTCTTTATTGAGAATAAATGTTACGGCCTCTTTTACTGATGCATCATGGTCTACATCCAATGGGAGAATCGTAATTGGAAGGTTGTTTTTTTCTGCAATTTCTTCCAGTTGGGGTGAATTTTTTGGGTTGCGCATGCTAGCATAAACTTTATGTCCACTCTTTGCCAAAAATTCAGCTGTAGCAAACCCTATTCCTGTGCTGCTTCCTGTAATAAGTATAATGGCCATAATTTTGGTGTTTAGGTTAACTGTCTATTTTAGTACTGCTTTTTCTGAAGAATGCGTTAAAGCTAAAAAAATTACCCTATGTGTAGTTAGTACTCAGGTATCAAATGTTGAAACAGAGGTTACAACGTAGAAGTACATTTAATCCTAAAGCTAAATTAACCTCCTAAAAGGAACTAATTTGGCTGTCTGTATGTGATTTTTTCTTAATTTTAAATTTTATTATTAACCCAAAATACCCTACACCATGAAATTATATTGTCATTTCTTAATTTTAATCACATTTTTTGCTTGTGCCGGACCACCTAATGATCAAAATTCATCGGCTTCTGAGGTGCTTGAGCTGGAAAAAAAACGTTTCCGGGCTGTGGTGGAGGGCGATATTGATTTTCTTGAGGAGGTGATCAGTGAGGACTTGTATTATATCCATTCAAATGGAGAAGTGGATACCAAAGACAGCTTTATCGGCCCCATTGCGACTGGTGACCGACGTTATGATAATATCACGCTCGAAAGTTCCCAAGTCAGGCTATATGGAAATACAGCCATCATTAATGGAGAATGCACCTACCACCGCAAACACCCAGATGGCACACCCAATAACCTTCAACTTAGGTACACCAATGTTTATGTCAATATGGAAGGGGGTTGGAAAATGGTAACGTGGCAGTCCTTTAAAATGTAGCTAGGCATAACATTTTGATTTTTCAATAATATGGAACATAAATCTACTATGGTACCCGAATGAAGTGGACTTTAAAAAGGTCAGGCGGTTTTGGCCTGATTCAAAGGGAGCATACCATGGAACTGGCTAAAATCCGGGATATTCTCTATCTTTAGCTTATCGATACGGATTGCATAGGCCGCTTCCCGAAAGTGATTACACTCTGAAAATTGTTCTCGGCCGATTGAGCGATATAAACAAGGAATACGACGGAGAGCGGATTAAAAAGATAATAAATAGCGTGAGATTTTATAATAATAAAAACACCATTACTCTAAAAACATAAAATTTATACCATGAAATTTCTACCTTATATCGTACTATTCTTGCTTTCATTAAATTTGAGCGCAACATCCGGTACTAAATCCCTCTCGTTGGATAAGCTTGACACAAACAAAGAAACCCAGGATTATAGGGAAACAAAAAGAAATGCCCCCTTAAAAGCTTTAATTGTAGACGGACAAAACAACCATGCTGTTTGGCCGAAATCTACCATAATGATGAAGCAGTACTTGGAAGAAACAGGACTATTTCAAGTAGATGTTTATAGAACGAAGGTTACTTGGGGAGCAGGCAGGGAAAAAGAGTACCTCCCATTAGCTGGTGTTGGAGAGACAACAGATCTGGAAAACCCGCAACAGGATCCGGATTTCTTCCCAGAATTCAAGAATTATGATGTTGTAATCTCAAATTTCGGATGGAAGGCTGCAGATTGGCCTGAGAATGCCCAAAAAGCATTGGAAAATTATATGTCCTCTGGTGGAGGGTTTGTGTCGGTGCATGCTGCGAACAACTCATTTCCTGACTGGCTGGAATACAATAAAATGATCGGACTTGGCGGTTGGGGTGATCGCACGGAAAAAGATGGGCCGTATGTGTACTATACCAATGAAGGCAAACTGGTACGGGATCCTTCTCCGGGAAAAAGTGGTGCCCATGGACCAAGCCATGTTTTCCCCATCACACTTCGAGTAAAAGACCATCCTATTACTAATGGAATGCCGGAAGTATGGCTAACCACAGAGGATGAATGCTATGCCCAATTGCGCGGACCAGCCGAAAATATGACCATACTGGCTACAGGCAAGGATGTTTCGGGCAAAGCTCCCACTGATCGGCACGAACCAATGCTAATGGTGGTCGACTATGGCGAAGGCCGAATATTTCATACCGCACTTGGACACGATGATTACTCCATTGAAAGCGTTGGTTTCATCATCTCATTTCTAAGAGGTGCAGAATGGGCTGCAACAGGAAAAGTTACCATACCCGTTCCTCAAGACTTTCCTACGGCCGAAAAATCTACCAGCAGGGTTTTCCAGCTGAAAAATTGATAATCAATAAAATTGGATATTTATTCCATGGAAGGCAAAAAACCCGATACAGTTAACGAACCGGATGTCGAGTACGACATCTATTCTTATTCCGACTACCAGACATGGCAGTTGGACGAAGTGGTTGAACTGATCAAAGGGAAGATTTTTAAAAAAGCCGCGGCTGCACCAAAAAGGATTCACCAAAAGGTTTCGGGAGAACTTTTTCTCAGGATGGGCAATTTTCTGAAAGGTCAAAAATGCCAGGTTTATTCCGCTCCATTTGATGTGCGTTTTCCATTGTCTTCACACGAGGATAAAAAAATTCACGATGTAGTACAGCCAGATATTTGTGTGATTTGCGATCCGGACAAGCTGGATGATCGAGGCTGTATTGGAGCTCCTGACTTGATCGTGGAAATTCTTTCCCCTGGCAACAGTAAAATCGAATTGAAGCATAAGTTCGAGCTTTATGAGTCAAACGGGGTTCGGGAGTATTGGATCATCCATGCGGAAACCCATGATTTGCTGATTTATTCCCTCGTTGACGGCAACTATGTTCCCTCCCGTCTATTTACCTCCGGCGATGTGGTGGAGTCGAAGGTTATCATAGATTTCAAACTGGATTTGGAAGAATTTTTTGGGGATATCAAGTAATATTGGTCTAGAAGGATAAAGGAAAAATTATAAATTCGTTTTACGCATAGCTTCTAATTCCGTATATTCAATCCATGAACATTAAAAAGCCCGATACGGTCAATGAGCCGGTTACCGAATACGGGATCTATTCCTATGCAGACTACCTGACCTGGCAGCTGGACGAAGCTGTCGAACTGATTAAAGGGAAGATTTTTAAAAAAGCTGCGGCTGCGCCTAAACGCATCCACCAACGTATTTCGGCAAAACTTCTGACAAGGATTTATGTTTTTTTGGAAAACAATTCCTGTCAAGTTTACGATACCCCCTTCGATGTTCGTTTTCCAACGTCGTCAAAAGAAGATAAAAAAATTTACGATGTGGTACAGCCGGATATTTGTGTGATTTGTGATCTGGAGAAACTTGATGACCTAGGCTGTATAGGAGCACCTGACTTGATCGTGGAGATTCTTTCCCCTGGCAACAATAAAATCGAATTGAAGCATAAGTTCGAGCTTTATGAGTCAAACTGGGTTCGGGAATATTGGATTATCCATGCGGAAACCTTGGATTTGCTTATTTATACACTTACAAACGGAAAATATGTCCCCTCACGCCTGTTTACTTCCGGGGATGTAGTGGAGTCAAAGGTTATCACAGGCTTCAAACTGGATTTGGAGGAGTTTTTTGGAGATATCGAGTAAAGGTTTAGAGGGAAATATTGGAAAAATATAGTAGAAATAGGCTATTTGTGGATTTTGGATATAGGGGAAATAAAGGCAAAATCATAAATTCGTTTTACGCATAACTCCTAAATCCGTATATTGAATCCATGAACGTTAAAAAGCCCGATACGGTCAATGAGCCGGTTACCGAATACGGAAACTATTCCTATGCAGATTATCTGACCTGGCAGATGGAGGAAGTAGTCGAACTGATCAAAGGGAAAATTTTCAAAAAATCTGCCGTCGAACCCAGAAGGCTTCACCAAAAAGTGTCTGTTGAATTGTCCTTTAGATTAGCGGGCTTTCTTAAGGGAAAGAAATGTGACCTATATACCGCCCCGTTCGATGTCCGGTTCCCTAAGAGTTCAAAAGAAGATTCGAAAATATACAATGTCGTGCAGCCGGATATCTGTGTGATTTGCGATCCGGAGAAACTGGACGACCGGGGCTGTATAGGGGCACCTGACTTGATCGTGGAGATTCTTTCCCCTGACAACAATAAAATCGAATTGAAGCATAAGTACGAGCTTTATGAGTTGAATGGGGTTCGGGAGTATTGGATCATCCATGCAGAAACCCATGATTTGCTGATTTATTCCCTCGTCGACGGCACCTATGTTCCCTCCCGTCTATTTACCTCCGGCGATGTGGTGGAGTCGAAGGTTATCCAAGGCTTCAAACTTTATTTGGAGGAGTTTTTTGGGGATATAGAATAGTGTATAAATATAATAGCCAATTGACTCAGTATTCGTCTATGGCGTTCAATTGCAAAGTATAGCTAGATTGATGAGGGAGACTCAATCGCGCATTCCCAGTTGCAATTGATTTTTATTCTACGATCTTAATCCAAAAAGGTGGTGCTCAGAAAAATAAAGTGAGGAGAATTCCAACAGTGAAAGAACCAAACTCTATTCAGGACTGATTTTAGAATCAACCCGGTTGCAATTCCACCTTTTTTCCTGCTACCGAAAGGTTGTCATCCACATGTTGTTGGTCCCAAAGATTGGAGATTACTGCCGAAATGTTTTGGTTTTGCAATGCCCAAATATAGGCTTTTACCGGAGCTTTCATTTCTCCAGGCACAATCCGCTGTACTTTTTGAATGCGCCACTCGGGTATGGGTTGCAGTGCTTTGTGCTGGGTAGCCACTGCCATCGCAGCCTTCATGGCAATTATTCCCATGCCGCTTTCTTTGGCAAGTTCAATCTCTCTTTCCATATAGCCTCCATTGATAACATTGTATGCTACCATCGCTACCTCATAACGACCGGTTTCTCTTGCTGCCCTTAATACGCCAGCTGGATCATTATGGCTTGATAATCCCAGGAAGCGGACTTTTCCTTCTTTTTTAAGCTGTTCAAAGGTGGTGAACGTTTCATCTATTTGCACTTCTTCGGAGGATCCGGCACCGTGTGGACACATCAGAATATCAAAATAGTCCGTCCCAACACGTTTCAGGCTGCCTTCAACTGACTGCACGATAAATTCCTTGAACTTTGGACTACCTTCCACCTTATGTGCATAATCAGCAGCCATGGCATTGCTTAGGTAGGTTCCTTCAAAGGAGTTCTGCTGTCCGGGCCAGTAGGTAATAAAATAGCCGGGCTTATCCACATTACGGGAAACCCGCATTTCCCCGGCTCTTTTTTGATAGTGTTCCTTTTTATTACCTGGCAGGCCGTCATAAATTTCCCGGTACAAATTATTTCTTACATTGGTATAATTACTTACTTTGGTGGTCATAAACACCTTTTCCCGTTTGGCACTTGAGTCGATGATTTTACCGTAACTTTCTTCACATTCCCCATTGCCGTAAGCAGGCGCCATATCCAGATAATTCAACCCACGTTCTATGGCAATTTCGGTCATGCGCAGGTTTCCAAGTCTGACAGGATCACCACCATTGACGACTTCCGAGATCATCAAGCCGGTGTTTCCCAACTGCCTATAGGCCATGCCTGCCTGCATGTTTCGCCATTCAGGTTTGATATCCGGTTGCAGGTGGGGGGGCAGTGTTTTTGTTGATTTAGCTACTCCCAAAAAAGGAACTCCCAAACCTAAGGCGGCACCTAATGAAATAAATTTCCTGCGATTGATAATGATGTTATCTGCCATAATTTCTAAAACTTATTTTTTTCCGTAATTCTTATTTATAACTAGATTTTATGTAAAATAAAAAATGTTGCATGTTTTAACTTGAAAAGTATTTTTTAGTAATTAATTGCATATGAAAGGAACTTGAAACATGTTAAAGTTACAAAATAGGGGTGAGAATTTAAAATTTTTTAATTGTGAAAAGTGGGCGGATATCTCGTGTAGCCACAAAATTCCAATATTAGCGCAATGCATCGTTTTTTTATTATATTTGGTAGATACCTTTTAAACTTGATCGCTTATGATTTCCATTTATTTAAGTTTCTTCTGAAAATATACCTCTACACATCTGTAGAACATAACATATGAAAAACAAAAAAACCCAAAACTTTTCCCGCAGGACCTTCTTAACTACCGGGGGAACCGCCCTGGCAGCAGGTCTGACATACGGCCTTTCCGGTTCCAGTTTAGCTTATGGGATTCCCAAAAGTAACCCATCTAAGGGTAATTTAGACGATACTACACAATCAGTATCAGTTGATTTCACCGAAAAACGCTCCCATCCAACAGAAGGTCTGGAGCGGGAGGACATTACCATTACAGATATAAAAGTCACTCCATTATCCTATGTGCATAAGGGGGATTACCTGTGGAGGGTAGGTGGACTGATTGTATGGAAATCTGATGCGGCACTAGTCCAAGTGTTTACAAATAAAGGAATTGTTGGAATTGGGGAGGGCAGCCCCTACCGTGGCCCGGACAACCTGAAGAAATATACAGACACTTATATCACTCCTTTGCTGAAAGGAGCAAATGTATTTGATGTTGATTTTATCACCAATAACCAGGGACACAATAGCATAGCCGAAGGAGCATGGGCGGGTGTCAACAATGCCATTTGGGATATTATTGGAAAAGCAAAAGGATTGCCGGTATACAAAATTTTATCAGGCGACCGGACTCCAAGCAATAAAGTGCATATGTATGCTAGTGGAGGCGTGGAGCATGCATGGTATGACAAGGGTGAAGAAGCACTTATTGCTGAAGCACTACGTTATAAAGCCGCCGGATTCGATACGTTTAAATTCCGACAGGGAACCAGCTGGAAATTTAGCGGCATGACAATGGAAAAATACATCCCCATTTTACAGCGCCTCCGTACGGCTGTCGGTCCGGATTTTAAACTCTGTATTGAGAAATTTCCATGGGACATGGATACCATTCTCAACCAGCTTTGTCCGGTGCTGGAAGAGTTGAAATTTTATTGGTATGAGGAGCCGGTTTCACCTTATGACCCAAAAGCCATTGAACAGCATATAGCTATAAATGAGGCCATGCCCTCTGTCATGATTTCAGGGGGTGAACCCTTATGGAACCGCCATCAGGTTCACCCATTTACCATATCCGGAGCAATTGACCTTATCCAGACTGACCCTAATTTGACCGGGATCACTGAGGGGTGGCATATTGGGCAAATGCTGCACCAACATGGGAAGAAGTACAGTCCACACAATTGGGTGGGTGGACTTACTACCATAGCCAGCATACATTTGGTGGCTGGGGTTCCCAGTGGGCATATGTGCGAAACAAATATGACTCACAATCCCTTGAAATGGGAAATATTCAAGGATCCTTATGAGATCGAAAACGGCTATTTAACCATTCCTGATAAACCGGGATTCGGTGTGGAATTGGTGGATGATATAGAAAAGAAATTCCCTTTCGAACCTGGATTCTATGGTAAGCCCAACCCCGTGATGCAAGGAGCGGATATTCCACTCTGGTGGAGTTAAATGCGAGATAAGCTTAACATTTCTATTGCGTACATAAAACGCTGAATCATTTCATAACCCATTTCATCACATATCATTTCTAAATAGGTCAACTGATGACTACATACAACTATGGAAAGCATCCAAATTAAGTTTCTACTTTTTCCATTTTTATTTGTCCTTTGTTCCTTCCTCCATGCTCAATCACTTACGATGGAAAGAGAGGAAATGATTGCTCTGACCCCCGACTGGGAAGGAGAAAGATATCCGGACGGTAGGCCAAAAGTGCCTGACGATATTTTAATGCGGATGAAGCAAATTTCACTGGAACAGGCCTGGTCGGTATTGAGAGGGGCAGGCTATTCCCATCAGTATGAGAAGGGTTGGCAGAATATTTATCCCGGGGAAGTATTGGTAGGTAGGGCCCTGACTGCCCAATACATGCCCCTTCGTCCTGAGATAAGAAAACTCTTGGAAGAAAAGGGGGCAGAAGAAGGGCGTATAGGAGATATGGTGTCCTGGCCAATCGACATGCTCGAAAATGGCGATGTATATGTGGCGGATTCCTATGGGAAAGTGGAAGATGGGCCGATCATCGGTGATAACTTGGCAACCTCCATTGCGGCCAAGTCGGGGAATGGGGTAGTGTTTAACGGAACGGTGAGGGATCTGGATGGGTTGATGGAAATCCCCGGCTTCACCTCCTTTATCAGGGGATCCCACCCCTCTTATCAACAACAGATGATGCTAACCGGCATCAATATACCCATCCGAATTGGCCCCGTGACAGTGATGCCCGGGGATGTCGTATTAGGCAAATTGGATGGGGTAATCTTTATCCCTCCCCACTTGGCTGAAAAAGTGGTGAAAACAGGGGAATTGATTTTGTTGAGGGATAGCTTTGGCCACCAACGGCTACGTGAAGGAAAATACACACCAGGACAGATAGACGCTCGCTGGAACGATGAAATAGAGCGGGATTTTTCCCAATGGATGGAGGCCAATATGGACGATTTGCCTGTGCCAAAAGAAGAAATTCAGGAGTTGTTAAAGACCAGGACATGGTAATAGTTTCATCGGGCTACAAATATCTGATAGTATGGAAAAACGCAGGGAATTTTTCAAAAAACGCTTTGTGGAATTTTGGGATTAAGCTTTTCGAACCCACTGTACTCAATGGTCGCCGATAATGGAAAAGACCATATTGGTATCATCACCAACACAGTAGGGAACGAGATTAAGGCTGATTAAAAGTCGACATTGCGGGAACTGGCTCAAATGGGGTACAAGTACATTGAGGGAGGAGTGCCCGAGGGTATAGCCCCCAATGAGTACAAAAGACTTCTAACAGGTTTGGGCCTCAGCGCGGTGGCGACAGGTAGCAGCATGGGAAACTTACAGAAGGAGTTGGATAATTACCTCAAGATCGCTGAAGCGCTAGGAGCGGAATATTTAGTTTGCTACTACCCATGGCTTTCATCGGCAACTGACTTACACTTGCCCGAGATAATGGAAACTGTAGAAAATATTAATGAAATGGGTAAAAAGGTGAAGGCTGCTGGATTTCGCTTTGCATGGCACAATCATGACAAAGAATTCGTGGAAGTGGATGGCCAACTGGTTTTTGATACTATGATGGAGCATACAGACCCGGAATACGCTACGGTAGAATTGGATTGGTATTGGGTGGTGAAAGGGGGATATAACCCGGCAGATTTATTTAAAAAATATCCCGACAGATTTGAAATTGGCCATATTAAAGACATGAACAACAACCGTGATGGGGGCATCAGTTGTGTGGGCCAAGGCATTATCGACTTTAAACCAATTTGCATAGTTAGCGACAGTTCCTTGTTATAAAAATGGAATCTCTCTTATGTCAATTGCCAATCAATCACGTGATCTCGGCAAAAAATGGCTCCAAGTCCAATTCAAAACCCATGATTGCCGACGATTTCGCCATATCCCCGGACGTCAGTAAGCGGGAACTTTGATATCTGCCCTGAACCAAGGTGTAGATCAATAGTGTATGTCCAAGCGCATCCATCAGCCAATATTCCTTAACACCAGATTCTTCATACACCTCATATTTATGTTGAAGTTCAAGTTGCTTATTGCCGGGAGAGAGTACTTCTACCACCAAGTCAGGGGCTCCGATACAGCCTCTGTCATCCAATTTATCCAGGTCGCAAACTACGCAGATGTCGGGTTGGACTACGGTATATATTTTATCGTCTTTTTTGGATTTTACAGGAAGGCGAACGTCAAAAGGGGCAACATAGGCTTGGCACTGTTTGCCTTTTAGGAACATGTTCAGCTCTGTGAGTAAGTTTCCCGTCAGCCTTTGATGAATTCTGCTTGGAGCTGCGGCCGCCCTTTTGAAAACTTTCCCCTTAATCAGCTCTACCATCTCTTCAATATCCCAAGAGAGGTAATCCGCATAGGTATAACGCCCATAACTCAAATCGGGTTCTTTTACGATAGATTTGGCGTTCTCCTTTTCCATATTTGAATTTAATAAATTATGGACGAATCGTATCTACTTTTTATGCAAATGTTTATTCACCAACGTTTCATTGTAAACTACTATCATGGGAT
>DATHWC010000358.1:0-7936 GCA_035460985.1 Lunatimonas sp.
TGGAGCGGCTGTTCGAAAATGAAGTTCCTGAAGTCTATGATGGATTGATTACCATCAAAAAGATCGTTCGGGAGCCAGGAGAGCGCGCAAAGGTAGCCGTTGAGTCCTATGATGACCGCATCGATCCTGTTGGAGCCTGTGTTGGAATGAAAGGAAGCCGTATTCACGCTGTGGTACGGGAATTGCAGAATGAGAACATCGATGTGATTAATTACACCGAAAACTTAGATCTTTACGTTACCAGGGCCTTGAGCCCCGCTAAAGTCTCCTCCATCCAAGCAGATGAGAGTAAAAAACGCCTCTCCGTGTTCCTTAAGCCGGATCAGGTGTCCTTGGCAATCGGAAAGGGAGGTTTTAACATCCGTTTGGCCAGCAGATTGGTTGGCTACGAGATTGATGTGTTCCGTGAGCTGTCCGATTATGAAGAGGAGGAAGACGTTGACTTGAGCGAATTTTCCGATGAAATAGAAGATTGGGTCATTAATGAATTCAAAAAAACAGGGCTTGATACAGCCAAAAGCGTGTTGGCACTGACAAGAGAAGATTTAATACGGAGGACAGAATTGGAGGAAGAAACCATCGATGATGTCTTTAGAATATTAAAACAAGAATTTGAGCAATAAAAACCGATAGATTATTCGCTATCTGGCTTATATTTGCAGATTAATAAAAATACAGGAATAGGTTTTTGCGTATGTCAGAAGAAAAAATGATGCGATTGGGCCAGGTTGCCAGAAAACTTAACGTAGGTATCGCTACCATCGTCGAGTCAATGGGCAAGAAAGGCATTGATGTAGAAGGTAACCCCAACTCTAAAATTAGCTTGGAGCATTTTAATATGCTGGCTAAGGAGTTTAAGTCTTCTGCACAAGAAAAGGAGGAGGCCGCTCATCTCTCTATAGGCAAGCGCCATAATGAGACGTTCACGATAAAAGCTGAATCTGATGCCGAACCTGAAAGGATTAGGAAATCTGAACCGGAAAAGCCTGCCCCAAAACCACCGGTAGAAGCCGCTAAACCTGCCCCAAAACCATCGGTGGAGGTCGCTAAACCGACTGAAAAACCTGCGGAGCCGGAAAAAGTAATTTCCGAAGCCCCGAAACTTCAAGGGATAAAAGTAGTTGGCAAAATCGATTTGGACGCCAAGCGAGAACCTGATCCTGTAAAGAAGCCGGAGGCCCCGAAGCCGACTCCCGTCGAATCGCCCAAAGAAGAAAGCAAACAGACGGTAGAGAAACCAAAACCTACCCCTAACCCGGTGAAGGAAGAACCGAAAGCAGTCGCCCCCGTAAAACCTGAACCTGCACCCGAAGCAAAGAAGGTGGATTCTTCCCCCGCACCTGTTGAGGAAAAACCAAAACCAGTAGCACCGCCTGCGCCCAAAACTGAGCCGGCTCCCCCTATACAAAAAGAAACTCCAAAGGAAGAGATAGAAGTCCCAAGTTCGAAGGAATCTGCTGGAGAAACTGAATCAAAAGTGAATCCACCAGAAGAAGTAGAAAAGAAAGAAGGGCAAGTCATTTCCGCAAGAGCAGACTCCCTTAAAGGCCTTACCGTTTTAGGTAAAATTGAACTGCCTAAAGACAAGCCGAAAAAGAAGTCTAAGCCAGTGGCTTCCTCAGACGAGCGAAATAAAGAAAAGAAAAAGCGTCCGCGTAAGCGGATTGACAATCGTACCAAACCAGGGGAAGAGAAGCCTGCAGGTGCCAACCCACCCGGAGGAACTCCCGGTCAAGGGCGTCCACCTGCAAGAAGAGGACCAGGTGGGCCAGGAGGTAACCGTCCTGGTGGAGGCACAGGCACCCCTAGCCGTGGTGGTGGAGGCGTAGGCCGTCCCCTACCTGGAGGTTCTAGATACCAAAAAGCTGAACCTACCCAGAAGGAAATTCAGGAACAAATCAAGCAAACACTTGCAAGATTGCAAGGAGGAGGTTCCAAGGGTGGTGGTAAAGGCAAGAACCGTAGAGACAAGCGACAGGAAAGAAGCAAAGAGGTAGAAGATCATATTGAGGATGGAAAAATTCTCAAAGTAACGGAATTTATCTCCGCAAATGACCTGGCATCCTTGATGGATGTATCCGTCAATGAGGTGATTTCAGTATGCATGTCTCTGGGAATGTTTGTTTCCATTAACCAGCGTTTGGATGCGGAAGCTATTACTATCATTGCCGACGAATTTAACTACGACATAGAATTTACCAAATCCGATGAGGAGGAGGGAGAGATTCTGACAGCTGATACCCCTGAAGAATTAAAAGACCGGGCCCCGATTGTAACTATCATGGGTCACGTCGATCACGGTAAAACATCCCTTTTGGATTATATCCGTACCGCAAAGGTAACTCATGGAGAGGCGGGAGGAATAACCCAACATATCGGCGCATATGATGTGATGACTAACACAGGTCACAAAATTGCGTTCTTGGATACACCCGGTCACGAAGCATTTACCGCCATGCGGGCAAGGGGAGCAAAAATTACGGATGTCGCCATCATAGTAATTGCTGCTGACGATAATGTCATGCCCCAGACGAAAGAAGCCATCAACCACGCCCAAGTAGCGGGCGTTCCGATGATCTTTGCTATAAACAAGGTGGATAAGCCAAATTCTAACCCGAATAAAATCAAAGAAGAATTGGCCAATATGAACTTGTTGGTGGAAGATTGGGGTGGTAAATACCAGTCCCAAGAAATTTCAGCCAAAACAGGTCAGGGAATAGATGAATTACTTGAAAAAGTTTTGCTAGAGGCGGAAATTTTAGAGCTAAAAGCAAACCCAAATAAGAATGCCGTTGGTACTGTAGTAGAAGCTTCCTTGGATAAAGGAAGAGGATATGTGACTACTATCATGGTACAGGCCGGTACGCTAAGAATAGGGGATGTGATCCTAGCTGGACAGCATTATGGACGTGTCAAAGCAATGTTTGACCACTTGGGCAAAAAAGTGGAGGCCGCTGAGCCATCTACACCTGTCCAGGTTCTTGGTCTTAGCGGAGCCCCACAGGCAGGGGATCTATTCAAAGTATACGACACCGAAAGAGAGGCCCGTGAAATAGCCAACTCCAGGGAGCAAATTCAGCGTGAGCAAAGTCTCCGTACCAAGAAACACATCACACTGGACGAGATTGGTAGGAGATTGGCCATCGGTAGCTTTAAGGAACTTAACATCATTATCAAAGGTGATGTGGATGGATCTGTGGAAGCGTTGGCAGATTCCTTACTGAAGCTTTCCAAAGATGAGGTCAATGTAAATATTATCCACCAGGGCGTAGGACAAATTTCCGAATCAGATGTGCTTCTGGCCTCTGCATCGGATGCGATTATCCTCGGATTCCAAGTACGGCCTTCGGCAAATGCCAAGAAGCTAGCCGAGCAGGAAGAAATCGAAATCCGTCATTATTCCGTTATCTACGATGCAATCAATCAGATCAAGGATGCGATTGAGGGTATGTTGGAGCCGGAATTTGAAGAGGTCATCACCGGAAATATTGAGGTGCGTGAAGTGTTTAAAATCTCCAAAATCGGAACTGTGGCGGGATGTTATGTTACCAACGGTAATATCAGCCGTAAAAACAAGATCCGAGTTATACGTGACGGTATTGTTATCCATGAAGGAGACATCGACCAATTGAAGCGATTCAAGGATGATGTGGCCGAAGTGAAAGCAGGCTACGAATGTGGTGTTTCCATCAAAGGATTCCACAACATCGAAGTCAATGATACCTTCGAAGGCTATAAGATGGAGGAAATAAAACGTAAAAAATAAGGTCAATTGGCCTAACAAAAAAAGGACGGCTGAGAGGCTGTCCTTTTTTTGTTGTAACCTATCAAAGCTGCTATGGTTTTGCTGTTAATTTTAAAATTAGGAGGAATACTCTCCCTATTATTGTTGGTTGCAGGATTTGTTCGGCCGGTCTATGTGCTGTGGTTTTTGCCAAAATGCAACAGGCTGCGAGTCCTTTATGGATATGGATCTGCCGCGGTAGTCTGCTGGTTGGGGTACCTTGTGGTGGGCTATTTCTTCAAAGTATAATCTAAATATTGCGCTCAAAAAAAATGTGACCACGAAGAACACGGAGTTGCACAAAGGACACAGGGATTTTTTTGATGTTGCGTCCGTTGCGACATCGTTGTGCCGTTGCGAGAAAAAAAGGTAGCCACATAGGGCACATAGTTCACATGGTATTATTCACAATCGACGCATTCACTGCGGGCATCATTACGGCCGAAGCGTGGAATAAGGGGTGCCCCAAAGAGAACATTTGCGTATTTAAAAATAAATGTTTTTGAAAAACCCCTATGTGAACCATGTTACTATGTGGTAAAAAAAACAGCTCTTTATTGAATTCGGTGATTTATGATACCACATAGGGCACATAGTTTTAATTTCATAAACTACTTTGTGAATTATGCTACTAGGTTAGAGATCAATATTTAGTTTCTCTCCGACAGATCGGATATGGGCTGCGGCTTCATCGTATTCGGCTTCCGTACTCAGATGCTCCATCATTAGGGGGATATTAGGCAGTTTGCTCAATTCGGTAAGGAAAACAGCGTAATCCATTACACCTTTCCCGGGTGCTACTTCTGTAAACTGCGGCATGTAATAGTCTTCTTTTATCACGATGTCCTTGCCATGGCAGCTTCGGATATGCGGACCCAACCTTTTAAAACAATCTTTTATGAGTGCGGCATTGCCGTAAAAGAGTCGGGGACTGACAATTAGGTTCATGGGATCCATATGGACTCCAAATTGCGGATGGTCTATCGCTTTGATAAGATCCAAATAACTATCAACACTATCCGGAAATGCCCACGGCATCTGCTCAATGGTAAAATGGGTCCGTTTTGGCTTTACAGTTTGGAGGATTTGCCGGGTCACTTCCACTATTTGATCAAAGGTCTCTTTGGTGAGGTTATCGGCGTGGGGGCCGGCCCAATGGGTGGGATTCTTTGATCCGCTAATATTGACACAGCAGTTGGCGCCGATTTCATCGGCTAAAGCTAGAGAGTTGATGCATTTGTCAAAAGCTTCCTTCGCTATTTTCAAATCCGGGCTGATGGGATTGCTCCAGGCACCTACTTCTGAGATGACGATATCAGCTCTCTTTGCAGCCTGTTCGTAGGCCCTAATTTCGTCAGAGGAGGTTCCAACGGCCACTGGACAGTAGGCTGCCCGGTATCCTTTCGCCTTTACGGCAGCTACCCACTCATCGGGATTATTTACCTTTTGGTATATGGGTCCTCCCAGTCGGATGGAGGATTTTGTGCTTGCTGTAAGGGGATTCAGGGAAGCCCAGCCTACTGCAGCGGTAGCTAGGAGGGCTTTTTTATGAAATGCTCTTCGGTTCATGGGTTTAATTTGAAGTCAATATATCAAAATGTTATGAAAAAGAGAACTTCAAGCGTTTATACTTACCGGGAATCCATTTTATTTTCAATGTATTGGGCGGATATCTTCGTAAACAGTTCAATGTTTGCAATCCTTCTCCAGTTGTAACGATTTTTAAAAGATCTGAATTACCGAGCAGTTAAAAATCAGGATAGGATGGATATTGCTTGGTTTACAGTAACTACAACATATGCATTCTATCCAATCTAAATCGCAAAGATTACCGTTAATTTTGTTTTGGCGGAAATGTGAAACGAGTACAACCATTTATTCGGCCAAAACATGAATAAAGCGATTCGCATAATCCAGGGGTTGCACCCCTGGCTATTGAGAAGTTAAACCCCGTTCGGGGTTTGGTAGCAATTAATTGATCTATTGATGAGTAACATACATTCAGTAATCTGATTTCATCTATAGAAATAGTGCAATATGTTGCAGGAATTTATTCAAAAATTACCCCAATGTTTTGAACTTCGCACTGGAAGACAAATATCAAAGAATATCTAGTATCTACAAATATCATTTCCCAATAAGTCGGCCGTAGGCCATATTTCAATTATATTTCAACCATATTTCATTCCTTTTCAATCATCTCCTTCACACATTCTACCCAAGTATCCCGTGAGTTGAGACTGGGGACCAAATTCCAGGCCTCTCCGCCCTGCTCGATAAATTGCTCCTTGTACTCTTCGCCTACTTCCACAGTGGTTTCCAGGCAGTCCGCCACAAAGGCAGGTGAGAAGACCAGGACTTTCTTTACTCCCTTTTCCGCCAGTTCCTTTATCACTTCTTCGGTATAGGGCTTGATCCAGGGGTCATTACCCAAGCGGGATTGGAAGCAGGTTTGAACTTTTTCGGCAGGTAGGGCAAGCTTTTCGGCAATCAGACGGGTGGTTAAAAAACACTGGGCCCGGTAGCAAAACTGGTTTTTCTTGGTATAGTTGGCACAGCATTTATCACTTAGCTGGCAATACCCATCTACCGAACCTTTTTTGATTTGGCGCTCTGGAAGGCCGTGGTAAGAGAACAAGTAAACGTCATAATCCTCCTTTTCCATCATTTCTCGGCCCAGTTCCGCCCAAGCTTCAAGGAAAACTGGATGCTCTACAAAATTATTGATAAAGGTAATGTTTGGGATAATCTGCCATTTTCGGGCTTCTTCCATGACCTTATCAATTACCGATCCGTTGGTGGCAGAGGCATATTGTGGAAAAAGAGGAAGTACAATGATTTTTTTTACATTGGCTTTATTGAGTGCCAGTAAGCCATCAGCTATACTCGGCGTCTGATAACGCATAGCCATTTCTACGTGATAGACCGATGAGTCAAGTTTGGCAACGAGTTTGTCTTTTAGATCTTGAGTATGAAAAAGCAGGGGTGATCCGCGGTCTGTCCAGAGTTTGCGGTATTCTTTGGCTGACTTTGGCGCCCGGAAGGGTGCAATGATTAGGTTCACAAGCATCCAACGTGAAAAAAATGGAATATCAATCACCCTTCCATCCATCAAAAATTCCCGAAGATATTTCCTTACGTCGCCGGTTGCGGTGCTGTCCGGTGTACCCAGATTAACCAGCAATACGCCGATCTTAGCCTTGTTTTTACTCATTCGATTGTTACTGAAGTGTAGTTTTACCCTTTTTAACCAAAGGTAAGCCTGAATGTTAGAAAATGGAAGGAAATTCACTATAAGATGGGTCAAGAAGCCGGATCTAAGGTTAATTATCAGGACTAACTGGGGACTTAATAATTATTTCTAATTAGTCGATGTAAAGAAATCCTATCTTGGTTATCTTTGTTTCTTTCCCGATAACCTGAGTGAAAATTTATCTCTTTAAAGTTCTACTATGATTCTACTCAGCGAAATGAATTTTTCTTTGCCGCTTCAAAATCCGGTGTTGAAATTTTCTATCATTCTCTTTATCATTCTCTTTGCTCCGCTGCTTTTAAATAAAATCCGTGTTCCCCAACTAATCGGACTTATCATAGCGGGAGCCATTGTGGGACCGAATGGATTTCATCTGCTAGCAAGAGAAAGCAGCGTGATCCTTTTTGGTACCGTGGGACTTCTATACATAATGTTTTTGGCTGGACTTGAGATTGACCTGGGAGATTTTAAGAAAAACAAAAACAAAAGCATTGTTTTTGGGCTGTACACTTTCTTGATACCAATGACGCTTGGTACACTAGCTGGACTTTACATTCTTGAATTTAATCTGATGACATCGGTGCTATTGGCCTCTATGTTTGCTTCCCATACGCTGATAGCCTATCCGCTTATCAGTAAGTTGGGAATTGCCAAAAATAAAGCGGTGAATGTCACTGTAGGAGGTACGATGATTACGGATACCTTGGCCCTCCTGGTGTTGGCGGTAATTGCCGGGATGGCTGTGGGGGAAATCACCCATGACTTCTGGATACGGTTGGGGATATCGATGGTCATTTTTGCCTCTATTGTGATTTTTGTATTTCCTCTTGTCGGTCGGTGGTTTTTTAAGAAATATGAAGACAATATATCCCAGTATATTTTTGTGTTGGGGTTGGTGT
>DATHWC010000359.1:0-17085 GCA_035460985.1 Lunatimonas sp.
GAGCGATGGGTTGAAAAACGCCATCGTTCAGGGATAATAGTAGTGTTGGTTTAGTGGTGAAGTAAAGTCCTGGGAAATTCCCAGGACTTTTTTTCTTCTTTTAAGATTCCTTAAGTACACTCTATTGCAATGTATATTCTTTAAAGATTCACTATTAATGCCATTTGCCACAATCCAAAATGCTTCGTTTCCTCGTATCTTTTTAAAACCAATCAAACGTTATGCAAAAATTTATTCTATACAGCCTATCCTGGGAGCAATCGGATGTTAAGGCACGAGAAGCTTTTTCTTTTTCCGATGAGAACATTTTAAGCTTTAATGATCAGATGCAATCTATGAACGGTGTCAGTGAATGGATGGTACTTTCAACCTGCAACAGAACTGAAATCCTTACGTACGGGGAGCCATCTTCGATGGACGAGGTTTTCAATCAAATTGCCAAAGCAAAAGGCCAACTAAAGGCAGTAACTTTAAGATTATTTCAGGTGAGAATAGAAGATGCTCTACCCTATATTGCGGAGGTAACCACCGGACTAAGATCTCAAATTCTAGGTGATGCGCAGATTCTCAACCAAGTAAAAGTAGCTTATAAGTTTGCCTGTCAATGTAAAACCGTAGGTGCCTTTACTCACAGGTTGATGCAACTGCTGTTCGCTGCCAATAAAAAAATTGCTAACCAGACAAACTTCAAGACTGGCATTAGTTCAGTTCCATACGCAGCTATTGACATGGCAAAAGAGTACATGGAAATGTACAATGATCCGGCAATTGCTGTTGTTGGTTTTGGGGAAATGAGCCAGACAGTTAGTAAGTATTTAATTTCCAAGGGTGTTGCAAACATCACAGTCTTCAATCGGTCAGAAGAAAAAGTAAGGGAATTTTTTCAATCCCGGTCTGTTCAGTGGACAGTTTGTAATTTAGATGAACTTGGAACTAAACTAGTGGATTTTGACATCGTTTTTTCCGCATTGACTGTTCCCAATTACATCATAAAAACAAATATGTTTAATAAAGATAGAGAGGGATTCTTCCAACTGTTGATGGATATTTCACTCCCCAGATCCATCGATCCAAATGTGGACAGATTAGAAGGTGTGATTCGCCTGGACATGGATGACATTAAAGAAGTGACCGGTGCTTCAGAAAGTAGAAAGCAGGAAAGTGTTGGAAGGGTAACCTGTATTTTGGAGGATTGCCTGCGTAGTTTTGAAACTTGGGCTGAATCCCACAAAAAATTGGAAGGGATAAGGGAATTAAAACAACTGCTAAATAAATTCGACTATGGCAGGCTTCTTGCTTTTTATAATCATACGGAACATAAAGATTATACCATCAGACATGCAAATCCCGGGTTTTTACTCATCCAAAACTTAGTTAGGGAAACTGTCCTTTCAATCAAGAACCTACCTTCAAGTCAATCCCAAAGGTGAGTTTCAGGTTAATGTCATCTTTACGTTGACATGGAAACGGGCTTTTATAATGGAAATGGATTAAATCTATCGGTAGTTCCGGTACACGATCCTTTTCTTGATAATTTCAGGACATGGTATATGTTTTTTCCGTCTAGAATCAAAACCAGGCCAATATCTACGTTAACTATGATTTCTGTAATTATTTGTTCAATTAATGAAGCCCATAAACAGCGCATTTTTCAAAATATTCAAGATACAATCGGTGTTCCCTTTGAATTTTTGGCAATCGATAACCGTCTCAATCCACGGGGGATTTGTGCTGTTTATAATGAGGGGGCTAGAAAGGCAAAGTTTGAATGTGTCTGCTTCGTTCATGAAGATGTACAATTTAATACCCAGGAATGGGGAAAGTCACTTGTTTCGATTTTTAAAGATCAAACTTGGGGACTTGTGGGATTGGCTGGAGCTGCCCATAAACCTAAACTGCCATCCGGTTGGGGAGCAGAAGGGCTTCAAGATAGGTTTATAAAAGTAAATTTGGTTCAGCATTTCAAAGGTTCCCGGCCTCCCTCACTTCAGTATCAAAACACTGAAAAGGAAAAAATAGCAGAGGTAGCCTGTGTGGATGGTGTTTTTCTCGCAACCACCAAATCGATTATCCAGGAGATCCCTTTTGATGAATCCCTTTTAACTGGTTTTCACGGATATGACTTGGATCTTTCGCTGGCAATTGGACAACAATATAAGGTTGGAGTGACCTATGAAATTCTTGCCGAACATTTTTCGGAAGGAAGTTTGAATTTAGATTGGTTGAAAAGTTCGTTGCTGGTACACGAAAAATGGGCCGAAAACCTACCTAAGACCGTAGCTCCGATCTCAAAAAAAGAAAAGACTATTTGCGAAAAAAGAACTTATCGCTTCTTACTACCCATTTTAAAACAAAATAACGCACTAAAATATGGTTTCAAAATTCTCCATCAAGGAGAATTAATAAGGCTTAATGTCTGGACATATTTGAAGATGTATATAAGTCTGGGGAAAACATATTTAAGTAAAGAATCTGTTTAAGCTCTTTTTACCAACGTTTTTGCCTTAATACCCCAAATTTGCCGAAGTGCGAAGGAGAGCGTTTTAAAGCTTTTGTTTTTTGGTATATAGGCTAATTTTTCCTGGTATTTCCATATCAAATACCCAAACCGGAAATTCAAGAAATTATGGGTTCGATTTTTTCCACTTTCATATATTTTTTTTGCAAATTCATTAGCTGGGTGATCTATGGTTTCAGAACAAATTCTCAACCAATTATTTTCCCGCTGCATTCGCTCTTGAGTCACCTTTAGTTTACTTTTTCCATTCCTTCTCCCCAATATGTCTGTTGAATTCCCCGAATGTTGGCGGTGTCCCACTAGGGATTCTGGAACAAACTTTATCCGACCCTTCCCACTGGCGACGAATGCAATATAATGATCGTAAACTCCAACGTCGGGAAATGGCAAGACAAATTCGAGCAAATCTCTGCGAAACATCATACTATGGCCGGACACACAGTTGAAGAATAAAAAAGGCACGGGGTCATTTCCTTCTACCATATGAAGTCTATCTGACATCTTCATTCCAAGATCATTTCCTGATTCATCCACGAATGCTGAATCATGATATATCAGCAAATTGTCTTCGGCTGCCTGCTGGAGTTTGGTTACTTTATCTTTCTCCCAGATATCATCCTGATCCGAAATTAAAACATATTCCCCTTTACATAGTCCAAGCGCTTTTTCAAAGTTCTTTTGATAGCCCATGTTAGTGGAGTTTCTAAACAACCGAATGGAAGGGTAACACTCCGCAAACTCATTTAAGATTGCCCAAGTCTGGTCAGTGGATGCATCATCCACTATGATGATTTCCAAGTTGGAATAGGTCTGGCCCACAAGGGTGCCAAGTTGTTCACACAGGTATTTTTCTCCATTATACGTGCAAAGGGCAATGGATATCAGTGGCAAGTTTTCTTTCATGACACTGTAAATTGTTGCATATCAATTAATCGGGCATAAAGCCCATCCTTAAACAGAAGTTCCGCATGGGTCCCTTCCTCCACAATTCTGCCTTCATCCAAAACAACAATCCAATCTGCATTTTGAATGGTAGACAGTCTATGTGCAATGACCAGTGTTGTCCGGTTTTGCATTAATTTGTAAAGTGCGTCCTGTACCAGCTTTTCAGAGGCTGTATCCAACGCAGAAGTTGCCTCATCCAGTAAGAGGATAGATGGATTTTTCAAAACTGCCCGTGCAATGCAAATCCGTTGCTTTTGACCCCCTGACAGTTTAACCCCCCTATCCCCCATATTGGTATCGTATCCTTTGGGAGTCTTGACTATAAAATTGTGCGCATTGGCTATTTTAGCAGCATCTATAATACTTTCTATAGATGCCTCTGGGTTTCCGAAGGCGATATTGTTACGAATACTGTCATTGAAAAGTATTGACTCCTGATTGACAATCCCTATATGGGAGCGTAGGGAGAAAGTATTGATTTTTGACAAAGGCACTCCATCTATTAGAATAGATCCTTCCGTTGCCTCCAAAAAGCGGGGAATAAGATCAATCAAAGTTGATTTTCCACCACCAGATGGTCCGACCAAGGCGACGGTTTTACCCTTAGGCACCCGAAGGTTTATATTTTGCAGTATGGCTTTGTCGCCATAGTGGAAACCTACCTCCTTGAATTGAATGCCTTCCTGAAAACCCTCTAGGATTTGTGCGTTCTCGACATCGGTTATTGCGGGTTTTTCATCGATCAACTGCAGTACTCTTTCTCCAGCGGCAATGCCTGCATGTATGGTACTGAATGATTCCGTCAGGGCTTTTGCGGGCCGCATCACTTGGGAGAAAATAGCAATATAGGTAATGAATTCAGCTGCGGAAAGTGCGGATTCGTTAGTCATTACCAAAGAACCCCCATACAATACGATGAGAGCTACCATCATAACTCCCAGCGTCTCGGAAACCGGAGAAGCCAATTGTTGGCGATAGGCCATTTTTCTTCCCAGATTGGAGTATTCTACATTTTCACCATGAAATTTATTCTTAATCCGTTCTGTGGCGTTGAAGGCTTTGATAATTTTAATACCTGAAAGAGCTTCATCCAGCAAACTGATCATCATCCCATACCTTTCTTGGGCTTCGGTAGCTTGGGCCTTCAATCGTTTTACAATTTTCGAAATGGCAAATCCGGAAATCGGAATGACCAAAACGGCAAAAAACGTCAACTTTGCTGATATTGCAAACAGGATAAATAGATAGGCTATTAATTGCAATGGCTCCTTAAACGCAACCTGTAAGGTACTCGTGACGCTATATTGAACTACTTGAACATCCGATGAAATCTTGGAAATTATATTCCCTTTCCGTTGACTGTTGAAGTATTCCACCTGAAGATCCATGACATTGTCAAAAACACGCCTCCGAAGATTAAGAAGGGTATGAATCCTCAAGTTTTCCATCACCCGCTGTGAAAAATAACGAAAAAGGTTACTGAATATGACAGATAAAACTATCACCAGACAGACAACCTGCAGTGCTTTAAAGCCGCCAAATTCCTCATGAATGTGGTAAGTATAATAATTAAAAAATCCCAGAATATCGAAGGCTGAGTCCGGAAAGGCCACAGCAACCTGCTCTTCCTTAAAAAGAGTAGTCAATAAAGGAGCCAACAGAGCTAGGTTCAGGGTATTAAAAATGACTGCCAAAAGCGTCATAAGTACGTATGGAATTGCGTACTTTTCGATAGGTTTGGCAAAAGACAATAAGCGAAAATAAGTATGCATGCTGTTTTTGTGGTTGTGGACTATAACCAGATGAGTTTTTTCTTAGCAAGGTCCTTTTGTACCTGCCTTTGGATATCGAATATTGACTTGCTACTATTTTGATCGTTCATCAAAGACATAAGTTTTTGTTTGGAAGAGTAGATGGCATCTAGTTGATTGATAAAAGACATGTAGCTCTTAAGATACCAAAATTGTCCCATAAGTAATTTTGGGAGCACATCAAATAATAAAATTTGGGCGAACCAGAATGGGAGAAGATGACTTTCCAAGTGGATGGCATGTACCATAAAGCGGTTTCGGAAATAAATTTGCTTTACCTGAGTTTTTTTACATTGGGTTTTCGTGGTAAACGATCCCCGGTGAAAACAGGTCGATTCATGATCGTAATAACTCTTCCAACCGACTCGCCAAGCCCTTAACCCCAGGTCCAAGTCCTCACTGTAATAGGGAGAAAAGATTTCATCAAACCCTCCAAGCTTTTTCATCTTCTCTGCGTCGATAAGTGCGTTTGCACCTGAAAGGAAAGCAGTCGGAGTTTGTTCAGATTTACCAGTTTGATAGAAAAGTTTATTGGTTTTTATCTTAAACCCCACATTCTTAAGTGATCTGGCAGCAACTTCTATTTTATTGGAGTCCATTTCCAGAATCTTACCCATAACGCCAAAGGTATCTTCCTTATCAAAATACTTCCATTGCTTTTCAAAATAATCATAGGTGAGCTTTACATCGGAGTTCAAGAAAAGCACCAACTCATGTCGGGCTGCAAACAATCCTTGATTACATGAAAAAGAGAATCCGCTATTCTTTGAGTTTTTTACAACCCTCACGGTAGGGTAATTTTGTTGGAGAAATGATATCGAGTCATCTGAGGAAGCATCATCAACCACAATAATTTCATACAATACATCTGTTTTTTCAAGAGCTGCGTAAGTATGTGGCAAATATTCCTCAAGCAGGGATTTCCCGTTAAAATTGGGAATGATGACAGAAATGCTCTTCTTCATGTTTTATTGGATTAGTCAAATACGTTGGTTTTCCTCAGGACGTGAGGATTGTCAAAAGTGCTACAAACGAAGGTAGATATTTCGGGTTTATTGAATTTGAAATAAAAAATATAGCCTTACTTATAAATTTGCTGTTTTATATTATAATTATAGCAATAAATTATTTTTCCCGCCAATCGATGATTCTATGAAGCTTTTCTTTCTGAACCAAATATGGATTATGAGAGAAAATCATATAATAAAGGGAGGTTTATGCCGATAAATACGTTTAAATTTGAAGTTTTCAAAGTCCACCAAACCAATTGCTCATTATGTTCACTTCTCACAGTTCAAACTCATATCTCATCATTGCAGCCATTTTGATGCCAACTCTTTTTATTTCGTGCAATAAACCGCTGGAACAAAATAATCCCATAAATAAAGCAACCTTAGAAGCCCATATTAAGAAGCTGTCATCCGACGAATTTATGGGAAGGATGCCATTTACTGCCGGTGAAGAAAAAACAGTCGCCTACCTGACAGAGCAATTAGTTGGATTTGGCGTGGAGCCTGGTAATGGTGGCAGCTATTTGCAAAAGGTACCCATGGTAGAAATTACCACCAAAGCTTCGGACAAATTGACCACTACTGATGGCCAGGACGAAATGGATTTTGAAGGGTTAAAAGACTATGTTTTTTGGACGAGAAGAACTGATTCTGCTATCGCGTTTGAGCAGGTAGAAATGGTATTTGGCGGATTTGGCATTGTTGCACCCGAATATGGCTGGAACGATTACAAGGATATAGATGTAAACGGAAAAATTGTTGTCGTGTTGGTCAATGATCCGGGATTTGGGACGGAAAATGAAGACTTTTTCAAAGGAAATACCATGACTTACTATGGTCGGTGGACCTATAAGTTTGAAGAAGCGACCCGTCAAGGTGCATTGGGATGTCTTGTTGTGCACAATACCATTCCAGCTGGTTATGGGTTTAATGTGCTTCAGAATAGCTGGAACTCCCCAAAACTCTATTTGGACCCCAGGGGCAAGGAGCAATATGAAATGGCCTTTGAGGGTTGGATTACTCTGGCTGCAGCCAATAGGCTTTTTCAGCAGGCTGGGATCAACGAAAGGGAATTACTGGCAAAGGCTAGAAGATCTGACTTCAAAGCCATTCCCTTAGGAGTTCAGGCATCCGGAAGCATGGAGGTGTCTACCAACTTCGATGTGTCTCAAAATGTGGTTGCAAAAATATCCGGAACCAAACGCCCGGAAGATTATATCATCTACACCGCCCATTGGGATCACCTGGGAATTGGTACTCCAGATGAAACCGGAGACAGTATCTATAACGGAGCACTGGACAATGCCAGCGGAACAGCCGCCTTGCTGGAAATCGCAAGGGCATTTGCGGAGGAACCGCAGGCACCGGAGAGAACGGTTATATTCCTTTTTGTCACTGCCGAGGAACAGGGCTTATGGGGATCCGCTTATTACGCGGAAAATCCCATCGTTCCCATAGCCAACACAGTGGCCAATATCAATATGGACGGGATCAATCCATATGGAGAGATGAAGGATTTGGTTTTGGTTGGCATGGGCCAGTCCGAGTTGGAAGATTGGGCTGCGGAAGAGTTGGAAAAAGTGGACCGGTATGTTTCCCCAGAGCCGAATCCCGGTGCGGGATATTACTTTCGTTCGGACCATTTTAATTTTGCGAAAGTTGGCATACCTGCCTTATATACTAGTACAGGCATAGACCATGCGGAATTTGGAAAAGAGCACGGAAAAAAACTGCAGGAAAATTATGTTTCCCAATACTATCATAAGCCATCGGATGCCTACGATACAGCTCGGTGGAACCTGGATGGAGCAGTGGCTGATATTTCTATTCTTTACGGAATTGGCAAACGTTTGGCGAATTCTGCCGATTGGCCGGGATGGAAAGACGGTTCGGAATTTAAAGCATTTCGGGCTGATAAGAAATAATCGAAATGAGAAAGACTTTATACTTAACCACTATTTTATGAACAAAACGTTCGCTTCGGCAATTCTACCGCTTTTATTTTTGGTTATGAGCTGCTCCCCTAATGACCCTATGGTTGCCATCAATCGGTTATTTGACAACTACAGCGGGAATCAACCCGGTGCGGCATTGGGAATTATCAAAGATGGTTATCTGGTTTATTCGAAAGGATTTGGGAAGGCACGCATAGAAGGAGACTTGGATGTAACTCCTTCCACTAACTTTCGGTTGGCTTCCGTTACCAAACAATTTACAGCCACGGCAATTTTATTGCTAAAAGAAGAAGGTTTAGTCAATTTGGAATGGACGCTTACCGAGATATTTGATGATTTTCCGGAATACGGGGAAAAAATTACCCTAACCCATTTGCTGAATCACAGTTCCGGAATTAAGGATTATGAGGAATTTGTACTCGACACTGGCGTTAACAATCAAATAAGGGACGCTGGGGTGCTGAATATAGCTAAAGAGCAAATCGAAGGATATTTTTCACCTGGAGAAAAATACAAATACAGCAATACAGCCTATGCGATTTTGGCTATGGTCGTAGAGAAATATTCGGGAATGGATTTTCCTACCTTTTTAAAGGAACGGATTTTTGATCCACTGAAAATGGATAGTACAATTGCCTATGTCCGAAATATCAATTGGGTTCCAAAGCGGGCATATGGGTATGATTCAATCGGTGGCAAATGGATTGAGCGTGACCAAAGCCCTACAAGCGCAGTGCTTGGAGACGGCGGTATATATTCCAATGTGGAAGATTTGTATAAGTGGGATCAATCGTTATATACCACAAAGTTATTGACGCAGGAATCGCTGGATCTATTGTTTGGGTATGGCAGGTTGAAAAACGGGGAGGAATTTGACTACGGTTTTGGGTGGCACCTTAAGAAAACGCCTGATGGAAAGCAGGTTGTTTATCATACCGGAAGTACTACCAGTTTTCGAAATGTGTTTTACCGGATTCCCAGCAGAAATTTAAGTGTTATCATCCTAACCAACCGCAACCAGGTTCGCGAAGAAGCTATGACGGTTTGGGCCGAAAAGGTGATTGAGTTGTATGAGGGGGATTAGCATAGAAAAGGACACGGATAAAGTATATTTTTTTGTGTCGGAGTAAATCTTGGGATCAAAAAAACAATCCTTAGAAATCCGTACAATCCGCCAAATCCGTGTTCCATTCGCTCCAAGGCATGATATCTTACGAATGATATGGATGAACAAACCTATTTTTTGAACGCATCCGGAATGATAAACTCATACCCCGCAGGCGGCCAAGGACCAATGCTTTGCCCTGTGGGCCTTGGTGCTTTGGGGCGGATAGGTTCATGGCCGGCTGCCGAATAAGTGATCGCTAAATGCGGAGTTTGTCTTTCCTTACCCCCATCCTGTACCAAGGATCTTATGCCAGCATCCATAATGCCACTTGTCATCAGTGTACGCTCCACGGGTGCGGTGGGATTGCCCGTCACGAAAAACTTCTGAATGTTCAATGTCAGATAGCTGAAGTGGGAATAGCTCATGCTGTGGTCCAGTACAAATTCGGTGGCTACCGTTTTGCCATTCGCGTTGGCCGCATAGGCCCAGCCAGAATTAACATATCCGGTAAGCATCACAATTGCCCCCTTAGTCCCGTCGCTATAGCGAATGATTACCGCATGGGGATCCCTTTCCAATTCCCGCATATTCCCTTCCTTTTTACCTCGAATGGCGTTACAGCCTGCCTCTACCAATTCCTGTGAGATCTCACCGGAATCCATGGCTTTCCAAACCTCTTCGCCCCGTATACCTTTTACACTTTTCACCCCCGTTTCCCCTCCTTTCCTGCGCTCTACCATACACTGAAGAATCTCGGCAACGTGAAATCCATAGGAATCAAGTGATGAATAGCCTATAGCCACCGCTTCCGTTATCTGTACTCCCAAGGGGTGTTCCATCGGTTTATCCCTCCACGCAAAAGGTAAAGAAGAACCTGCCATCATTGGCACTTTCAGTTCCTGAGCACGGTCATAAATCCACTTACTGTCCAGCCAACTATACGCCAAATGCTTATCCGTAAAAAGCGGCACCGACCTGTTAGAGGCATCGAAAACCCGGAAAATTTGCTCCAGGTAATTCATCCGGGGATACATTTTGACCCCTAATCGGCTCTTTGGGTATTCTCCATGTTCACCAATATAAAGAACTGCATCTACAGCCAACATTTCACCACCCAACGTAAGGGCTTCGGCGATTGTTGGGTAAAGTGTGGCACCGTTCATCTTTGCTATCCGAACGCCGGTGTCGTTCTCTCCAATCTGATCAATCCATACCGAAACAATCTCAATCTCAGGTGTAACCATACCCTCATCGGTGGGGATGCCAGCAAAAATCTTTGTCGCAATCACATCCGCATGGGCACTGTTTCGGTAAATATTGGCAATCAGGGCAATTTTCTTTTTTTCCCGTTTAGGTGCAAATACGGTTTCAAATGTAGCTCCCATCGCTGATGTGGAAACTGCAACTAGAGAGGATGCAAATACGGATTGTTTTAAAAATTTTCTTCGGGGATAGTGATTTTTCTTATTCATGGAGATTTTTCATTTTGAAGGATTGATCATTTAACCAGCATTTAACATTTTCTAAAATCCATAGTAATTTGCTTCGATCGGGTGATTCTTATGAAGAAATACCTTCCTGGTTTAACCCGTTGAATTTGAACATAGAGCTGATTTATCAACAAAACCTGGAAGGTTTACGGACTTTCTTTGAGCACTACCAACCTACGGCATAGCCATTTCTCCTCGGATCCGCCCCTCCCATCAACCAGCCGGTCGAGTAGTCAATCGTAATACCCTGTGCACCACCTACGGTCATGGACCAAGGACCCAAACTGGAATCCAACTGAAAACCCATTTTGCGTAAATCGCTTAAGACGCTTTCCCCTACCCTTGTCTCCATTATAACTTCCTTAGCAGGCACTGATCCCAATTCATCTTTCCAGCGAAAACGGGGCGCACTGATGGCGTCTTGAATATTCATGCCAAAATCTATGTGGTTCATCGCTACCTGCGGTACGGACTGTAATATTCCAAAACTTCCCGGTGACCCTACGATCAATTCTGGTTTTCCGTTTTTATGAAACTGCATCATGCCTCCTACACACCAGCCAACACCCTTGCCCGGCTCCACACTGTTGGCCAAGCCGGGTTCTTTGGACATCCAATCCAAGGCACTATTGAATATCAATCCTGTCTTTCCGGCAATATAGCCTGACCCAAATCCCCCACCATGGGTTTGAATAATCACTGCCGCATTTCCCTGTTCGTCAACCACGGAAAGGCTTGTTGTTGCATATTGATACGTAGTATATATCTCTTCAGCAATTGTCGTTATTGGAGTAGACTCACTCCCTCCTAAATGGGCCTGAGTCATTCTATCGGCGACACGCTGCCTTACGGTTTCCCGCTGTTGATCCAAATAGGCATCAGACAGCAACCTGTCAACGGGAACTTCTACGTACGCTGGATCGCCCACATATTTATCCGTATCCAATCTACATAGATAGATAGCTTCCATTAGATGGGCGAGGTACTCGGTGCTATTATGTCCCATTTTTTGGACATCAAAACCCTCCATGATTTTTAGGGTCTGAAGCTGCTGTATACCCATTCCCGGAGGGGGATGGTTGTAGACAGTATAGCCTTTATAAGTTATAGATATTGGATCCACCCACTGAACCTTATCCGGAACAGTGGCTAAATCTTTGGCCGTTACAAATCCTCCATCGGCTTTAAACGCAGCCTCAATTTCTTTTGCCAATTCTCCTTTGTAAAAATAATCAGCACCATTTTCCACTATCCTCTTCATGGTTTGTGCCAAAGGTTTATTAGTAAAAAAATCGCCGATTTTATAGAGTGACTTATCTGCCTTTAACAAAACATTAACCGACTCCGGATGGGGCAGAACACGCTGCAAAGTTCCTTCCCACATCGCTTGGTCAAATTCGGTGATAGGTACCCCCTCTTCCAAGTATTTGATCGCCGGGGCAAAAACCTGACCCAAATTCATGGTACCGTAATCCGTTAATGCCCGGTTCCATCCCGCCAAATTACCCGGCACCGCAACGATTTTCGGGCCTACCGTCTCTATCGCCCCATGCCCGGCACCATCTTCCGCCATTGTAGCTCCTCGAAGTTTGTCGGCATCGAATGTTTCAGGTACCCATCCCCCGAAAATAAGGGATCGGGTTCTGTTTTCTTTGACATCGTAATACAGCAAGTACCCTACCCCTGCTACCCCTGACATATAGGGTTCTACCGCATTAAGTGCGGCTGCGGCAGCAACGATGGCATCAATTGCATTACCACCCTTAATCAACATCTCTTGACCTGCCAGAGTTGCCAGCGGATTTGCCGTAGCAACCATACCCCTTTTACCCATTGCCGCCGGACGAAGGTTCTCTTTGGCCACTTGTGCATGAAGGGGCATATAAATGAAACTAGTGAAAACGAAAAACAGAAAAATTCTAATGGCCTTTCTACAATTTGATGGATATAGGTATGTCATAATTTTCAGTTTTCGATTGAAATAAATATTTGATTTCCAAGCATGCCCAATGGCGTTATGAGACTTTGTTTCTCTGATTTATGTGATCCGTAATTTGTGATGAAAGGGAGTAAAGCCGGTGAGAAACACGGTAGGCGCACTCATTCTTGGCAGCGATCCCCGAATTTCCACCCACTTATGATTATGAATTCCAGGCCCAAAATGAATTGATTCTCCTTCCGCTGTATAGGTGCCCGACCCTTCTTTCAAGTAGTAAACATCTTCCATGTCGGGATGATCCTCAACTCCGGAAAATGATCCGCCTGGCCGGAAAATCAATTCCAAAGCCAGCGGTACATGATCTGTTCCCTTGATATCAATTTCCAATTCAAAACCACCCGCTATCTCACCAATACTCACGGTGGCAGTATACTTCTGCACCTCTGACTGGGGGCGAAGTGTCCTGGGCATCTTTTCCCAATCTCCATCCTCAGGCAAATGTTCCACTGGCAAGGGTTGATAGTAAGGGCCTTCAAGGCTACTCGTTAAGATATATTTTCCATTCTTTTGTTCCATGTTCGCAGATGAAAACTGCCCCTTTCCAAAAAAAGCACTTGCAAATCTTATTCCTTGAATAACTGCTTTCTTTTTGTGAAAAGTAAAAAAGGAAGGGGTGTTAAGCAGTATGGATCCATCATAGTCCCCCCTTCGGATTCTAGTAAGGCCTGAGTGCGAAAACACCTTGGCGTAATCAACAGGTAAAGGACTACTGCCTGGTAAAGTTTGCCAAAGACTTGGGTCTTCCAAAAAGTAGTGAAGAAAGCCTGTAATTTTCGCAAAGGCTGTCTCCTCAATTAAGCGGCAGGCTGCGGCAAATTGGGGATTTCTATCCTTTAATGCCAAAAACCGATAGGGGTAATAGTAATTTTCCAGCGTTCCGATGATCGAATTGTCCTGCCTGCCAGAAGCTTCGGTGACAATTTCTCCATTGGGATGAAGGTAAAAAAAGGTCATTTCAAGATTTTTCCGCACATAATCCAGCAGTTCCGGTTTATCAAAACCTCTAGCTGTGCTGATCAAAACCCGATTGCTGAGGGAAGAATAAATGTAGCTGCTTCTTTCATTGTATTGTCCATCGGGATCCATGTCAATTTTCTCAGCCAACCATTCCTCGGCGCGCTTTAGGTACCCAGGATCAGGGTTAATTTTATACAATTCCGCCAATGCGGAGCATACCACCCATCTGTGGTTTGGAGTGTGAATCCCCCCAATTTTCAGACATTCCCCTGCCTTATCCAAAAACTGGCGTAAAGGAGTCAAAAGATCTGTTTTGTTTTGCACGCTGCTTTCTTCCAACAAACGATATCCGGGTGCCAACCATTTGACAATAAACGCTGTATCGGGTGTAGAGTGAAAGTTGGTCGAAACCAGGTCTATTGTCCCATCTTCATGCTGAACCGATTTGAGGAATTCACAACAGGCTACAAGCGATGATATCAGCTGTTGGTCGCCATAAAATGCCGATTCCTCAGAAACTAAGGCGTTCAAGCCAGTTTTTATCAGCGAAGTGGCAGAATGCGCTGTTGCCATTCCGTAAGCGTCCAGAACACCCCCATAATTAGAGGATAACTTATCACTTATAAACCGCTGAAAAATGTTACTAAGACTGGTGTCATTCTGTTTGATTAATTTGATTAGCCAATCTGGCTTTTCAGATTGGTTTATTTCCTCTAGAGAAATTGAATTATCCAAAAATAAGTTGGGGACAAACGGGGCGAATAAGGCCACTTGGCTATTTTTTTTGATAAATTTTCTTCGGTTCATTTAGGGCTTTAGTCTACATTAATGAATCAAGATAGAAAAATTCGACTACTTTCCCTATGTACCCCGGAATAAAATCCGGGGCACTTTCAATTCATACATTCAATTCATTCGTAGTCCTACAGGGAATCTCAATTTTAGACAAATACTACACAACTGATCCTAAAAGAGCTTCACGCAGCTTTTTAGCCACTATTTTGTCCTGCCCTTTTTGCAGCATAAAAACCGCTACCCGGATATAATCATCACTTTCCCATGATATTGTCTCAATGGAAGGAGTTCCATTCCTCATTTTCTCGCCCAATGTTTTTCCAGTCAGGTTGATTTTATCCTTGTCCCAAGAAACTTTCAACGTGGGGTTTTCATTGGCAATTTCAGGTATTACCGTCTCGGTTTGAATTCCAGGTATATCCTCAATGGCACTAGCAATATACGAAACCTGTTTTTCCCATGAATTCCAAATCTTATCGTGATCCCTGTTGATAAACGTCTCTAAAGCCACGTACATCCCCAAGATCTCTTCCTTGTTCACTTTGTTACCACGACCAATATTCCCACCCCTGGGAGGCGCACTCAATCTGGCGGCTTCAATCAATTCCTTTTTCCCCATAAGGATGCCGGCACTTTGCGGACCGCATAAGGCCTTTCCACCAGAGATGGCCACTAGGTCATAGCCCATATCGTTATACTTCCATAAATTTTCCACTGGGGGAACATCTGCTGCTATATCATTCATGGTGGGAATGTTGTGTTTTTTTGCTACTTCCAGCCATTCCGCATGTTTGATTTTACCTAGAGGTTCCTCTCTATTTAAAAACCACATCATAGCCGTTTTTCCACTTATAGCTGCTTCCAGTTCTGCCCGGGTTTCAATGAGTACCAGTTTTGCCCCTGTATTGGTAAGGGCATGGTGATAGCCATTGGCATGTGTTTTTTGGAGGATGATTTCGCTTTTCATGCCACTTCCTTCCAAAAAGGGTAGCATGGCCACTTTTTTGGTATCCTTACCCGTAAGGACACCCGCGGTACCCAAAACCAGTGCAGACCAGCAGCCGGCGGTAACCATGGCTCCTTCTGCATGGCATAGCGCTGCTATTTTTTTGCCCACGGCGTCCTGCACATCATCCAGCATCACATAATGCTTGGCAGATTCATTGATGGTCTCCATTACCTCATCTGGCATTAAAGAAGCTGTCATGGAGGTGTAGTTCCCCGCAGCGTTGATGAAGGTACGCAAGCCCAATTCCTGAATAAGATTCCGCTTTGCCGGGACAGTGGCCGCGGTAGCTAGTTGTGGCACAACCAAGCTACTCCCAAACACCCCTCCCAATAAGGGAAGGGCTGAGAGTCGTTTTAACAGTTTTCTTCTTGTAATCATAGTAATGGCTTAAAATCCGTTGACTAATGGCAATACAATATGACTTGGCCTAGCTCCGCCATGGTGAATGGTCTGCTGGGCAATCCTTACCTCTGCATCGCTACCTAATGGTTTCCCAGTATTTGGATTACGGTCAAATTGCGGAAAATTACTGGATGTAATGTCAATTCGGATACGGTGGCCTGGCTTAAACACATTGGCAGTTCCCATCAGTTCAATTTCGAACTCATAAACCTGATTTGGTGTGAGAAGATTTATTTTATCCAAACCGTCTTTAAACCGGGCACGAAGGATTCCCTCCGAAACGGGGTAGGCGCTACCGTCGGGATATACATCCACCAACTTGATCATCCAGTCCGTGTCCGGTCCATCCGTGGAGGCATGGAGCTTCATCTTTATGGGACCGGCTACTGTAAGTGGCTCCGTCAAGAATTCCGAGGTGTAAACTAGCACATCATTTCTGCGCTCAATATTTCGTTGATCCTTGGGACCTGCTATAGTAGGAGTACCGCAGCAGTTGTTACCTCCATAGGTCATTACCGGGTGGTTGGGATCGTAAAGGTATTTGTCCAACCCAGATTTTGAAGGCTTTTCAAAGGAAAGTTTGCCTCCACCACGAAGGGTGTTTGCCGGGCCGTCTCCTGAAAGGTAAAGTTCTTTATATTGGGTTCCGGGTATGGGCCAGTTGTCTTCTTGGCGCCACTGGTTTTCCCCCATATAGAAAATCTTTACAGGCTTTTCCGTGTCAATTCCGTTTTTAATCCCTTTTAGATGAAAATCATAATACCTGAGTTCTTCCTCATAAAGATCAACAAAAGCATGAGCACCAAAATCAAGGTCTCCAAATTTAGTTCCTGGACCGTGACCCCACGGGCCGACGAGGAGTTTTGTACCCTGACGTGCTTCGGGGGTACCACCATGATTTTTCATGCCCACATAACCATTTATAGTACCCTGTAAGAAAATATCAAACCATCCTCCGGTATTATAAGCGGGAACCAATACTTTTTCAAACCGCTCCTCGTCGCTGATGGATTTCCAATATTCGTCATAACTTTCGTGTTCCACCCAATCCCTATAGTGCTGCACTGCATAGCCAGCACTCTCCAA
>DATHWC010000360.1:0-19799 GCA_035460985.1 Lunatimonas sp.
AGTTGTGGCTCAATGAAAACTACCTTCAATTTGAAAAAGATATTGACGAGGACAACAGCTTCGATGCTATTTTAGGTTTGTCCTTTCAGGAATCCAACTTTTCTTTCACAGACGCAAGAAGAACCAATTTCCCATTTAACGAAATCCCCATCATCAGTGCGGGAGGAATCGTAAGTGGTGCTAATGCAGGTGTGCAGGAGTGGAGCATTGTTTCTTATTTTTCCAGGATAAATTATAACTTCAAGAATAAGTATTTCCTTACCGCCAATTACCGGATAGACGGTTCATCACGTTTTGGCGCTTTGAACAAATACGCGCATTTCCCTTCAGTGGCGGTTGCATGGAGACTCGGTGACGAGGACTTTATGCAGGATAACGGGGTGTTTGAAAACCTTAAGTTGAGAACTAGCTGGGGACTTTCAGGAAATCAGGAAATACCCAACTACGTCAATCAAATTTTGTATTCCGGCGGCCAGGTTTACAACCAACAGGCTGGCTTTACACCAAACGTATACGGCAGCGGAGAACTGGGTTGGGAAACTACCGAGCAGTATAATTTAGGCGTGGATTTTTCCTTATTTAACGGCAGGATCAATGTATTGGCAGATTACTACGTCAAAAATACGCGGGATCTGCTAATCAATGTGCAAATTCCGCGAACCTCTGGATACAGAACCACATTTACTAACCTGGGAGAAATCCAAAACAGAGGTTTTGAGTTTGAGCTTCAGTCAAGAAACCTCACTGGAGAGTTTGTGTGGAATACATCTCTAAACATGACTTTCAACAGAAATGAAGTCATGGCCCTCCCTGAAGGGGATTTATTGGGCGGAATTGGGAACTTCAATATTGCCCGTGAAGGAATGCCGTTGGGATCTTTCTTCGGTTGGGTGATGCATGGAGTTAATACGGAAACGGGAATGATTGACTTTGTTCGGGAAGACGGTTCACTGGGTGCCCCCACCCGGCAACAGGACCGACAGATTATAGGTAATCCCAACCCACGACTTTTTGGCGGAATTACCAATAACTTCTTTTACAAGAACTTTGATTTCAGTGTTATGGGACAGTTTGTCGGTGGTATAGAATTATACAACTATACGGCTTTTTATCGTCTGACTGGGTTCAATCTAAGTGGTAATGGTGACAGTATGTGGACTAGAAGATGGAGACAGCCTGGTGATATTACCGATGTGCCCAGACCTTCTCCAGGAAGTTTGGACAATGCGGCAGTATCCACAAGATGGGTGGAAGATGGCTCATTTTTTAGAATACGGAATATCACGTTGGGTTATTCACTTCCTGCTTCTTTATCTGAAAGGCTCAAGGTGGCAAATCTTAGAATTTATACGACCGTTCAAAATGCCTTTGTCTTTACGAAATACACAGGCTATGATCCGGAAGTAAATGCGCTATCCAGTGACGGCATAGCCTACGGCACGGACCACAGTAACTATCCGCAGCCTAGAATTTTCACTGGAGGAATAAATGTTACCTTTTAACCAAACAATCATGAGAAAATATTTGAATAAACTCTTTGTTCTGGGTGTTGCGGTTTTCATGTTGTCATGTGATGATTTTATAGAAAAACAACCCATAGACCAGTTAAGTCAGGCCACCTTCTTTACAGATGTGGCGACCACACGGACAGCGGTAATCGGCGCATATAGAACCCTAACCAGCAGTTTCAGCTATGGACAGGCGTTTATAACGATACCAGAATTCGCAGCAGGACATATGGCACATATTTCCAGCTTTCCAGAATATGTTGAATACCAGAATTTCGACATCAGAATTGATAATCCCTGGTCATTGAATATATGGACAGCATCCTATGCCACTATCAACGCCGCGAATAATATCATTTTCTTCGCACCTGAAATAGCGGGTTTTGGGACTAACAACGAGCTCCAGAACTTGGTAAGAGAAGCTCGATTTTTACGGGCACTTTCCTATTTTAATTTGGTAAGAGGTTGGGGAGATGTCCCGTTGATTTTGATCCCTACTTCCCGGCAGACAACAAGTGGTGACCTGCGCGTATCTAGAAATTCGGTGGCGGAAGTCTATGCTTCCATCATTTCGGATCTTACACAGGCTTTGGAGCTTCCTTTGACCGCCAGCGGTACAGGTAAAGGGCGCGCAACTGGATTAGCTTCCCGCGCTTTACTTTCCAAAGTCTATTTGTATAATGGAAACTATTCCGATGCGGCACAGCTTGCTGAGGAAATCATTGGTAATTCCAGCTATATGCTGGCTGAGGATTTCTCATCCATTTGGCTAACGGAGAATTCTTCTGAATCCATTTTTGAACTGCAGTTTGACCAGCAGACCCCCAATACGTTTGTGCAAAACGGAAACCCGGCCTCACGGCAGGAATTCTTCGCCAGAGAATCCGCTTTGGACGTTTTCGAAGAGAATGACGTGAGAAGGGACTTTACTCTACGAAGAGCTGCAAACAATACCGGAGCAGATCAACTGTATGTAGGTAAATACAGGAACTTCAACCCGCCTAATCAGAATGTGCCTATTCTAAGATTGGGTGAGATATATCTGATTCATGCGGAGGCAAGTGCGAAGGCGGCATCTGCCGTTTCTGCATCGTCGCTTGGGAGTTTAAATGCCATCCGAGAGCGGGCGGGACTGGAACCCGTATCATCTGCTGCATCCGTTGAAGCTTTTTCAAGGATGGTGCAGGAAGAAAAGCGCAGGGAGATGATGTTCGAATCAGAAACTTGGTTTGACCTAACCCGTACAGGACTGGCAGCCGATATTTTGGACGTTTCAACCGCCCAAAAATACCTCTTTCCCATTCCGCAACTGGAGCTAGATTTGAATCAGAATCTCGTTCAAAATCCGGGCTACTAACAGAACACAATGAACAAAAGCACTGATCCTCTTAAAAGGCTCAGTGCTTTTAATTCACATCCAAATTATTTGTGGGGATATTGATTTCTTCCAGCAGAATACCGTGGTCATCTAATTTCACTCCTGTAAGACAAATCCCTCTAAACGCACCCGTATCTATATTCAAAACAGGGGGATTCGACTGAAACGTAGCTTTTCCGTTAACCTGGGGTGTATGTCCAATTACCTGAAGCTTGCCGATATTTTTCCACGGACCTCTATTCCAAAGGACTCCCATGCGGTCATCCACGTCATAGGGGTTTTCTACATTTGTAATGCCTGCATGGGATACAAAAACGGAATTGTTTTCCCATACCAACGCCCTGCTTTCCAACCATCCGATAAAGTCCGATGGCTCCAAAGAAAAATCATTAAAACCAGCTAGAGTTGACGTACCTCCATTGTTTAGCCAATGTCCGGTAGTGTCATTTCCTTTAAGGTAACGCAGCATCATATGTTCGTGATTTCCCCTTAGAAAAACCGTCCTATCGGGAAATTCCCGCTGCAAATCTTGAGATAGGTCTAGGCATTGTGGACTAAAATTCCCCCTATCCACCAAGTCACCCAGCTGAATAAGCAGTTCACTTTCAGGATCCCAATGATTCAAAAGCTCCTGATATGTATGCCAACATCCATGTACATCGCCGATGATAAATAATTTCGCATTTTTATCTTCCATTACCACATCTTAACACGGCTGAACCTAGCTTTGCTTGGTATTATCTCCGCTAAATCCGGAAGAAGCCGTGTATCTTTAAATATTTTGGTTAATTTTGCACCAATTTAGCCATAAGTAAATTCTACTCAAAACGAAATTTTAAAATGCCAAAAGACAGTAGTATCAAACATGTACTCATTATAGGGAGCGGGCCTATTGTAATCGGCCAGGCGTGTGAATTTGATTATGCGGGTTCACAAGCGGCCAGGTCACTCAGGGAAGAGGGTATCATCGTAACGTTGATCAACTCCAACCCGGCCACCATCATGACCGATCCTGTAACTGCGGACAATGTCTACCTTCTACCTTTGGAAAAAAAATCAATCATCAAAATTCTGAAGGACCATCCGGATATCGATTGCGTACTCCCTACTATGGGAGGACAGACTGCGCTAAATCTAGCTATCGATTGTGATAAAGCGGGGATATGGGAGAAATTTGGCACCCGAATGATTGGAGTGGACATTGATGCTATCGAGACGGCAGAAAACCGGGAAAAGTTTAAGACATTGATGGAAAAACTCGATGTTAGCGTTTGTATTGGACGAACCGCCACTTCGTTCCTCATGGGGAAAGAAATTGCACAAGAAATCGGTTTTCCTTTAGTTATCCGCCCTTCATACACCCTTGGAGGAACAGGCGGAGGATTTGTGGATGGTCCGGATAATTTCGAAAAGGCTCTAATGGCAGGTCTCCAAGCGTCTCCCACACACGAAGTGCTTATCGAGCAGAGCATCATGGGCTGGAAAGAATACGAATTGGAGGTTTTGAGAGACAGCATTGGCAACATGGTTGTGATCTGTTCCATAGAAAACTTTGACCCTATGGGGGTGCATACTGGTGACTCGATCACGGTGGCCCCTGCTATGACACTGCCAGACACCGTCTACCAATGGATGAGGAATCTGGCAATAAAGATGATGAACGGGATCGGGAATTTTGCCGGTGGCTGTAACGTACAGTTTGCTGTCAGTCCGGATAATAAAACCATTATCGGAATAGAAATCAATCCAAGGGTTTCCCGTTCCTCGGCACTGGCTTCCAAAGCGACAGGCTATCCTATCGCCAAAGTGGCGGCAAAATTAGCTATCGGATACAACTTGGATGAGTTAAAGAACTCCATCACAGGAAGCACTTCGGCATTCTTTGAACCCGCTATAGACTACGTGATTGTGAAGATCCCCCGCTGGAACTTTGATAAGTTCAAAGGAGCCGACAGGAGATTGGGGTTGTCGATGAAAGCAGTTGGGGAGGTAATGGGCATCGGAAGGAATTTCCAAGAAGCCCTTCAGAAAGCCTGTCAATCCCTGGAGATCAAACGAAATGGTCTGGGAGCGGACGGCAAGGAAATCCGCAATCAGGATGAGATTCTATATAGCTTGGCCAATCCTAGTTGGAATCGGTTGTTCCACATCTACGATGCATTCAAACTGGGTATTTCCTTCCGGACAATTCAGGACCTGACCAAGATCGATAAGTGGTTCCTTAGGCAAATTGAGGAATTAGTGCATCTGGACATAAAGATAGGGACCTATACGTTGGAGAATATCCCCTACGACCTGATGAAAATTGCCAAACATAAGGGATATGCCGACAGGCAGATTGCGCATTTGATTGGTTGCCTCGAAAGCGAGGTATTTCATAAAAGAAGGGAAGAGATGGGGATCCGCCGGGTATATAAACTGGTTGATACCTGTGCGGCAGAATTCGAAGCCCAGACCCCTTATTATTATTCCAGTTTTGGAGATGAAAACGAGTCCATCCCTTCTGATCGCAAAAAGGTGGTGGTGCTGGGTTCAGGACCCAATCGCGTGGGCCAAGGGATTGAGTTTGACTATTCCTGTGTACACGGGGTGCTGGCTGCAAAGGAGTGTGGCTATGAAACCATAATGATCAATTGTAATCCTGAGACGGTTTCGACGGATTTTGATATTGCCGACAAGCTTTATTTTGAGCCGGTATTTTGGGAACATATTTATGAGATTATCCTACATGAAAATCCCATAGGGGTAATCGTACAGTTGGGAGGACAGACGGCACTTAAGCTGGCTGAGAAACTAGATAAATACAATATTCCAATCATCGGCACAAGTTTCAGGGCATTGGATTTGGCAGAGGATAGGGGAAGCTTTTCCAGTCTACTCAAAGACAACAATGTGCCCTACCCGGAATTTGGCACGATTCACAATACAGACGAGGCACTTGAATTGTGCAAAAGACTTGGATTTCCGCTCTTAGTGAGACCATCCTATGTATTAGGTGGACAAGGAATGAAAATTGTAATCAATGAAAAGGAGTTGGAGGAGCATGTGGTAAATGTACTTCGAGACATTCCCAACAATGAAATCTTGCTAGATCACTTCTTGGAAGGGGCTATAGAAGCGGAAGCAGATGCCATCTGTGATGGAGAAAACGTTTATATCATCGGCATAATGCAGCATATCGAGCCGGCAGGCATTCACTCCGGAGATTCCTACGCAGTACTCCCACCGTATAATTTGGGAGATTTGGTGATACGTCAAATTGAAACCTATACCGAGCGAATTGCTTTGGCACTGGAAACAAAAGGTCTTATCAACATACAATTTGCCATCAAAAATGACAAAGTGTATGTTATCGAGGCAAACCCAAGAGCCTCACGGACGGTGCCCTTTATCTGTAAGGCCTATGCAGAACCTTATGTCAATTATGCTACCAAGGTGATGCTGGGTGAAAAGAAGGTAACAGATTTTAATTTCAATCCGGTAAAAAAGGGGTATGCTATCAAGGAACCTGTCTTTTCCTTCCACAAATTTCCTAATGTAAATAAGGAGTTGGGCCCAGAGATGAAATCCACAGGTGAGGCCATCTATTTTATAGATGACCTGATGGATGATTTCTTTTTGAAGATCTATTCTGAAAGGAACATTTACTTAAGTAAATAATTTCCATGTTTCACGGTCTTGGAATGTAAGCAATTTCGGACCGTGAAACTTATTGAGTTTGGAAGTTTGCCAATTTTATAAGAAATTACCATCACGGGCAGAGTAAAAACTGGGGTGAAAGGAAACGTTTTGGCGGGAAAGCCGTGTTATACCTACAGCGTGGACCTGCGGTAATCACATTAGATTTGGAGTAAGAGCGTATTGGTGATGCCATTTCGAATACCGCATAATCTTAGTGGTTAATTATTATAAAAGACCAGTGAAATGATTTTAAAACTAATTATATTCTTTATAGCCATAGGTTGGATAATGTCCAGCTTGGTAAAGTATTTTCTCCGAAGTAAGCTGAAAAAATTTGTGGATCAGGTAAATGAAGCACAACGTACAGAAAATCGGCAAAAATCCCGACCAAGGGATGGGAATGTCGATGTGGACTATATTCCTAAAGGTAAAACGACAGGCACCATTCGTGGAGGAGACTATATTGACTATGAGGAAGTTAAGGATTAAATAACCAATTTTTAATCTTCGATTTTTTTTTTATCTTTATCCCCGATGAAGAAAGGAATTTCCATATTACTTTTGGGTTGTTTTTTGGTGTACCATTTTGGATTCTATATTTTTTATTTCGCCTATCAACATCACATCGAATCGGAATGGTCTGCTAAAGTTTTTGACGAGCAATCATTTTCCATGCATGTATTAGAAATTCCGATGAGACTTCCTTACATGATAGACAATGAGGAATTTCATCTGACCAACATACCTTTTAGTATGGATGGAAAATCATACCGGGGTATCAAGAAAAGATTTATAAATGACGCCTTTCAACTGGTCTATGTGCCCGACCATGCTAAAATCAATCTAGAGCTCAACCTAAAACAATGGGTCATTTCCCTTACCCCGGACGGTTCGACCGATCAGCAAAAGGATACAGTACTGAGCAAAAGCCCTATAAAGGATTATTTGTCTCCTTCTGAAAGGTTAGTTTTTTTATCTGCTATTGGAAATCAGGCTTTCTGCTATTCAGAACATTTTTCTATTTATCATGCAGTAGACATCCAAGTCACTTCTCCCCCTCCGAAGGTTGTATAAGTTTTCATAGAAATGGTTAGTCATTGAATTTATCAAGACTTACTGAGGCAATTCATTTGCTCCGTCAAATTGATGGATGTAGGTGAGCCTATTAAAGATTCCTATAAGACAGTCTTTCCTGATTAGTTGCCGAATGCGCAATTTGATGGGTTGACTGTTGTTAGGTGTCAAACTATATCAACCTAATCCAAAAAGACAACAACAATGAAAACCTTTACCTATATATTTTGCCTATTAGTGGCATTAGTTGGTACAAGCACCTTTGTCCGGGCACAGGGCTGCGTGGCCATTAGACAATTTTCCGGGGTGGGCAATGCCCTTAACCAGGGAGAGATTCTGCAAAAGGGTGATTTTAACATCGTAACCAATTACCGCTATTTCCGATCCTTTCGTCACTTTAAAGGAACCCATGAGGAACCTGACCGCGTAGCGAACAATACGGAAGTAATCAATTGGTCCCATTCCGTGGACCTGAACGTCAGCTATGCAGTTACGGACAGGTTTTATGTCGCAGCTTCCCTGCCATTTGTATATAACGAACGAAGTTCTCTCTACGAACATGGAAGGAACTCCCGGCACAGGAGTTATTCTGGCGGCATTGCAGATATGCGAGTGGGTGGAGGATATTGGCTATTTGCCGGCGAGAAGGCTGCCAAAGGCAATATGGCAATTGGAGCTAGCGTCAAATTGCCAACGGGAAACTACAATGCGCAGAGTACCTTTTATAACGTGGGTCCCGAAGGCAGCCCCCAAGTTAGGCCTGTTGACCAATCCATACAACCTGGTGACGGGGGCGTGGGACTTATTCTGGACACACAGGGTTTACGCTTTCTGAAAAACAACTTTATCCTTTATTACGATGGATTTTATCTCATTAATCCAAGAGAAACAAATGGAACTAGAACTTTCAGAGAGACTCTTAATCCTATTCTATCGAATGAATCCATCATGGCTGTGCCTGACCAGTATGCGTTCAGGGCAGGGGTTTTCCGAACCCTGTTTGTTCATGGATTTGGGGCCTCGTTGGGAGGAAGGATTGAAGGCGTGCCGGTAAGGGATTTGATCGGAGGTAACGAAGGCTTCAGACGCCCGGGATATGTTATTTCCATAGAGCCAGGGGTAAGCTATATGGTAAAGGGTTTTACCGTAAGCTTGAATGTTCCTGTGGCAATTTCCCGAAACAGAACCAGAAGCGTCACTGATATCGCCGCATCGACACCAACGAACTACAGACATGGGGATGCTGCTTTTGCGGATTATCTGATAAATGTGGGACTGGCTTGGAGAATATCCAAAAAGGAGCCGGAACTTTTTAAATCCTATTAATAGTAAAAACGTCCCAATTCTCATAAATATTGGGACGTTTTCTACTTTCCTCCATTTGCGCGAATATCGTTTTTGCAATTTTCATCCAGTTCGGGAACAGTTGATCCCATAAGATTTAACCCACGGTTGGTTTCTACTGCCCAATACATTAGACAACTTTCATTATCACAGTGGGATTCATATTCGTCGTCTTCATGTTCATGCACCATTTCAGTCCCATTATTTACCAAGCCCATCAGGTGACCTAGTTCGTGCAAGGTTACTGTGGTTTCCAATACTGGCAGAGATGGCCTTCTAAATCCGCCTGAGTTCTCTACGATGCGGGGACCAAACAATACCATACTCGTGCTGTTATAGGCTGCACCTAGAGCAAAATTCTCCTCCTCATCCTGTGAAAAATACCCGTCCACTACCAGCAAAAACACAGTAAAGATTCCTCTTTCATTGTAGCGTTCCCTATGTGTTTCTTCCAGTTCACGAATATCGGAGATGGTGTAGTTGGCCTGATCCAAGGCTGGTATTTCCTTTTGCCGAAAGATAATTCCATCCGGCTTGTTGACATAGTCCTCTAAATATGTAACCATTTCACCCAGCATAAAATTGGTAGGCCGGTAGCCAGTCATGTACACCATTTCGATCTCCATCCTGGTAAATTGATCCCCGGCCAATAATTGGTTGGCCAATTGCCCTACGCCTAATCGTGCTGCCGGCTTCCCCGCAAAGGGATCCTCCATTACCCGATCGTCCACGCATGAATAGGCCAAAAAAATACAGACCCCTCCGATTAATTTCCGTAGTGTTTTTTTCATCTAAATATTGTGAAATATATTAACATTCAAATATGAACGAAAAATTTCTGAAAAATTACACATTGGAATTTTAAGATCATGAGTTAAACCCATATTTTTTCGTGGGGGAGAGCTTTTCAGTTTAAAATTTTGCAAGCTTGTAATACCCCTTTGCTTTGCAGGACAGTAAACAATAAATTGGCGTTCTTTTTGTTTTAAGATTATCGCTTTTTATTTCAATGACTCACAACAATCCAAAAGCATATGAAAAAGCTAATATTCTTTATCTTATTCGCTTCGTTTGTCAGCTTAAATGCCCGTGCACAAATCTTTACTTTGGGCCCCAAATTCGGTGTCTCGCAAGGAGATGTGAAAGTATTTGAGGGTTTCCGGGGCGAGGACTCCAAGATCGGCTACCATGTAGGTGCCTTTGCAAGAATTAACTTACCGGTTGTTTTTATACAGCCTGAAGTGCTGTACACCAATACCGGGGGGTCTTTTAGCGACAACACCTTCAACTATGACGTGGAATTCAACCGCTTGGATGTGCCCATGATGGTTGGTTTAAAGCTGGGTTCAGTGCTTAGGCTTCAAGCGGGGCCAGTGGCCACTTATCTTTTAGATGGGAAAATGTCTTCTAACGATGGCAGCACTACCGCAAGGCTTATACCACCGAAGGAGGAATTTACATTTGGATATCAGGCAGGCATCGGATTGGATATTGGGAATTTGGTTTTGGACTTTAAATATGAGGGTGGTATGACCAATGCCATTAACGGATATGCGGCAGTTCCTACGGACCAGCGCCAAAATCAGCTGATCCTTTCCATGGGCTTTCGATTGTTTTAGAAGATTTATATCAAATCCTTAAACCTTCCAGGTTTTTTTGATAATTAGCTAGTGGTTTAAATTTAGCGGATGAACCTGGAAGGTTTTTCTTCAGTTAGAACAGAAAGGTAGATCGGATTTCAGAGGTTACGGGAATGCGACCCGCTGACAGGGCTTGGTAAAATCGCATTGAGAAGTTTCCTAATCCCTCTTTTCCAACCCCCAAAGAAACTCATTGTGAACAATCAGGTCGCAATCTTCTAAGGTTGCATAATTATAACTATTAGAATAAATGACAAATTCCAAAAGACGATAGTCCTTTGGAATGTCATGGTGAAAAATTTCAAGCATTAATGATAATTAGTTTTTAACCATTTCTTTCAGTTCCGGCGCCTTTGAGAGGCTTTTTTTAGCCAGAAATATTAACGCAAAAGAGAGAATAAATAAAATCGTCGCAATTATGGACAGAACATATGATTCCTGTTTAAAGTTATTCCAAGCAAACAATCCCAAAGAACTAAGCGTGACTGTAAACATGAAGAACATAGGTATGGTCACAAAAGTTGGATTTACTTTTTTACGTATTAGCCATACTGAAATGGTCAAAAGTGCCAATGCGGCCAAAAGCTGATTGGCGGAGCCGAAAATGGGCCAAAGTGTGGCAAATCCGCCACTTTGAAGAAGTAGCACCGATAATACTACAACCACCGTAGTAGAAATGTACCTGTTCTGCGAAATCTTTTTTCCCACAGGCTGCTGCACATCCTCAAAATATTCCTGCAACGTGAAGCGGGCTAACCTGGTGCAGGTATCCAACGTGGTAAGCGCAAAGGCAGACACGGTCAACGCCACAAAGCCAACCGCAAATGCTTCATTTATGCCCATGGATGCAATTATGGCCCCCAAGCCGTCCGCAAAGAGCGGTACAGGACCCTGCTCTGCCAATCGTGACATATAATCTGTTCGGGTTAGTACTACAACAGCTCCCACAGCAATGATGGCCAAAAAGGATTCAATCAACATGCCGCCATATCCCACGACTTTGGCATCCTCCTCCCTATCCAATTGCTTGGAGGTAGTGCCAGATGCCACCAGCGAATGAAACCCGGAAATTGCCCCGCAGGCAATGGTCACAAACAGCACCGGAAAGATGTATCCCAGACTTTCGCTGGAAAAGTGTACCTCCGTATCCATCACAATAGTGGGGTTGGCTACTACTACACCGACCACTGCGGCTAGGATCAACCCATATAACAGGAAGCTATTGAGATAATCTCTGGGTTGAAGGAGCATGGCTACGGGAGTCACCGATGCGAAAAAGGCATACACCAAAAGCACGTAAATCCACAGTTGGTAATCCAAAACAAATGGGATTTGCATGCCCAAATAAACAAATAAATACATGACGACAACGCCCAATACCGTGGCAATGATAAATGCAGATTTCTTATGTGAGGTAAATTTGTTTACAAACCCAAAGGCGATAGCAAGCAGTATAAAAAGGATGGAAGCCGAGGCTACTCCCGGATTACTGACGAATGTCTTGGCGATAATATCCGCAAATACGGCAATTATTAAAATAAGTGTGGAGAAACTGAATAGGATAAACAGCTGTTTTCCTTTTCTGCCTATGTTGTTTTGGATGATAACTCCAATGGATTTCCCGTCGTTTCTCAGAGATGCCACCATGCTACCCAAATCATGGACAGCACCGAAGAATATTCCTCCGACCAGGATCCATATAACTGCCGGTACCCATCCAAAGGTAATTGCAATAATGGGCCCCACGATTGGTCCTGCCCCCGCTATGGAAGCAAAGTGGTGCCCCAGTACTACAATTGGCTTACTCGGCACATAATCCACTCCATCCTTAAATCTGTGCGATGGCGTAATGTTTTTGTTACTGATTTTGAACTGTTTGAAAACGAACTTGCCATAAGTGAAATACGCTCCAAATAAAACGATGGCGGAAAACAGAAATAGGTATACTAATTGCATTGTATCAGAGTATTGTTTTATATTGAGCCTGAAGTAATTTGCGCCTAAAGTAACCCCTCTAAGACGAAATCTAATTTTAAATGTAATTAGAAATTTTCTTTTCTCAGAACGTCCTAAAATTTAATTTTCATTTTCATAAAACTAAAACATTCTTCTTATGACTTATGAAAGACTGCTTTTAATTCTAATCATTGTCGCCTCCGTAGCGGTAAGCCACCTGTTTTTGTACTTTAGTTTCAAAAGACTTAGCAGACGGTTTTACAAGCCAAAAAGTCTCAAAGGGGAGGTGGCCCTTCGGAAATTCTCAAATTCTTTAAAGTGGGGGTTGTTCTTCGTCGTATTTCCATTGGCAGAGCCTTATTTTTCCCCAGAAGACATGGATTATATCCGAAGTCAGCCTTGGTTTGCGGTATTGTTTATCATCAACCTCAGTTGGATAGTGATTGAAGGGTTTAATGTTTTCCGATATTATACCTTAGATGCCTTTGCTTACGACAAATCCGACAACCTAAGGGAAAGGAGAATCATTACGCAACTGGCTTTTATCCGGAAAATATTTATTATAATAGTAGTGGTTATTGCCACGGCCAGCATTCTGATGAATTTCGAATCGGCCAGAAAAATTGGAGCCGGATTGCTGACATCAGCTGGGATTGCTGGGATTATAATTGGTCTCGCTGCCCAAAAATCGATTGCCAACCTTCTAGCTGGCTTTCAAATAGCCTTTACCCAACCTATACGTATAGATGATGTGGTGGTGGTAGAAGGGGAGTGGGGGAAAATAGAAGAAATCAACCTGACTTATGTGGTCGTGCGAATTTGGGATCAGCGGAGGCTTGTCCTGCCCATTACCTACTTTTTGGAAAAGCCTTTCCAAAACTGGACCAGGACTACGGCGGATATATGGGGAACGGTATTTCTTTATGTAGATCACACCCTACCAGTCACACCCCTAAAGGGTTACCTCAAATCCATTCTGGAATCAACTCCCTTATGGGATGGTAAGGTTCAGGTATTGCAGGTGACGGACGTCCGGGAACGCACGGTGGAGCTTAGGTGTCTGATGAGTGCAGTGGATAGTCCTACTGCTTTTGATTTGAGGTGTTTGGTGCGGGAAAAAATGCTGGAATACATACAGACCAACTATCCCGAATGTTTACCTAAAACCCGAGTATTGATGGAAGAAGATGCTTCCGAAAAAGGGCCCTTTGCCCAACCCTAATCACTGTATTGTTAATTAGAATTTTATTTAATCGATATTACCCATAAATTTGTAGTCCCGAAAATAACCATTCGGTGTAAACGTAAGAGATATGGCTTGGTTTAAAAGAAAAGATGCCGGAATTAAAACCTCCACAGAAGAAAAGAAGGATACCCCCGACGGGCTTTGGTATAAGACTCCGAAGGGGAATATCATTCATACCAGGGAATTGAAGAATAATTCATACGTGTGTCCCGATGACGAATACCACGTAAAAATTGGTTCCAAAGAATATTTCGAAATACTTTTTGATGATAATAAGTTCACCGAACTTGACGCTGACATGAAATCGGGAGACCCCCTGAAGTTTGTGGACAGCAGATCCTACCCCACCCGCATTTCCGAAACCATAGCTAAGACTGAACTTAAAGATGCCGCACGAACGGGTGTAGGCAAACTCAATGGATTGGATATCGTCATCACTTGCATGGATTTTAACTTTATAGGAGGATCCATGGGCTCCGTCGTTGGAGAAAAAATTGCCCGGGCCATTGACCATGCTCTTGAGCACAAGATTCCCTTCCTGATGATTTCAAAATCAGGAGGAGCAAGGATGATGGAAGCAGGTTTCAGTCTGATGCAGATGGCAAAAACATCCGCAAAACTTGCTCGTTTGGACGACGCCGGAGTACCTTATATCTCATTGTTGACAGATCCTACCACAGGTGGGGTTACTGCGTCATATGCCATGCTGGGTGACTTTAATATCGCCGAGCCGGGAGCATTGATAGGCTTTGCCGGTCCAAGGGTTATCCGTGAGACCATAGGCAAAGATCTTCCAAAAGGATTCCAAAGTTCCGAGTTTGTATTGGAACATGGATTTTTGGATTTCATCATCGATCGGAGGCAGTTGAAGAACAGATTGTATACGCTGCTAAACTTATTGAAGCACTAAGTAGTTTAACAGGCGTGAAAGGTACTTCATATAAAAATAGAATTTATTCTCAGGTTTAAGCGATTATTGAATATATTTGCACGTGTTTAAACTGTAATTATCGTACTGAAAAGAAAAAACAATAGTTAAATGGGTTCAGTAATTATTACCTCGATTGTAGCATTTACCCTTATTATTTTGCTACTAGTATTTATCCTTCTTTTTGCGCAGTCCAAGCTTGTGGCCTCGGGAGATGTGAAAATCATCATTAACGGAGACGAAAAAAACCCGTTGATTGCCTCCGCTGGGTCTACCTTGCTTTCTACGCTGAGCGGAAAGAAGATATTTTTGCCATCTGCCTGTGGTGGTGGTGGTACATGTGCCATGTGTAAATGTACCATCGATGAAGGTGGTGGAGAAGTACTTCCTACGGAAGTAGGACACCTCAGCAGGGCCGAACAGCAGGGTAAAGTGAGGCTTTCCTGCCAGGTAAAAGTAAAAGGGGATATGAAAATCAGGATACCTGAAGAGATATTCGGTATCAAAAAGTGGGAGTGCGAAGTAATTTCGAACTACAACGTATCTACCTTTATCAAGGAATTTAAAGTGAGACTTCCCGAAGGCGAGACCTTAGATTTTGAACCCGGAGGATACATTCAGATTGATGTTCCTAAGATTACCGTTAACTTCAAAGATATGGACATCACCCCGCATCCAGAGTTGGGTCACCCTCAGGATGTTTACAAGAGTGATTGGGATAAGTTCGGATTGTGGGACTTAGTCATGAAAAATGACGAAGAACTCTTCCGCGCATATTCCATGGCCAACCACCCTGCTGAAGGTAACATCGTAATGCTTACCATCCGTGTGGCAACTCCGCCTTGGGATAGGGCCAACAATAAATGGATGGATGTAAATCCTGGTGTTTGTTCTTCCTATGTTTTCGGATGTAAGCCTGGAGATAAAGTAACTATTTCCGGTCCATATGGTGAATTCCACATCAACCCAACCCAGCGTGAGATGATCTACATTGGTGGCGGTGCGGGAATGGCCCCCTTGAGGTCCCATCTATTTCACCTTTTCCATACTGAAAAGTCCGATAGAAAGGTTTCTTATTGGTATGGCGGTCGGTCTAAAAAAGAATTGTTCTATACAGATCATTTTAGAAACATAGAAAAAGATTTCCCTAACTTTAACTTTCACGTTGGACTTTCTGAACCGCTACCAGAAGATAACTGGAAGGTGAAAAAGTCGCTTGAAGATAGAGAGGCAGATGGATACGTTGGATTTATTCACCAAGTGCTTTATGACAATTACCTAAAGCATGTGGAAGAACCCGATGAAATAGAATATTACCTGTGTGGACCACCTTTGATGAACGCAGCCGTTCTCAAGATGTTGGAAGACCTCGGTGTTCCAAATGAAAACGTCAGATTTGATGATTTCGGAGGATAAAAATTCAAGTCCCGCCATTGTGCGGGACTTTTTTGTTACAAAGGCGTTATTTTTTGTATTTTTGAAAAACTTAGCATCTCCCAACCAATGGATTTACAAATATTCTTTGAGCCGCTGCCTGAATCGTTTTATCAGCAGAAATATTCCCTTCATGCTTTTTTTAACGGCATCCACTATCACGGTGAAACATTCCCGGATCTCACAGGTATGCAGGTAGCGATCATAGGATTAGAAGAATATAGAGGTTCTGCTACCCTCAACAATGGTTCCCTATCTTCCCATACTATCCGGAGAAAATTGTATGCGCTAAAAAGGGGACAGGGGACGTATAAGGTAGCAGATTTGGGAAATCTAAGAAATGGAGACACTCCCAAGGAAACCTGTCAGTTGATACGTTCCATTGGGGAATTGCTGATTAAGATGCAGATACTTCCCATTTTTATCGGCGGCTCCCACGACTTGGACTTGGGGCAGTATCTCTCCTATGAGAAGATGAAAAAAATGGTAAGTTTGCTCACCGTGGATGCCAAGTTGGACATGGAAGAGGACGGACGTGCGGATGAAACCCATTCACAGGACATCATACTGCATGAGCCTAACTTTTTGTTTAACTACTGTCACCTCGCATATCAGAGCTTCTTGGCGGACATTGATTTGGTGACTACCTTGGAAAAACTCTACTTTGACCATGTCCGCTTGGGCAAACTGAGGGATAACTTCAAGGAAATAGAGCCGCTTATCAGAAATGCCGACCTGTTGAGTTTTGATATATGCGCCATCAAGTCGGCAGATGCGCCGGGTGCCATAGATGCGCAGCCTTTTGGCATGACTGCGGAAGAAGCCTGTCAGATATGTTGGTTTGCTGGGATGAATGAAAAGCTGAGTTCCTTCGGTTTGTATGGCTACCATGCTGACCTGGATGACACCCGACACACTACAGCAGCGGTAATGGCAACTATGATTTGGTATTTTATAGAGGGGTTTTACCATCGCAAAGACAGCCTGTCTTTCAAAAGCACCGATTATACCAAGTATACCGTTTCCTTGGACTCCAAGCCTTCGATACTACATTTTTACAAAAGTAACCTTAGCGGCAAATGGTGGATGGAAATTCCAGCTTCCGAAAAAGGGAAGTATGGCAGAGATACTATTATTCCCTGTAGCTATGAAGACTATCAAACCGCCCAGCGAGGCGAAATTCCGGAGCGATGGGTCAATGCCCAACTCAAATTGTACTGATACGTTTTTTTAGAAGATAAACGTTTCCTTACAAAAGTTTTTATATTTGAGTTGCGAATGAAGAAAATCACCAAAAATCAATTGGCCCTGTATAACGGACAGGACAAGCCTGAAATATATATTGCTTTCAATGGCCTGGTCTATGATGTAAGTTCCTCACGACTATGGAGAAATGGCCGGCATTACGAACATTGGGCAGGCCAAGACCTGACCGGAGAGCTCCCTGACGCTCCGCACAATGCGAATGTTTTTGACAAATTTGAACCCGTCGCCTTCCTTATATGATTTTAATAGCAGACAGTGGCTCCAGTAAAACCGACTGGAGAGTCATCCGTGAAGATGGCAAAGTGGAACAGTTTCGGACAGTAGGTTTTAATCCGTACTATCAGAAGGAGGAGGACATGCTTAGGGACTTGCAGACGAAAGAAATGTTGGACCTAAAGGGGACGATTGATGAAGTTTACTTTTATGGAGCGGGTTGTACAGCCGAGAAAAACAAAGCCAGTGTCCGCCGGGTAATCAATGCAATTATCGGTGATGCCACTGTAGAAGTAGACCATGACCTCACGGCAGCGGCAAAGGCTACTTGTGGACATAAGCCGGGAATTGCATGCATCTTGGGCACCGGGTCAAACAGTGGGGATTATGACGGGAATAAAATTACCACAAGTAGACCTTCTCCCGGCTATCTGTTGGGTGATGAGGGGGGCGGTTCCTACATAGGCCGACATTTTCTGCAGGATTTTATATACGATGATATGCCTGCCGAAATCCGGGCTTTGGCAATAAAAGAACTTGGATTGGCTACCTTGGATATTCAGGAAAACGTCTATCAAAAACCCTTTCCCAACCGATACATGGCATCCTTTTGCACATTTATCGGCGAGCACAAGGACCACCCCTATTGCTTTAACCTATTTTATCAGGGATTTGTAGATTTCTTCAAGCGGCACGTGATGCGTTATGAGAATTACAAAGAAAAACCCGTCAACTTTGTAGGATCAATTGCTTACTATAACAGTGATGTGCTGAGAAAAGTAGGAAACGATCTTCAGGTTTCAATTCAAATTATTCTGGAAGCCCCCATAGCGGGACTTACCCTTTACCATCAGGAAAAAATATGAGTACCACCGAAAGCAGCTCCTTTTACGACAACTTGGAGCAAATGGATATTGCCGATTTATTGGCAAATATGAACAAGGAAGACCATACTGTTCCCTTTGCCGTCAATAAAGCCATTCCTCAAATAGAAAAACTGGTAGCCGCCATCGTACCCAGGATGGAAAAGGGAGGACGGCTTTTTTACATAGGAGCGGGCACCAGTGGACGCCTAGGCATATTGGATGCCTCCGAGTGTCCTCCGACCTATGGGGTTCCGTTTGACTTGGTAATTGGTATCATAGCAGGTGGCGATATGGCAATCCGTAAGGCGGTAGAGAATGCCGAGGACGATCCCAACCAAGCCTGGCAGGATATTCAGGCTTTTGGGTTTAATGAATACGATACGGTAATAGGAATCGCCGCCTCCGGGACCACCCCCTATGTGATCGGCGGATTAAAAGCTGCCAACGAAGCCGGCCTCCTGACCGGATGCATCACCTGCAATGCCGACACACCCCTTGCCGCCACCGCCCAGCTTCCCGTAGAAGCCGTAGTAGGCCCAGAATTTGTTACGGGCAGTACCCGTATGAAATCCGGCACCGCCCAGAAATTGGTACTCAATATGATTTCCACCAGCGTAATGATCAAATTGGGCCGGGTAAAGGGAAACAAAATGGTCGATATGCAACTCTCAAACAAAAAGCTGGTCAACCGGGGCACCAATATGATTATGGAAGCCACTGGGTTGGGTCAGGCTGAGGCGTATGATATGCTATTGGAACATGGGTCGGTAAGGGCTGCGGTGGAGGCTTTTGAGGGGAGATAGGGGAGTGGATTTGGTTGGGAATTAAATGCCCATTAAAAGTAAACTTGCTTGATTCACATAACAGTGCGGAATTAATCCCCAAGTGTTTTTCTCCACTGTTGCCTAGTTTGCGAGTATTATATAATGTTTGGGATTTTTCGCAGGTTTTTGATTACGCACCGTTGGTGCTTGGGTTTGTAGCTAAGAGCAATCATCAGGGATGAAAGAGCCGTAGAGCTGGCTTTTGAGGGCTTAAGGTTATTTGATATGAACCGATGGAAAATTGGAGAAGATAAAATAGGTATAGTTCAGGGCCTTTATTACCTTAACGAGGCAAGTGGGAATTGGGAAACCATTTCCAGTGGGCTTAATCGAAATTTCAGGCCTGAAAGGGACTATTTATGGCCAATCCCTCAGGCCGAAATGGAAATCAATGATGTGATCACCCAAAACCCAAATTACTAATGGTGTTTTGAATAGATC
>DATHWC010000361.1:0-30193 GCA_035460985.1 Lunatimonas sp.
GGAGAGGATTTTCCCAAGCTCATGGATTTTGTGGCGGAAATGAGAGAATATGTAAATGAAGCGAATATTCCTGGGATAGAGGAACTTAAAACCGATCTTGAGTCCGGAAATCCAGAGTTAATTGTAAATATTAACAGGGAAAGTGCCCGAAGATTTGGATTGTCAACAAGCACCATTGCCAATGAACTCCGCACAGCGTTGTTTGGTTTGGAGGTTTCCAAATTTAAGGAAGGTGAAGAAGATTATCCAATACAATTGAGATTGGCAGATGAGTACCGGTATGATGTGGCTGCATTGATCAACAAAAAAATTAATTTCAGGGATAAATTTGGCAATCAAAGTGAAATTCCGATTTCCGCAGTGGCTGATTTGGAATATAGCTCTACGTTTGGTTCAGTGAAAAGAAAGGATCTCAACAGGGTGATTACTATTTCTTCCAACGTGACAGATGGTTTCAATGCAACTGAAATCAATCAGCGGATAAAAGATCACCTTCAGAACTTCGAGACTCCTGATGGCATAACGGTAAAATTCACAGGAGAACAAGAGGAGCAGGCCAAATCCGCAGAGTTTTTGACTAGGGCTTTGCTTATTGCAGTATCAGTTATTTTCTTGATTATCGTGGCCCAATTCAACTCCTTTGCGAGTCCTTTTATCATTATGGGCTCTGTGCTATTTAGTACTATAGGAGTATTTTTGGGGTTAGTGGCTTTTGACATGGACTTTGTGATCATCATGACAGGTATAGGGATCATTTCCCTTGCGGGTGTTGTCGTAAACAACGCCATTGTACTGATTGATTATACCAACTTAGTCCGAGAGCGACGCCGGACAGAATTGGGAGTGAAAGAGGGAGAATATTTACCTTATGCAGACTTGCTCGATAGTATAGTCCTAGGCGGGAAAACGAGGTTAAGACCAGTATTACTTACAGCGATTACCACAGTGCTTGGATTGATTCCATTGGCAATAGGGATGAATATAAACTTCGCTACGCTGTTCTCTTCATTTGATCCCCAGTTCTATGTGGGGGGTGATAATGCGGATTTTTGGGGGCCAATGGCTTGGACAGTAATTTTTGGCCTAACCTTTGCAACGTTCTTAACGTTAGTACTAGTACCTGTGATGTACTTACTTACAGATAAGATAAATATGGCATTGCAGGGGAAAAAAACAAGAATTTAATAAAGGTTGGTGGTTTTTTAAGTGTTCAAACCTCCGGGATTCTGTCCCGGAGGTTTTTTATTACCATCCTTTTTTTAGCAACTGGCCCACTAAGGAATTTTTATTGACTAAAAACATTATTTGATCTATCAATATCTGCCATAAGTAGGGATGGATCAATCTCAATGGACTGTATACTTGATAGCGGCCTATCCAATAAAATTTCTTTTTGTCCATTTGTCCAAGGCCACCTTTCAGTTAGGATTCGCTTGGGACCGTCTTCTTCTTCTGGTTTTTGGCCCCTTTGGATGACCAGCGGGAGGTATATTAGTTCTTGACTGCCATCTGTATAGGTGACCACCAAGTCTATAGGCATAGGCATAAGACCTATTCTTTCAAGTGTGATTTTTGTCTGTTGACCCGATGCGGATACATCCGAAATAGCATAATCGATGGTTTTGGTGGTAAATACCCAATATTCTTTAAACCAATCCAACTCCAAACCGCTTTGCTTTTCCATTACCCGTATGACATCATTGACATTGGGATGTTTAAACTTCCACGTATTCCAATATTTTAACATCCCTTTGGCAAGATGCTTTTCGCCCATGATATACTCCAGCTGAGAAAGAAAAAGGGAACCTTTGGAATATGCGGAAGAGCCGTATGCGAAATTGGTGTTAAAATGATCGGCATGTGTAGAAAGTGGTTCTTCCAAACCGGAAGTTGCCAGACGTTCATATCCCGCATAAGAACCCCTGTGAGGAAATCCGGAGGGCTGGTCGGAGAAAATGTTTGCCATGGTAAGGTTTCCGGCATAGGTGGTGAATCCCTCATCCATCCAGGAATACAGGCTTTCATTGCTACCAAGTACACCGTGGAACCAACTGTGTATCAATTCATGAACCATCACACCTACCAAGCTTCCAAGAGAGCGTTGACCCGTTATCAAGGTTGACATGGGATATTCCATCCCTCCGTCACCTCCCTGTATCACAGAGAACTGCTTATAAGGATACTCTCCAAAATGCTCATTCATATATGTAATCGCTGCGGGTGTATAGGTCTTTAGTTTTTCCCAATTTGGGGCAGTTTGGGAATTTTTAATGTAGAGATGGTGAACAGTGATCCCGTTGTCCATTTCGATGCGGTCATGTGTGTACTTAGGATCTGCGGCCCACATGAAATCATGCACTCGTGGGGCATAGAAATGCCAAGTCAATTTTTCGGCGTCATTTACCGGAACCGTCACACCCGGGTCCTCGTACCCGTGTCCGATTTCATTGGCATTTTGAAGGTAGCCGGTGCCACCCAACACATAGGTTTTGTCGATGGTAATGCTAACATCAAAATCTCCCCAAATTCCATAAAACTCTCTGCCGACATACGGATTAGCATGCCAACCTTGGTAATCATAATTGGATATCTTTGGGTACCACTGTGACATGGAATAACGTACACCTTCTTCACTGTCCCTGCCTGAGCGCCTTACCTGTAAGGGAACCTGCCCGTCAAAGCTGGTTTCGAACAATACGGTAGTATGTGGCAAAATCGGATGGGGAAGATCGCCTTCCAAGATTGTTTCTACTTGCTCAAAGGAGACATCCAGTCCGTTCATTTTTAGCTGACTTACATTGAGGTAACCTATTTCGTTCGGTTTTAGCTTTGAAATACGATCCCTTACCCTTCTATCAGGATCTACGATTGTTCGGGAACGAACGTCCATCATACTGTTGGGTTGGAAGGCATTATAATATAGATGAAAAAAAACCCGATCCAGAGTGTCAGGTGAATTGTTGGTGTAGGCAATGGTTTGTTTGCCAGTGTATTGGTTAGTGAGCACATCCATGTCTACCTCCATTTGATAACTCACTGACTGCTGCCATCGATCTTCCTGACCAAAAGTGTGCTGGCATATACCAAAGGTGGCTATCAGCACACCATAAAATAATCCGTTAATTCTTCTCATCATTTAATTTAATTACGCCCTAAATATAGCCTTAAATAATAGAAGGTAGCAAACCGCTTGTCCTAGTTTTAGTCCTACCATTTTCAGCGATTTTCAGATCACATTTTATGCGGGTTTATTGATTGGTTTGTTATTTATATTTGCGCTTTTAGCCGATTTGTTGTGGTTACCGATATTAATTTTGCCCATGTCAAGAATGTGGAACAGAAATCAATAATCCTCATCGAATGTTCTCACCTTAAGCGGACTTTGCCATGTAATTATCGTTGAAATTGGATAATGGTCTGAATAATCAACTTCAGTATGTGTTTTGAAATTTTTAACCTCAAAAACCTCGTCATGGAAGATATGATCTATTCTTAGGAAAAAAAGGACTTTGTTATAGGTAAACCCAAACCCCCTGCCAGCTTCCTCAAAAGAATTTTTAAGGATTGTCTTCAAAGAGAAATACGTATAACTATATGGGACATCATTAAAATCACCAGCCAAAATCACGGGGTAAGGGCTGTTACCTATATGATCTTTCAGTATGTTTACCTGCTTGGCACGCATAACAATGCCACTTTTCAATTTTCTGATCGTTTCCCTGTAATGGTTCTTAATTCCTTTAGGATCGGATAATTGACTTGCAGGGATGCTCATAGATTCCAAATGGATATTATACACCCGGATGGTGTCTTTGTTGATTTTTAAATCCACGAAAATAGAACCATTGTGGTTCTGATTATCGAAGGCGACACCTTCATTTATAATGGGAAACCTACTGAATATCGCCAATCCCATTGATTTTTTGCTGTTGTTTCCAAAGGAATGATAATAATAGTGATAGCTTCCCTCTTGGCTTATGATTTTCAATGCGTTTCGGGAAGCTGTTGTATAGTCTTGGTGAAACTCCTGAAAGCACTTAATGTCCGAAGGATTACTTTTGGCCCATTCAATGGAGTTACCTATTTTTCCTCCTTCGTCATTCCCCCAGTTTTGGTTGAAATACATCGTGTTAAAGGATAACAAGGTGACACCGGACACATCCGCTGAGCGATCATTCCATTGGAAAGTCACCGAGAAGAACCCCCAACCTACTGCCAATGCAATGATTGGATAAATCATCAATCTGGTACGGCCGAATAGAAATAGGATGCATAAAAGCAAATTGAGCAATAAAAAGGGGGGGATTAATAATGGCAAAAGTCCTGTATAAGACAACACCAAAGGTGAAATATGAACACTCAAAAAGAGGATTAAAGAGATAAAAAAAAATATTAAAACAAGAGCCCTCATGTGTTTTCAGTGTAAATGGAATGCATACATACAAACATAGAACATGTAAACGGATAAATCAACGGGGTAGTAAAAGTTATCCCTGCGAATCCGGTAAATTATAAATTCACTAGTGTAGGTCAACTATTATTGCTAAATTCGACAGAAAATCAACAGATAAAAAAATGAGGAAAATTTTCACATTTCAGCAATTTATTTTTCTAGCCAGCATCGCGTTATTGGTGGGGTGCGGCGAGCAAAAATCTACTTCAGAGGAGGTTGTGGAATCAGCCGAAATCGAAGAAACCGTAGAGGAAACGAGGGCTAGCCCACTTCGTAAAGTGGAAGGAAAAATCGGGGATAAAACCATAAAAGTTCAGTACGGTTCTCCTGCTGTGAAAGGGCGTACCATTTGGGGGGACCTTGTTCCCTACAGTGAAGTGTGGAGGACTGGTGCCAATGAAGCGACATTTATTGAGAGTGCCCAGGATTTGGTTGTTGAAGGCCAACCCCTGAAGGCAGGTAAATACTCTCTATTCACGGTACCTATGGAGAATGGGGATTGGACGGTAATCTTCAACTCCGAGTGGGATTTGGAACATGGCCATTTTCAATATAAAGAGGAAAATGACGTGCTGCGAGTAACCTCCACCCCACAATGGGTCAATGAAAGTAAGGAATGGCTTTCAATCCAAGTTACATCACCCGGCTTGGTTGTAGAGTGGGAAAAATTAAAGCTGCCTATTGAAATCAAGTGATCAATTCATAGGCTCAAGTAGCTATTGCCAAACCTCCCCAATATGATTTGGGGAGGTTTTTGTTTTTATAAGTTGCTAATGCCTTTAGTGATATTATTTCCATGGTCTATAAAAACATTGCCTAATGTACCAATGATCGGGCGGTCAATCAAAAAATGACGCACCAATGTAGGTGTGGATTTTTTCTTCCCTACTTTTTTCATAATTTAGTAGAAAGGTCAAAATGGCCTTTCTTTTGCAATTTAGTTAAGAACCAAACGGGTATTCTTTAATCTTACTATATAAGACCAACGCAACTATGAGTAAAACAATCATTGTCTCCAACCGACTTCCGGTAAGTTTACAGCACAAAAATGGCAAATTTGAATTTAAACCAAGCGCAGGCGGGTTGGCCACTGGGCTTGGATCCATTTACAAGGAGGGTGAAAATATTTGGATCGGGTGGCCTGGTAATGACGTAGATAGTCCCGCCCAACGCCAAGAGGTAATAGAGGAACTAAAGAACCTTAAAATGGCCCCCGTTTTTCTTACGAAGGAAGATATTGAGTTGTATTATGAAGGTTTTAGCAATGAAACCATTTGGCCTGCTTTTCATTACTTCACCCAATACATTAATTATGAAGATTCGTATTGGAAATCCTATGTGGAGGTGAACCGGAAATTTTGTGATGTGATTCTGGAGAAGGCCGAGCCTGAGGATACTATTTGGGTGCACGATTATCAGTTGCTGTTATTGCCCATGATGTTACGGGAGGCCTTGCCCCAAGCAACCATCGCCTTTTTCCAGCATATTCCATTCCCATCGTATGAAATCATTAGAATGCTTCCTTGGAGAAAAGAACTTTTGGAAGGAATGGTGGGTGCCGACTTAATAGGATTTCACACCTACGATGACATGCGGCACTTCTTGAGTGCAGTTGGCCGAATATTAGGGCTTTCTAATGAAAGTGGATACATACAGGCGGATAACCGCCTTGTAAATGTGGATTCTTTCCCTATGGGTATAGACTACGATAAATTTGCAAAGGCTGCTGTAAGCAAGAAAAGCTTAGCCAATGTCAAGAAATTCAAATCACTTTTGGGCGAACAGCAGTTGCTTTTGACAATAGACAGATTGGATTATTCAAAAGGGATCCCGCAGCGTATTAGGGTTTTCGACGAGTTGCTCGAGGCTAATCCAGAATTTCACGGCAAGGTTTCCATGATCATGGTAGTCGTCCCCTCTCGGGCCAAAGTGAAATCCTACATGGAGTTGAAGGAGGAAATAGATACGTTGGTGGGGAGGATAAATAGCAAATACAGTACGCTTAACTGGGTTCCAGTTCATTATTTCTACAGGAGTTTTCCGTTTAACGAGCTAAGTGCTTTCTACGCCATGTCAGACATTGCTCTGGTTACGCCACTACGAGATGGGATGAACCTAGTTTGCAAGGAATTTGTCGCTTCCAAAACAGACAAGAAGGGCGTGTTGATCCTTTCTGAGATGGCGGGTGCGAGTAAGGAGCTGGTAGATGCCATTCTGGTAAATCCCAATGATATGCAGGCTGTAAAAGAATCCATTATAACGGCCCTTAATATGCCCGAAGAAGAACAAATCCTTAGGATTAGTGCCATGCAGGCCAGTTTGAAAAAATATGATATTTTTCAGTGGGTTAAAGTCTTCATGAGCCGACTCACTCATGTAAAGGATAAGCAAAAAGACTTTCAGTCCAAAGCTATCGATCAGGCATTTATCAATGAGTTGGAAAGTAAATTCAAAGCTGCCAAAAGGCCGGTTTTGTTCCTAGATTATGACGGGACTTTGGTTGGCTTTAAAGCAAGACCTGGGGATGCTTTTCCGGATAAAGAATTGATAGACCTGGTCGGCCGGTTAACGGAAAGGTGTCAGGTAGTAATCATTAGTGGAAGGGATAAGGAAACTTTAGGGAAATGGTTTGCCGGACAGCACGTGGATATGATTGCCGAACACGGGGTATGGATGAAGAAGCAGGGAGTTGATGATTTTGAACTCTATGCCGAGGTGGATGATTCTTGGAAGTCAGATATCCGTCAGGTCATGGATTATTATGTGTTAAGAACGCCCGGAGCATTTATTGAGGAAAAGCACCATTCTCTGGTTTGGCATTATCGGAAAGTGGAAAGTGGACTAGGGGATTTACGGATGAGAGAATTATTTAGTCATCTCAAATACATGGCCAGCGGACATAACCTACAGGTCTTGGAAGGTAATATGGTCTTGGAAATTAAGCGTCCGGACATCAATAAAGGAAGAGCTGCTACTGCGTTTTTGAAGGGAGAGGAATATGATTTCATCATGGCTTTGGGAGACGATTGGACAGATGAGGATACGTTCAAGGCTATGCCAAAGGATGCGTACACTATCAGAGTGGGATATGCATATACCCAAGCTCATTACAATATCAAGAATCCTATCGAAGTACGGAAATTACTTACACAGCTAGTGAGGTAGTGACGACGGGAGTGGATGAAACCGTATTATACCCTTAGATAATCTCCTTGCCAATCAGTGATGGCCTTTTTGATGGATTTAGCATCTAGATTTTGATCTATTGCTTTTTCCATCAAAGGGACCAGTTCTCCGTCACCCGCAAATCTCAAGGCAATAAGCTGTGAAAGAGATAGTTTTCTTTCCAACTCTGATAAAGACTTTCCTGTCACCTGAAAATACCTGACCCTCATTTCCAGCCGTATAATTCTATTTTGATTTTTGAGGGCATAGATTCTCGTTATTATCGGGATTAAAAATAGTATAATTGCCCCGACTAGTAAGTATATATAATAACTCAAATCAACTCTGTCAACATAAGCCTCTGCCAAGTTATAAAAGGACCAGGATAAAAAAACCAATGACAAGGGAGTAATGACAAAATGATGGAGTGGATAATATTGGATGTGATTGCTGTACGTCTGCATGGGGTATTTAATGAAAGTGGTCTGGTTCGGTAAAATGTTGAGAATTGATTATATTTAGGTGTTTCCTCATAGAGTTTCACTTTTTGTCTGGCTCTGATTTTTGATCCATACCCAACTCCTCAGTTTTTCTCACGATTTTGCGGATAATGACATCAATTTCCAGTGCTGAATTTTCTAAATGACCAAGAAATTCGTCAAACTCTTCAGACGGAATGATATTGTTTTTGATCAAATCAATTAGTCCAAGCATGCGGGATAGGGGGGCCCTTACTATATGGGACTGTGTCCAAGCGATTTCTTTCAGTCTTTTATTTTGATCTTCAATGATCCGGGTATGTCGAAGTTTCTCAGTTACGTCGTTGGCTAAAATGACGGTTGCTTTTCTTCCATTAAAAAAAATTGTATTGCTCCTAATATCCACATCGATGATTTCACCTGATTTCTTTCTATGCTTGAAAAGTCCTTGGAAGAAAGGAGTTTCTAAGTTGGTAGAATCCTGAACTGTTTGGTCCAAATCAACGCTGTCCTTTTGTCGAATATCCCAAACGGTCATGGATAAAAACTCTGTATGGCTATACCCGTAATTGCTAATGGCAGCTTTATTTACATCCAGACAATAATGTGTTTCTATATCGTACACCCACATGGGTTGTGGACTAAGCTGGAACAAATCACTGTACCTCAACTCGGATTCTTTAAGTTTAAGCAGGTTTTTGTTCCGTTCTATATTGTAAGTAAGGCTTTTATAAAGTGTGATGGAGGTCAGTTCGTCTTTCAACAAATAATCCGAAGCTCCAAGTGCCAGCGATTTAATGGCAAAAGAAGCATCCGTATATCCAGTCAGGACAATTACCGGGCTTTCATTCGCCAGCAAAATGATTGATTTTATCAGGTCCTCCCCACTTTTGTCAGGCAGAGAGAGGTCTAAAAAAACAGCATTAAAACGTTGGGAATCATCCTTCAACTTGGAAAGAGCCCCTTTAAAATCCCCTGCCTGAATAATATTTGGGGTCAAAATCATCTCTTCCAAAAAATCTCTGACCAAGATATAGTCACCGAGATTATCCTCGATTACAAGTATATTATATAATTCCTTGTCTTTTCGCATCGAAATTAGACTTTCGGAGGTAAGGCTACAACATTAAACCAAAAATCTTCAATGACCGAAATGGCTTTGATAAAATCACCTACCTCTATAGGTTTGGTTATAAAACAATTAGCGTGATTTTTATAAGACCTTCTAATATCAGAATCTGATGAAGATGTCGTCAGCATAATAACTGGAATCTGTTTCAGGTCGTCGTGAGTTTTAATAAACTCCAGCACTTCATGCCCACTTTTTTTTGGAAGATTGATGTCCAATAAGATAATGTCTGGAGTTTTTGCCCGGCCATATATACCTTCCCTTAGCAAAAATAAGATAGCTTCCTTTCCATCCTTTACCACACTCATCTCGGTGATGATATTCCTTTCCTCCAACGCTTCCTGGGTCAATAAAATATCACCTTCATTATCTTCCACTAGTAAAAGGTGTGTTCTCTTCATTCGTTTTAAATGTATTTTTTTAATTTTTCTTGGTAAAGTAAAATTAATAATGCTAACCAAGTTAATCGTTTATGTCAATCTATTTCTACGTCCAAAATTATTTCCTGACGGAATTTGAAAATCAAACAACTATGCAAACTTACAACATCTTAAAGAAAGATTTCCAAATAGACTGGGATTATTCCACATCTCACCCCGAATTTATGAAAAGTAAGTGAATCGAGTATCCTTTGATTGATATTTTGATATCCGTCCGAACTTTATTTTTAACCTAAAATCCAGTAGAATGCCAATGTCTCGTTGTGCGGAACTCTAATTAATAAACCGTGCAGAAGCACTCCGAGTAATCATGAGGATTTTAAATACGTATATTTCCCTTCCTAGCTGCATAGGTTTTTTATACTGGTTGGTGGTCAGACTTACTCCTTTTAATGCTTCTTTACAGAAAAATAAAATGTACTTCCTTTCCCAACTTCAGAAGTTACCCAAGCATCACCTCCAAGCGTTTGGGCGATTTTCTTTACAATGGCCAATCCGATACCCGTGCCCGCATATGAATTCTTGTCATGCAATCGTTGGAATATTACAAAAATCTTATCAAAAAACTCTTTCTCAATCCCAATCCCGTTGTCTTCAACGGAAAATTCCCAGGTTGTTTGGTTTTCCCTATGTCGAATAAATATCTCCGGGGGACGATCTTTCGGGCAGTATTTGATGGCATTACTGATTAGGTTTTGGAAAACCTGTAAGAGTAATATCCGGTGCGTTTTAATCACAGGCAGCCCGGAATAATGAAGGGTTACATGTTCCGTCTCCATGTTATTCTCTATGTAAGAAAACGCTTCTTCTACGGTTGTTTGGACGTTAACAATCTCTTCGGATATATTCTCTTTTCCCACTCTGGAATATTCCAACAAGTCCAAGATGACTTGCTTCATTCGCCGGGCTCCATCCACAGCAAAAAATATGTATTGTTTTGCCTTATCATCCAATCGCGGACCGTATTTGGTCTCCAGTCGGTTTAGAAAACTGGTAATCATACGAAGGGGTTCCTGAAGATCGTGAGAAGCTGTATAAGCAAAGGTTTCCAATTCTTCATTTTTTGACTGGATTTTCCGCAGCGATTCTTCCAAGCTTTCCTGTTTTGATTTAAGTTCGTTTTTCAGCAGTAGTTGTTCATTTAAAGTATCCTGCATTCCTTTAAATACCCGAGGAATGAGGATCGAAAACATACCGTTTAAGAAGATCAGATTAGAAGAAATAGCTACCCACGAAACAAGGTAGAATTCATCAGATGGATGTACTGCGAAAAATTCGAAATAGATGTTTATTCCATAGAGCGTGCAAAACACAATATTGATGGCCACGGAGAGAAAAGCGAGTCTTTCGGGGAAAATGATGATCATAAATATAGAAACAGCGAGTAAGTAGACCAAGCCAGGTCCAAAACTCCCGAGGGCCTCAAAAATAATGATTGCGAAAACATATACGATACAGATGAAAAGTACCTTTTTCCACGCAATTGGTATGGACTTGCTAAAGGCAATTAAAGCTAATAAAATAACTGCGGCTACATCGAAAACCAAAATTGCGTAGAAACCTGCCAACAAAGACGCTATTATACCGGGGATTAATGCAATTAGACTAAACGGAATGATGTATGTGATGGTAATGACAAACAAATAATCCCTCCAATAAGGCAGACCGGAATCCTTTGTGTTAATATCCCGGAAATTTCCTGAAATATAATCTTCGTATGTTTTCCAGATCTTCAATCGATTAAAATTAGGTTGACATTACAAAATTGAATTATTTTTAGGCAAAGTAAAGGAAAAGGTACTACCCAGGCCAGGTGTCGACATTACCCATACTTGGCCATTCAAGGTATCAATTATTTTCTTGGCAATTGCAAAGCCCATACCGGAACCTTCCGGAATAAGTATGGGCTTGAGCTGCTGAAAAAGGATATATGCGTTGTCCATATATACATCTTCGATGCCAATTCCATTATCCGCAACTGCTATTTGCCAATAACTCTATCATTTTGGTAATGTGAAATAAAATGTGCTTCCAACTCCTGTTTTAGAATTTACCCATATTTTCCCGCCGAGATTTTCCAGGATTTTTTTAACGATGGCTAATCCCATTCCAGTACCGCTATATTCTTTTTTACTGTGGAGCCGTTTGAAAATTATGAACACACGTTCGAAATATTCCTTTTCAATCCCTATACCGTTGTCCTCGATAGAGAAAAGCCATTCAATTTCCGATTCCACCGCATTGATTCGAATGACTGGAGGTGTGTCTTTCCTTCTGTATTTCAATGCATTGCCGATCAGGTTTTGAAATATCTGTACTATTGGGGATCTGAAGGAACCTATAGACGGCAAGTCTCCAATCTGAAATTGTGCGCCTGTTTCCTCTACCAATTTGCCTTGTAATTTTAAAACTTCGGATACTACATTCCTTAAAGAAATTTCCTCCAGCGCATCTTCATGTTTTCCGATTCTGGAGAAATCCAATAGGTCCAAAATAATTTGCCGCATTCTTCTCGCACCATCCACTGCAAATTCGATATATTGGTGCGCTTTTTCATCCAATTGGTGGTTGTATTTTTTGTCCAGCTGTGTCAGAAAACTCGTAACCATACGTAATGGCTCCTGTAAATCATGGGAGGCCACATAGGCAAATTGTTCTAATTCCGCATTGGAAAGTGCCAGTTCTTTGGCGTGTTTCTCGAGTTTCTCGTTCAGTTCCTTAAGGGATTTTTCGTAGTGATTTCTCTCGGTGACATCTTGGGTGGCTCCAATCATTCGGGTGACTTTTCCAGACTTATCTCTCAGAATGATGCCTCGATCGATGACGTAGGCATAACTGCCATCTGCACGCTTGTACTTATATTCGCTATATAAATCAAAGACCTTCGGATTTTCAGATAGGTCTTTGAAATATGCCTTTAGCCGTTCCCGATCATCTGGGTGGATCTTTTCTTCCCAAACCGCCTGACCCTCAGTACTAACGCCAGGCTTGTATCCAAATAATGTTCGATAACCCTCACCATGGTACATTTTCCCAGTGATGGCATTATAGTCCCAAATGGCATCGTTAGTGGCTTGGGTTACAATTTCAAACCTTTCGTTGGATTCACGTATCTGCTCAACGTAAATTTTTCGCTGGGTAATATCTTTAAAATAAACCGAGATTCCGTTAGTATTAGGGTAGGCATTTATCGAATACCATACTTTTGAATGTTCGTAATAATGCTCATAACTTAAGTTCCTAGCGATGGTTTTGATTTCTAGGAATTTGTCGAAAAGAGTTATCCTGTAGGTTTCTTTTACTACATCCCACAAATTGTGGTTGAGGATTGTTTCTTTTTTAATTCCCAAAAACTCCTCGGCTTTTTTGTTCCAATAGGTTACGGTCCATTCATTATCCACACTATAAAATGCGTCTCCTATACTTTCTAGTATGGTGTTTTTTTCTTCGTAAGCAAGCAGGAGTTCATTTTCGGCATGCTTTCGGTCGTGAATATCTTGAAAGCTGCCGTAAATCCGGATAACTTTTCCCTCTCTCATTTCCCCATTTCCTATGGTGCGTATCCACTTTTCATTTTTCCTTGAGGTGAGGATAGGATATTCAAAGTCAAATGGAATCCCATGCTCAATACAATTAAGTAAATAAAGCTGGACCTGTTCCCTAAAGTCTTCCCGATAAAAGCCCACAAATTTTTCTAATGTTGGTTGAAATGCCCCGTCAACCTCATGGATTTCCAAGCTGATTTTGGACCAAGTCTGGTATTCACTTCCAACGACCATTTCCCATCCTCCAATTTTAGCAAGTGAAATGGCGCTATCCAGTAGATTTTGAAGCGTTTTCTGAATGGTCATGTCCTTAGCTACAGAGAATATAAGCTCCTCCTCCGATGAAGGCGTGATAGACCAGGCAAGCCAGATGGTTTTACATGACTTGGTAAGGTACCTGTTCTCAAAATAGGAGGCCTGTTTTAAGGAAGGTAGTTGTAAAAAGTGATTAGCTGTCTTTTCTCGGTCCTCCGGATGGACCAGCTCCATGAAGGGTATGGAAAGAAGTTCCTCTTCCGAGTATTCCAAAAGTGCACAAGCGGCCGGGTTGATTTTTTTAAAATATCCATCTAATCCAGATATACAGATGATATCTGGGGCTGTGTTAAAGAGGTTCTTTAATTCTTCTTCTAGTTGCTTTCTCCTGATTTCCCCGCCCAGGAATGTTTCTAGCTTCTGAAATAGCGTTTTGTAGGCTAGTAATTCATTCGCATTTCCCCGACTACCAAAGACTAGAACTCCCAATAGGATATCGTTGTGTACAAGAGGCAATCCGAGGACCGCATTCAAGCCTGAATTAAGCGCACCGGCTTTTCTGGCAAATTCAATTTTTGAATCGACTTTGTCCCATATTTCTATTTTGCGGGTTTTCCAGACATACCCGGGAATTCCTTCATTATATGAAAAGGAGTTTTGGTGTCCACTCTCCACATAAAACAATTCGGGAGTTCCATTAGCGTGAGTCTTTCCTAAGAGATTGATTTTCTTCCGGTCTGCGCTGACAAGCCAAGCTTCAGCCAAATCAAAGTGTCCAAATTCCGCCAAATGAGAAAGAACCAATACCAAGGTTGGAATTAACTTGTTTTCTAACGAAAACATCTCACTTATCTCATCCAAAAGCTGGTTTTGATAGGCTTCATGCTTCTGTGCCGTGACATCACGCTGAATAGAAATCCAATTAGAAATGGCACCATCGGAATCTGATACGGGAGCTATGGATAGGTTATTCCAAAATTCCTGCCCGTCTTTTTTATAATTAAGAAGTGTAACTTCAAAATGTTCCCGATTTTGGATGGCTTGATTTAGTTTTTGAATATCTTCTTTATCGGTGTTAGGACCTTTGAGAATGCTTGGCGATTTTCCAATTATTTCTATGGGGGTATATCCGGTAACCCGGCTAAATGCTTCATTAATATATAAAATTTGAGGTCCATTGTCTGAATCCGCAACAGCATTTGTAATTACTATAGCATCGTTGGTATTTGTGATTACCTTTTCCATAAGCTTGAGACGCTGCTCTTCCTGTTTATTCTGGGAAATATCCTGCATGGCACCGATCACCCGGGTAGCCTTACCGGATTCGTTCCTTACAATCAATGCTTTATTGGATACATGGGCATAGGAACCGTCGGCTTTGAGATAGCGGTGTTCAAACCACCAGGTGGTTTCACGACTCTTGATTGTTTTTACCGCATGTGTTAGTACCTCCTCAATTTCATCTGGATGAATTCTGGCTTGCACATTTTCCTCATCGCTTTTGCCCGTATCGTAAACCAAACCAAAGACCTTCTGGTAATTTTCGCCCCAAATTACTTGGCCTGTAGAGACATTCCAGTCCCAAATAACATCCGAGGTAGCTTGTGTGGCATATATGAATCGCTGATGGCTGGCTTTGATTTCCCGTTGTGCCTGTTTTCTCTCGGTAATATTCTGTGCCGTTCCGTATAGCCGAATAATTGCACCGGAAGCGTCTTTTTCACTGTAACCAAACTCTTCAATGACTCTTTTTTCTCCTGATGGAGTGGTAATTTTATACTCGATGTTGAACGGTTTGCCCGATTTCTGGGCATATTCGCTCGCTGATCTTACCAATTCTTTATCCTCAGAATCGACCAAATCAAGGAATGAATCAGGCGTTTCTTTAAATGTCTCTTTGTTCGTGCCAAATACCGCAAATAATGAGTCCGTCCAAGTCAGCTTGCTAGAATAGAAATCAAAATTCCAGCTACCCATCTTGGCCAAGATTTGGGCTTCGTTTAGTAGTTTTTCTTTTAAGAGGACCTGTTTTTGTGCTTCTTTTAGATCTGTGGCATCTCTCGCTATGCAGAACATTAATTGTTCCTCTTCAACCCATCTAGCCGACCATATAAGGGGAACATGGGTTCCGTCTTTTCTGTGATACTCGTTTTCAAAATGGGTAACTGATAGACCGCCCATTACTTCCTGAGCAATCTTTTCTGTTTTTTCCTTAGTTTCCGCCGTAAGGAATGTGATGAATGGTTTCCCAATTATCTCGTATGGATCATATCCAAAGACAGTCTTACAGGCGGCACTGATGGAGATGAACCTCCCTGAGGCGTCAATGGAGCAAATCACATCCATAGAGGACTCTAGAATCTTCCTCAGCTCTGAATTGGTTTTTTCAAGCGATTGTTCCGCTAATTTGACGTTTGAAATATCTAAGACAACTACATCCCATATTGTGCCGCCGTCGATGGTTTTTTCTGGATTTCCCGTGCCCTGATGCCAGTGGATCTCCCCTGTCGGCAGAATAACCCTCCATTCTGACAACCATCTAGTCAGATTTTCAGAAGAATATCGTAAACTATACGCAATCGTGGACAGGTCATCTGGGTGTATCATTTCCCAAACTAACTTACTGTCTTCCATAACGGCTTCAGGCTCCAGCCCCCATAATACCCGTGACCCATCGTTCAGCAAAAAAATGGAGTCCGAGCCATCCTTTTCGAGCTTATATCTAAAAACCGCCCCCGGGATATTATTGGAGACAGACGCCATTTGGTGTTCCATCTCCTTAACTGAAGTAATGTCCTGAATAGAGCCGTAAATCCGTGTTATCTTCTCTTCTGCCTGATCCGAATTACCAAGTGATCTTACCCACTTTTCTTCACCATCGGCCGATACCAATTCCAGTTCCAAATCAAAAGAGCTGCCTTCCGAGAGACACTTTTCAATTGATTTTGAAATTTGCTCTCTACTTTTTCCAGCTTTATAGAATTCCAGTCCATTATGTATATCCAATATGACATCATCTCCTATACCAAATATTTCCCGGATAGTCGGTGTTACGCTAAGGATTTTAGTGGTCAGATCATAGTCCCATGCACCTATCTTGGCTATCTTTTGGGTTTCTTCCAAGAGCTTTTGCATCTTGTTTTGTTCGGTGATATAGGTTTGCAGATCCTCTTTTGTAGAGGCCAACTCCTCCTCCAACTCATTAACCCGGTTATTTTCGAAATCACCTTCATTTTTGGCCTGATCGCTTGTGATTAATCCATCAATTTCCAATTTTTCAAAAATGACTACAAAGAGCTCTTCGGACGTGGAGGTATAGATCAGCGGTTTAGCAGTAACCCTCACGTAATGCAAATCCCCAAACAAGTCAAACTTTTTTATTTTACTTTTTAAACTGCTTCGGTCTTTAACTGCTTTGGTAAGCAATGTGCGGACTTCCAGTTGTATCTCCGGGTTGACCATCTTGCTAAGGTTGACTGGGATAGTGCCACTGCTGAGACTTAAAAATAGTCTCAGGTCACCACTTACCTCCAAAATGTCATGTTCCTTATTTACCACCACATAGGGATGTTCGAAGGTATTAAAAAGCGTTTCCTTTACCAATTCGGCTATTATCACCTCTTTCTTTACGGAGGTAGGTTTTAATTTGAAGGAATCATCTTTTGGGGATTCAAAATCTGAGATTTTCAGGGAAGAAATGTTACCTCCCCTTTTTCGCCTGAAAATTTTATTTTTAGAATTCTTTTTCCGCATCAATTATTTTCTGAAGTTGATTTTCCAAGTTGGCGCATGTGTCTGATTCAATACTATCCATTGTATTAAGCTGGACTGTGATTATTAATGGGGATTGTAAAATAAAACGTGCTGCCTACATGCAATGTTGAGTCAAGCCAAATTTTCCCACCCCAATTCTCGATGATTTTTTTAACAAGTGCCAAACCCATACCTGTGCCTCCATAGGCGTCTTTTGGATGCAGTTTTTTGAAAATGACGAAGATATTTTCAAAATAGTCCTCCTCGATTCCGATTCCGTTGTCTGCAACCGCAATTAGCCAATGGCCTTTTTCCTGGCGTACAGTGACAGTAATTGTCAAAGGAATTTGTATGTTTCTGTACTTTAGTCCGTTGTCTATCAAGGCGATCAGTACCTGAATTAGCTGGTTTTTGTACCCCCTGATGACAGGAAGTTGATTAGTTTTAAAAATCGTTTCTGACGCCTCAATTTTTTCCCCAAGCAGGTATTGAACCTCCTGCAGAATTTCACTGAGATTTATTTCTTCTAGAGTTTCCACCTGTTTTCCCACCGTTGAAAACTCCAGCAGATCCAGAATAATCTCTCTCATTCGTTTGGCACCGTCTACGGCAAAATGAATATATGTTTGTGCCTTTTCATCCAACTTATCCCTATATTTTCTGTTTAGCTGGGTTAGAAAGCTGGTGACCATTCGTAAGGGTTCCTGCAGGTCATGTGAGACTACAAAAGCAAATTGTTCTAATTCCGTGTTGGAAATAGACAATTGTTTTGCCCTGTCTTGAAGCGAGAGGTTTAATTTTTTAAGTGATTCCTCGTACGTTTTACGATAGGAGATGTCTTGGGTGGCTCCTATTAACCTAATTGGGGTACCACTTTCATTTCGAATGATCCTTCCCCGGTCTACCACATAGGCATATTCCCCATTTTTCATCCGGTATCGGTATTCGGTCTGGAATGATCCACTTCCAGTAATATCGCTTATGACCTGTTCCATCAAATTGTTGATTTTTATCTGGTCGTCAGGATGGATTCGGTCTTGCCAAATATCAAAGCTATAGGGTTCGTGAAGGTAATCATATCCGAAAAGTGTCTTAAAACCCTTACCCATAAAAACAGAATTCGTAGTCATATCCCAATCATAAATGGCATCGTTGGTTGCTTCTGTTAATTTTTCATACCTTTCGTTGGACTGATTGATTAATTCTTCGGCTATTTTTTTCTCGGAGATGTCTTTTAGGTAGGCGGTTACTCCACAGTTGGAAGGGTACAGGTTTACTTCAAACCATGCTCCTGCGTTGGCGTAATGCGTTTCAAAGGAAGTAGCGTCTTTTGTTCGGTTTGTTTCGTGAAATTTGGACAGGAATACCGGATCGGTAATAATGTCAAAGAAATACCAGTTTTTCTCCAATCGTTCACCTTCTTGTTGTAGATGAAGCAACTCATTGGCCTTTTTATTCCAAAAGGTGACTTTCCCTTCATAGTTAATGGTGAAGAATGCATCGCCTATACTTTCCAGGATATCATTTTTTTCCTTGTTTGACTGGTGAATTAAAGATACATGTTCCTTTCTTTCCATCGCAATTCCGAGATTTGACGTGATGGATTTAAGAAATGAGATCTCATCAACTGACCAAACTCGTTCTTCAACGCAACCATCAAAGCCAATATAACCCGAAAACTCACCAAATTTAAAAAGGGGTATTTGTAGGATTGATTTAATTTGGGACTGATCTAAAATAGCTCTGGTTGGGCCATCCAAATCTTTGGCTAAATAGGTGAAAGGTTCTCGGATTTTTACTTTCTCCAAAAACTTCGGATGATCCGCAAGACGGAGATGTTGATAGTCGGGATTAGTAATGTCGGCACTAACAATCCCGTTTGTCCATTCATAAAGGAGCTTAGCGTACAGTTCGTTCGTTTCTGGATTGGCAAGGCATTGGAAATAGTACACTCTGTCAGCCTTTATTGTTTCTCCCATTAGCTTCAATACTTCGTCCACTACTTTTTCCCAGTTTTCATATTGGAACAGTAGTTCTACAGCTTTTGAATTGGCCTGAATAAGCGTGGATTTGTAGGCTATTTTTTGATTTGATTCGTGATTTTCTATTCCCACAGAGATTCTCGCTGCACTTATTTCTAAAAAGGTATATTCTTCTTTTGACCATTTTCGAATTTCAGAGCATTGGTCACAGCCAATAAATCCGAAAAAATTCTGGTTAATAATAATAGGAGCCAAGATGGCTTGTTTTATGTTTTGGTCATTAAATACATCCAATAGAAAGGAATTAGAAATCGAATTAATTTCTAAGAGCTGAGTTTTTCTGTTTTTTAAAAGAGGAATCAAGTTACCCAAAAGGGCAATAGGCACATTCGTCATCTCAGGATCGTCAATGTGGGGGTAAGTACCATCCGCTACCCATTCTGTCCGTTGACTTATTACTTCTTCGTTATTGTAGGGGTTAGTTCCATATTCAAAAAAATAAACCCGGTCCACTGATAACAACTCCCCGATTTTATGGAAACACCTTTCCATCGCAGCCCAAATAGAATCGGTCTCCAGAAGAATTCCCTCTATCTCTGTGAGGGCTTCCATCAATAATGTTTTTTTGGCAAGTTTTATTTGGGTGCGTTTTAACCTGTCAATATCCTGAATACTACCAAATAATCTAGTATAAGTCGTTCCGTTTCCCTCAGTATCACCTATAATTCTAACCCATTTGTCTTTTCCTTTATCGGTTTGAATGCGGAGTTCTGCATCAAATGATTTCCCGGATTTTTTCGCTTTTTCAACTGCGTCTCTAATGATTTGTCGATCCTTGCCAGGTTTGAAAGATTTGACAACTTGGGGGATTCCAATAGAAACCTGACCCTCTGTTTCGAGTATTTCAAAGCCTACTGCTGATAAATAAGTTGTGTTTTTCTCAAAATCGATTTCCCAACTACCGATTTTTGCAAGTCCCGTTGCATAACCAAGGAGATTTTCAAGTTTCTTACGCTGATCACCTGTATGTAGCCCCTGTCCTATACCAATAATTTCTTCCAAACTAAACGTTCGTCTATTAGAGTTCTTTGATGTAACAGAAAATAGGGTGGATGTAACAAATGCTGATTCACTTTCTAGGACACCTTCAATATAGTTGGTGTTCTTCAGTTTTTTTGCGTCAGAAATAGGGGTGGATGATATTTTGTTTGAGTTTTTTCCTTTTGTAATTAAACGCCTGCCTCTTTCGGGAAAATATATACTCTTGGGCAATAACGATTCCCTACCTACGACCTGTCGGAAGGTGATTTCGTCAGGTAATGATTGTTTTAGCGTTTGGATTTCTGCTTCTGATAGAGGATAATTAGTGATGTAGGCAAGGTATTCAATGTAGGGAAGTTTGGATAATATTGCCGTTAAACTATCCAAATTGAGTTCAGGAGATTGTATGGTAATTGCGGTCACCGATGAATCTCCTGATGTAAAAGCTGATAATGAAGTCTCATTAAGTTCCGAAGCTTTGTTTAAAGAGTTTGAGTGTTTTTTTTCTTCCATGATATTAAAAATCCAATAGCCCCGATCACTTTCTTTTATGGATACTCCTTAGCGGCAATCCGCAATTTTGATACGTTATTTAACCTAAAATTTTCAAAGAAATTTCGGTTTCCATTTGAAAGCAGATTTCAGAAATAGTATCCTTTTGATATAATCAAAAATCATTTTGAATCCCCTAATTACGTTAGGTGTTTTACTTTTTAGCACTCAGAAAAAGTACTTAAAAATCGGTGATTTGCCAACAAAAGTACCTTTTAATTTGACATTAGCTTCATCTTAAGTTTTTTTTGTGCCTAGAATGGTTCGGGAGTTTCTTTTTTGATAACTTCTCAAATTTGCGAAGGGGACATTTGCAGCGGAGGTGTAAATAATATAAAACTAAATTTTGTTGACCATTTCCGGATTTGTGTATGTGAACCATCAAAAGATGGAGTTTAAGAGGAAAGTTTGACATCTCTAAGTAGAAATCTCTGCGACTAGGACAATACATTTTCAGATTCTTTTCCGATTTGGGATTCCTTTTAATATTTTGAGTATTTTAGCAATCTCGTAGAAAAATCATTGAATTTGATTAACCAAGTAATTCATGAATAAAAGAAGAAAAATTCTTGCGGCATTGTCAGGATTATCCGTTGCTGCAATTTTTTATAACCCACTACAAGCTAAAAAAAAGAAAAACACCATGATTGTACACCAAGTATTTTTCTGGCTGCATAAGCCGGAAACCGATCTCAAGGACGTAATGGAAGGATGCCGAACTATTGGCAGTCTAGCCAGTGCCAAAGATTATTTAGTAGGTGTTCCTGCTAAAACCCCCAAAAGGGATGTCGTTGAGGACAGCTACCACATTGCATTGACGGTCTATTTTGATTCTATGGAAGCCCATGATATCTATCAGGAAGATGCCGACCATTTGAAATTTATCGATGACCATAAACACAAATGGGCTAAAGTGCAGGTGTATGACTTTGAGGTATAATTGGAGGCACCAAAGTTTGAGATAAGGATTACTGAATTTGGCTTTTGTTCAATACCACATTCTATTAAATGACTTGAACAAAATCTCAACGATTAATCCATTTCACACTTTAATTAACCTCTAAATAATTTTCCCATAAAGTAAATTTTAAAGAGAACCACAGAGGTCACAAAGGTTTCATAGAGGACACGGAGGATTTTTAAAAAAAACTCTGTGCTCTCCTTTGTGTCTTCTTTGTGCCTTTTTTGTGTCCTTCGTGGTCTTTTTTTAAAGGGAACATTTAAACACTACTGATTGCCAGCTACAATTATCAGAATCAATCCAGTCAAAAATAAGGCAAACATAGCCGCGATCAATCCGTTTGTCCCTTCTGGAGCAAACTTAAATTCCTTCCAGATAAATACTCCCCAGAAGGCAGCTACCATAGTTGCTCCCTGTCCGAGACCATAAGAGATAGCCGGTCCGGCCTGCTCTGCCGCGATAATGCTAAAAGACATCCCGACACACCAGATGATTCCACCTAATATGCCCACCAAATGTATGCTTGGTTTACCAGCAAAATACATTCGGTAACTCACAGGGTCGCCTTCCACAGGCTTACGCATCAGGATGGTGTTGAAAAGAAAATTACTGACTAGGATGCCCAATGCAAATACGAAAACAGCCGAATAGGGCGTAAACTTGCCTGAAGTGGGATTTTGAAAATCCAAAGACATGGATTGTTGGACAAAAAAGTAAAACAGGGACATCAACAACCCACCAATTAACGCCAATCGTAGACCTTTTGCTGGCGTCTGTTTAGTTTGATTGCTAAGTTTTCGGTAAGCCAAGGCATCTAGTACGATGGCAAAGGTTACCAAACCAACTCCTGCAAACAGTAAAATGGGGTCACCCTGCTGCTCGGAAAAGTAGTTGATCAAAACCCCCAATACCAGAGCTAATCCTATTCCTACCGGAAATGCAACAGCCATGCCGGCAATGGCTATAGCAGCTACGATCAAAATATTGGCTAAATTAAAAATAATCCCTCCCCAAAAGGCCTTGAGGTAGCTGCTTAGTTCGGCTTGTTGTAAATCTGCCACAAAGGACCTTCCTCCAGAACCGTTACTGCCCAATGTAAATCCAAAAACCAGAGAAAGTAGGACAATACCAATTACATAATCCCAGTAAAAAAGTTCAAACCTCCATGTTGAGGCAGCTAATTTTTGGGTGTTGGCCCAAGATCCCCAGCAAAGCATCGTAATGAAGCAGAAGATAACAGCCAATGAGTAAGATTCTATAATATACATGGTGAAAAGTTCTTTAGTGTTGGGAATCTAATCTTTTAAGAAAATAGGAAATCATTAGGTAATAGTTAACAAGCATGAATTGGTTGATTTAGCCAAAGTAGCCGTATCGTTCAACCACCGCTTGCCGGAGTGGGATGGAAGCTTGCGCGCCTAGTTGAGTCACGGAAAGTGCTGCTGCCCGGTTGGCAAATGTTACCGCTGTCACCCAATCCATTCCTTCCGCCAACGCTACCGCAAGCCCGCCGTTGAATGTGTCTCCGGCAGCTGTGCTGTCAACGGCGTCGACCTTTGGTGCAGGGACTATTCGTTGTATATCCTTCGAATGAAGATAAGCACCTGCGGCACCTAACGTAATTACCACATTTTGTACTCCTAATGACATCAGTTTCTCCGCAGCTTTTTTGGCACTCGTTTCATCGGTAACCTTAATACCGGTGAGTTGGGTTGTTTCCGTTTCATTTGGTGTGATTGCATAGACGTACGGATATAATTCCATTGGCAACGCAGCCGCAGGTGCAGGATTCAGGATTACCTTTTTGCCCTGTTGATATGCTGCTTTTGCGGCAAATAAGACTGATTCCATGGGGATTTCCAGCTGCATAAGGAGGATTTCGCTGCTTTGAACCAAAGGCAGATGTTGCATTAATTCGTCAGGAGTAAGAGCCATGTTTGCGCCAGATGCTACAACAATTGTATTTTCGCCTTTTTTATCCACGGTAATCAGTGCGACTCCGGAAGGTAGGGTGGGATGCTTGTGTAGGCCTTGGGTGTCAATACCTTCTCGGTGTAGATGTTGAAACGTTTCCTGTCCAAAAATATCTTCACCCACTCTGGAAATAAAAGAGACATTTCCTCCCAATCGTGCGGCGGCTACGGCCTGGTTGGCACCTTTTCCTCCAGGGTTCATAAGGAAATTTCCACCAAGTATAGTTTCACCTGGGGATGGGAAATGGTCAGCAAGAATTACCATGTCCGTATTGGCACTTCCAACCACCGTTATAATACCAGGTTTTGTCATGATTAGGTTTATTTGGAGTCAATGTACGTAATATTTCTGGTTTACGCATTTAAGGCAAACTAAGCAGGTTAGACTGTCTTTTTGGAGGATATCAAAAGGGTTTGGATTTCCGCCAATTCTTCGGGCCTTAAGTCACGCCATTTTCCGACGGGCATGTCCATAGATATATTCATGATGCGGATGCGTTTCAGCTTGACCACTTCATAGCCCAAATAGGCACACATTCTGCGAATTTGACGGTTCAACCCTTGAGTGAGCACAATATTAAAGCTTTTTTTTCCTAATTGCCGGACTTTGCAGGGAGCGGTAATGGTATCCAAAATGGGTATCCCTTCACTCATTTTCTTTACAAATTCAGGATCTAGGGGACGGTTTACCGTTACCACATATTCTTTCTCATGATTATTTCCCGCTCTGAGAATTTTATTGACAATATCTCCATCGCTAGTCAGCAGGATAAGCCCCTCACTGGGCTTGTCCAACCGGCCAATGTGAAAAATGCGTCTAGGGTGGTTGATAAAATCGATGATATTGTCTTTTTCGTTTGCGGTGTCAGTGGTACAAACAATTCCCACAGGCTTATTCAAGACCAAATATACATGGTCTTCCTTCGGTTCACGGATTGGCTTGCCGTCTACAATCACCTGATCCTCATCGGAAATCTTCGTTCCCATTTCGGGTATTTGCCCGTTAATCAGGACCCTGCCTTCCGCTATTAGACGGTCGGCCTCCCTTCTGGAGCAAAAGCCAACTTCACTCAGATACTTATTGATTCGGGTAGCCATGATTTTTAAAGTTAATCAAGTTCGTTTATCCAAGCCGCAATGTCGTCCATGACTTCCGGACTAAAGGTTTCTTCGATTTCCCCATACTCGGATACAGCTCCAGTTGTGGAAGTCTGGAAGAGGTGGTTAAGATTGGGATACGTCTTTATTATCCGGCCCATGCTGTTGGCGGATAGGTCCTCCAAGGCACGATGGTTCAAAGACGCATTTACCTGAGTGTCTTTCCCTCCAAAGCCCGCCCATACCGGAACGCTGATTTTTTCAATCATTTGCGAAGGTTCTGTTTTAATAAAGGCAAAAAACCAAGGATCCAGCAATTGTTGGTAGGCAGCAACCTGTTGTTCTATATGCTTTGTCAATTCCTCTCCGGATAGACCCATTTCTTTGCCTTTCATTTCTACAAATGATGCCATGGCTGCTTTGGCGTTTTCTTCGTCTGGTGAATTTTTAACCACCTTAAAGAGTTCCCGGTTGTATTCCGACTGCTCTCTCGCCAGATCTTCATCTCCACTGCTGGCAATGATGACATCGAACGCCTGCTGTGCCATCAGCTCATTAATGGGTACTACCGGAGGGGCAAGAGCAACGAGGAAATTTGGTAGCTCCGAACCCCTCGCTCCCAAAACCCAGGCGATCAATCCTCCTTCACTATGTCCCATAATACCGATTTTGTCTTTTCGGACAAATTCATAGCCCTGCAGGCGCTGCATCGCGGCATACGCATCATTAGCGAAACCATCACTGGTGGTTCCTTTAAAAGATCCTTCAGATTCACCCACACCCCGCTCATCATAACGAAGGACTACGATGCCTTTCCTGGTAAGGAAGTCAGCCATCACCCAAAAAGGCTTATGGCCAAAGATCTCACTATCCCTATTTTGAGGCCCGGAGCCCGAAACCAACACTACCGCAGGAAAAGGCCCCGGACCTAAGGGCTTGGTGATAGTTCCCTTCAACGCAAATCCTTCAGGTCCGTTTATAAAGGTGCTTTGGATGATATCATAGGGGAATGGGCCAGTAGGCTCTTGTGGTCTGTTGAGCTCTATAGGCTCTTCTTCGGACATTTCGATTTTAACCAAGGATAGGGGAAGACTTAACCCCGCCTGCATAAATTGACCTTGAAATGCGTCTCCTTGATAGATTCCCTCAAAAGCAGCCTGTAGTTGCTTCATTTCCATCGTGAGGAGTTGGCCATCATATAGCACCTTGGAAACCGGAATATCTTTGGCTTGTTGGCTGGGGCTGTCCATAGTGGCCTTCCAACCATCTCCATCAGGGTGGAAGTGAAAGATCAAAGGTAACTTCTGTAATCCCACGTCCAAGTCACCTTTCCAACTTCCGGCGAGGTCTTGCTGGGCGATAGCAGTGGGAGTTGGAAAAATGCAAACGAAAATAAAACCAACGACGAGGGTAAGCGTGCGGTGAATAGTTATCATGATCTAATTTGAGTAGGGTACATTTATAATTCTTGAAACAGGAATCAAGGAAGCTTCCTAATTCGGAAAGCAACTTTACTCAAAATCCCTGCCTTTATTGATTTTACAATTTCCGGCTAAGCAGCTCATTGATTACCCGTCCCCTTCATCGACCAATTCTCTCAAATCTACAGGTACCACGCGTGAAACCCCGGCTTCTATCATGGTAATTCCATAAATGATATCCGTACTGGCCATGGTCCGTTTGTTATGAGTCACAATGATAAACTGAGACTCGCCCGAGAACGTCTGAATTATCTGGTTGAATTTGTCAATGTTTGCATCATCAAGAGGGGCGTCTACTTCATCAAAAATACAAAAAGGTGCCGGTTTCAAGAGGTAGATGGAAAACAACAATGAAGTAGCCGTCAAGGTCTTTTCCCCTCCGGATAGCTGGTTGATGGTAAGTGGGCGTTTGCCCTTTGGTTTTGCGATAATTTCAATGGCACTTTCAAGCGGATTGTCTGGATCCAACAGCCGAAGGTCACAATCATCTTCAGCAGTAAACAAAGAACGGAAAACGTTGACAAAATTGGCTTTGATCTTACCGAACGCATCCAAGAATGTTTCCTTGGCGACTGTGTCAATCTCCTTAATAGTTTCCATCAGCGAGTTTTTGGCATTGATAAGGTCGTCTCTTTGGGCAACAATGAATGTATGGCGTTCCTTGATTTCGTCATAGGCTTCCATAGCCATCGGATTAATGGGGCCGATACGTTCCAGCCTTTCCTTGGCCTTGTTTACTTCCTCCCTTATGGTTGCCTCTGATTTCTCCAGATAGGCAGCATCCACTTCAGGTTCCTCTTCCATCAGTTTTTCCAAATCGATTTCAAATTCAACACTCAGCCGTTCTTTGATACCGTTCATTCGAAGCTTGAGCTCATTAAGTGAGTTTTGAAGCTCCATTATAATTGTGTCAATGGTATTGAGGGTGCGTTGGTTATCCCTAATGCCTTTGTCGATTTGGTCGATGGAACCCCTATGGGCATAATATTCCTTTTCTGCTTCTCCTACACCGGCTTCAATGCGATCCTTTTCGGCATACAGCTCGATAAGCTCATCATCTTTGAGTTCGTTATTATCTATCAGATTACGGATTTCTTGGTCAATCTGACCCAGTTCGGTCTGTGCTTTAAAAATGCGTTCTTTACTTCCTTCAAAGTTGTCCTTCTTAAAAGTGATTTCCTGGAAGATAGCAGCGGTTTTGTTCATCTGTTGATGGTACTGAATATTCTCCTCATTGTAATTCTGAGAATGTTTTGAAACTTCCTCAGAGGCTTCCTGAAGTGTTTCATTTAGCTCAGCAAGTGAACTTTCTACCTCGCCGAAAGCATTTTTTTCATTCGCAAGCTCAGGATCAATTTGGGATATCTCTTCGTTTAGGCGATCTATGCGCTCGAGCATATCCTCCTTTTTATTGGCATTTGAAGAGAGCATTTCGCTCAGTTGTTCTTTTTTGGTCTTAACGGATACCCACTCCTGATTGATTTCATTGATTTCCTGCTGCAACGCTTCCACCTCCTTTTTGAAACTTATCTCTTTCAGTTTAGACAGTTCGCTAAGGTTTCGGTCCAAATTGGAGCGTATTCCGCTGATTTTTCGGTTGAGTTCCTTGATTTCTTTTTCGAGTTTTTCCAGGTTTTTTGCCCTGCCGATCCGTTTTCCTTCAAAAAGGCCCACAGATCCCCCGGAGATACTGAATTTCCGTTTGATATATTTTGCGTTTTCTGTGATGAAAATGGCGTCCTCATCCGCAGGGATATCCGTAACACCTCCTTTGACAATATATACGTCATCTAAGATATAGGTAATTAACCTTGCATATTTTTCATCAAACTCAATGATCTCTGTAGCGGGGACAGCATTTGCAAAAATCTTGTTATGGGCTGGCTTAAATTTTCCAAACTGTTCCAATACAAAGAAATTGGCTTTTCCCTTTGCCGCATCGCTTAGCAGGTTAATGGCTGCCACAGCTTCCTGCAATGTGTCCACGACGTAGTAATTCATGTAGCCCTCAAGGAAATTCTCTATGGTGACCCGGTATTTTTCTTCTGTCGTTAGAATATCCGAAAGGAGTGGAATATCCTTTCCCCAATTTGATTGCTTGCGCAAAAACTTGATGGCCTCAGGGAATCCCTCTAAGTTTTCAACCAGCGATTTGGTAAGATTGTACTCATTCTGCCGGGCGTCAACCTTTCGGCTAAGCTGGGTAAGTTCCTCCCGGATGATCTCCCCGGTATGTGAGGTCTCCTCCAATTTTGCCAAGTGTGATTCCTCCTTGCCTTTAACCAGCGAAAGCGAGGTCATTCTGGAATCAAGTGATTCCCTTATTTCAAGTAATTTGTCTTCAAAATCCGCCAGACTTTCCTCTTGACTGTGGTCGTCTGAGGCGGTTTTTTCCAACTCCTGCTTCAATGATGACAGTTGGATTTGCTTGATCTCTAGGGATTTGGATAGTTGATAGATCTTGTCCCGTTTTAACGAAAATTGACTGTTGAGTACCTTTTGCCTTTCTTGAGTGGCTGTATAGGCTTGTTTTTTGTCTTCATAAACAAGCTTTAGATCCTTCAATTGCATCTCTTTCTCTGCTAGCAGTTTTTCGGCTACTGATTTTTCCTGTTCAAGAGACTGTATGCTAAAGCTTGCCCTTTCATTGCTTTTCCGATCCTGGATGAGTTGCTCTCTTAGATCCTGAGCCCGGTTTTCCAGAAAACGAAGCCGCTCATTTTTGATTTTTTTGTCGCTTTCAAACTGGCGGATTTTATTAACGTGATCGTTTAGTGATTTTTGACGGGAGGACAATACTTTTTCCCGATGGATCAAATCAGCTTTTTGCTTTTCTAATGCAGCTTCTTTTTCAGCGACCTGGGTTTGCAGGCTCAGTTTCTTGTCATTTTCTGCTTGGATCCTTCTGCTAAGTTCCATCAGGGATTCACGCTGATCCGCCACACTCTTCTTCGCCAGGGCAATGCTGGCTGATTTGTATTCCTTTTTGATTTCGAAGTACCTTGCCGTTTGCTTGGCTTGCTTTTCGAGGGATTTGAGATTCTTGTCTATTTCGTACAACAAATCCTCGACCCGTGCAAGATCAGCGTCCGTGCCTTCCAATTTCCTCAACGTTTCCTTTTTGCGGTTTTTGAATTTGGAAATTCCAGCTGCCTCCTCAAATAGCTCCCGGCGGGAATTGTTTTTGTCATTAAGCAGCTCGTCGATCATTTTCAACTCGATGATAGCATAGCTGTTCGAATTGATCCCGGTGTCCATAAAAAGGTTGGTGATATCTTTCAGACGGCAGGCAGTTCCGTTGAGGAGGTATTCGCTCTCTCCAGACCGATAATATCTCCGACTGATCGTCACATGGGTATATTCGGTGGGCAATAGATTTTTCGTGTTTTCAAATGTCAGAGAAACTTCCGCCATATTCAGCGGTTTTCTGGACTTGGTCCCATTGAAAATCACGTTTTCCATTTTGTCGGAGCGGAGCATTCTGGTTTTTTGTTCTCCGAGTACCCACCTGATCGCATCCACCACGTTGGACTTTCCACAGCCATTTGGACCTACAATCCCAGTAATGCCCTTGTCAAAGTGGATGGCCACCTTGTCACCAAAACTTTTAAATCCCCTTATTTCCAGTTTCGAAAGCTGCATGACTGTTAAATTAATCCTAGCAAAATTAAACAGTTCATCCCAATAAGCAAGGATTGAAAGCCAGTACCCAATACGAAGTTCGATCCCAAACAGTGGAAAATTGTATCGAGACAAGGAAAGAACGATTTGAGTTTAATTATTGTTTTAAATTTTATTTGAATAATTATAAAATTGGAAAGAAATTTCCTGAGTTTTTTGTGGAATAATCCATACATTTCAACTAAATTAAGTGTAATTGGTGGTA
>DATHWC010000362.1:0-2946 GCA_035460985.1 Lunatimonas sp.
CTTTTCAACTTTCATAAAGTCTCCCAACCCAAACTGGGCAATTTCCGAAACGGTTGATTTATAACCCCTAACCTTAGCATGAAGGCAAGCAGATTTCAGCCCATTTATTCCTCATGATGCTTTGGCGTTGCCCCTATCATATCGTTCAGATAAACACCAAAACTCTCATCGGTATTTTCCATTTGTTGTATCAGTGTACGATTAGCGATACCTCCGTCCTTATGCCATCTGACTCCCATCTCTGTATCAATCTCCATCCATCCTTTGCCTGAGTCTTTCAGATAGTCACCAAGACCTTCAACAGCAAAATACACAGCTATCAAGTCCCAACTGGACCGCTGGTCATCAAGTGTTTTTTTTGACATATTCCAGAGCCAATCCCGGTATACTGTCCTCACTATATTTCCCGGAGGGGTATGTTTCAATGATTTCCCGGTCATGACATTGGAACCTCCATCAGAAAAATAAGCTGGTCTTGGGAAATTCTCCATCAAATACCTGCTATAGCTTGCCGATCCATTCTGGAAGAGGTTCCAATCGGGTACAAATTTCTGATCCTGATTGGAAGCACCCACTCCCCCCATTGAAACCCATTTTTCAATTTTTTTATCCACAAGCTCATAACCGGTCAGTGGTGATATATCATCCGGCCCAGAAACAAGCAAATCATAAAGACCTTTAGTATGTCCAATTGTCACATAGGTTATACTATGATCTTCATTGCTGACAAGCAATCTCCTGTTCAATCGGGTTTGTTCCTCGGCATCTGTGTTGTAAATTATACTATTTTTGAAGGCAGCCGTATCTCGCGCTATTTTTTCAGCAGACATCTTATCTACCGGATCACCGACTTCTGCTCCATGATACGCTCCAATGGGTATGTCCGGGCGTCCATAATAAATATTGATCGCCTCAACAATCCCGGCTCCAAAAGGGACTTTACCTGAACTGTATATGCATCCTATTATTTCTGCCCTACCAAGATCCGCATAACGGTGTAGCACAGCAAACGCACCCGCATCATCGCAATCCGATCCCATGTCTGTATCCAAAATAATTTTTACAGGCTCAAAGGCAAATTTTTTAGTTTCGTCATTTTGGATTGAATTACATGCTAAAAGCAATACCACAATTAATAACATCGAAATTTTTCGCATACTGGGTCATCTAAAATAATTCAGCTTAATTCCGCCTCAAGAGGAATTAAGGTACTAATAGATTCAAAGTGAATCTTCGACATTGTAAATGTCGAACAGCGGGATCCTTTGCCGACGACCAAATTGTAATCTCTGGCTCCACAAGCATCCATAAATGGTCTATTTTATTTACAGGTTGTGTTCAATTCCTTCTTTTAATTCACTTACCAAATTTTCTAATTCTTGCATTGATTGATGGTATATTATCTTTTGTTACCTCGTTTATCGTAAGTTTAAAATCTTGTTCAAGTTCTTGGTTGACGTGCAAAAGGTTATATAAACTTTGAAGCGAGTTTACTCTTACAATGCGACTTTCTTTATTGTCAGTTGCCCATTTGGTTAATAATTGCCAAACAATACCCAACTCTTTTTCTGTTAATGAAAGTCGGGATACAAACAATGCCAAATGCCATTTTAATTCAATGTGCTGTACGCTATTACATAATGCTAAAATTTCCTTTTTGTGCTTCAACAAAAATTTCGGATTTTGTATGGTGGTTTTTTCTATGACGTCAGCTGTCCGCATCACCACCTTCCTGTCTGAATGAAATAGTCCTCTGAATACGTTATCAAAGTCGTCCTGATTATTTATTTCTTTCACGACATTATTGGCTTCTCCAATGGAGCGCAAATCACCCCCTTTCAATATGTCGTCAAATTTTTTCACTTAACTCAATACATGAACATCTTTCATCTTTCCGCAATACAAATATAAACCAATTTTCGATTCTGGGTATTCTACTTTTGTTGACCCAACCCTTTCTAATAATTCATATTCTCTTAATTTTTCTATGGCTTTCTCCTCCGTGCTTTGACGTTTATCTATTTCCTGTGCGATTTCTTCCATGGTAATTTCGGGTTTCAAAAACATTTATGCAACGATTTCTTCCGTATTTATTCCATATTTCTTCCGTAATCCTTTTCACTCTCCATATCTGCAGCATACGTTCTCCTAACTTTTCCCCTAACCTCATCCCAATTGGAGGCTGGGACGACTTCTCTAACTCGTTTAAATCTTCACAATCTCCGAAATGGGGGAGTATTATAAAGGTTCGCGTTTCAGGTTTTTTGGTCAAACGCTGCACCTTTTAAGTGGGTCATTGAACCGATTTGGCGGAAAATATTATTATTTTGGCAGGTTTTCGCACAAAAAAGGTGTAAGCTTGCGGCCAAAAGGCGGGAAATTTGAGTTAATTATCGACGTGTTGCTGCTATTTTCATTCTTGAAGGTTTTTTTTGGGTCGAAATCGTGAGCGACTCCACTCTCAACTCCCTAGCATGTCCTGAAAATAACGTAAATAAAGCTAATAAACCTGCACCAAAAAATTACATAATTATGTACATTTGTAAAAAACAACTATCGTCATGAAAGCAGTAACAATGGCTGAATTGCGTAAATCCATGAAGACCTACCTGGACTACGTTTCCAAGGATTCCGGCACGATTATCATCCCACGGAAGGTAGGGCTAGCTTCAGTGGTTATGATATCGGAGGAAGAGTATAACTCCATGCAGGAAACGCTTTACTTGCTCTCCACAAAAGCAAACCGGGAGGCACTTACGGAATCAATACGCCAGGTGACTGACGACAATACAGTTCCCTTCGAAGCCAGATGAACATCCTATTTTCCGCAAAGGCATGGGAGCAGTATGTGTATTGGTCAGAGAATGACCGTAATATTACGGACAAGATCAACCATTTAATTAAAGTTATAAGCAGAACACCGTACAAAGGAGAGGGTAAACCTGA
>DATHWC010000363.1:0-3299 GCA_035460985.1 Lunatimonas sp.
CATTTAAAGGAACCATCGAGGCGGATCGGGCGGCTGCGCTGATCAAGGGTGCGATCATTGAATCCAATCCCACTCACATGGTTTCTACCTGTCCAATAGCAGATGGTGGGGATGGAACCTGCCATTTGCTTAGTGAAATCCTTGGACTGGAAAAAATCAGTACCATGGCTTGCGGCCCTTTAGGCAGCCCCATGGAAGGTTTCTTCAGCCTCGATCCGGCTACCAAAACGGCATTTATGGATGTATCCACGGTTTCAGGAATCAAATGGCTGAAGGAATTCCAAAAAGATCCGTGGGCTTGTAGCTCGTATGGGACTGGTGAATTGGTGGTCAAGGCCATTGAGTTGGGGGCGAAGGAAATTGTAATGGGACTGGGTGGAAGCGCCACGGTAGATATGGGAACTGGAATTCTGCGGGCCCTGGGGTTTTTATTTTTGGATAAAAATGGCAGGGAAATACCGGTGTTTTCACCCGGCTTTCTATCTAGGGTAGCACATATTCAACAGACAAAAACAATCAGTGATTTAAAATTTACCATCCTTTGTGATGTGGAAAACACCTATTTTGGGGAAAGGGGAGCTATTCCTGTATTTGGACCCCAGAAAGGGTTGAAGGAAGCTGATTTCGAAAAATTTGAACAGGACTCGCAACGTGTATTTGAGTTGCTACAGAAGAAAAGCAAGTTGGATTTGTCCGACAAAAAAGGATTTGGTGCGGCAGGCGGGATAGCCCTGGGGTTGAGTGCCTTTTTTGATACCCGGTTGATGTCCGGGGCGGGTTACTTCTTTGATAAAGTAAAAATGGCAGACCGTATCCAAGACGCAGATATCATAATCACGGGAGAAGGAAGATACGACCACCAATCCGACGAGGGAAAAGGGAGCCATGAACTGCTGAAGTTGGCCCATTCATTGGGGAAGGAAATCTGGCTGATCACTTCGGGAAAGGATGCGAGGGGAAGCGGTTTTGACCGTGTATTGGAGCTTCCGGATTTGGATTTTGGATCGCCGGATTTGGTTTCGGAGGCCGAACAAAGTTTGTTTCGGACGGTTAGGGAAGCACTTGACTAAAGATTTCAATTTGCTTGGTAAACGTGTGTAAATCGAGATGGAAGTTATTAAATTAAGCCAACTCACATTCAAAAGCATTTACCGAGTAAAAAATTTAAATTAGAAAACGATAAAAGATCCTATGCGTACTAGTTATACCAAAGCTATTTTCAAGATTGCACTTTTCCTATTACTTTTATCGTTTCAATCCATCGCCCAAGAAAGCCCCTTATCCGTGGAATCCATTATGCAGGATACCAAGTGGATGGGGACTTTTCCTTCCCAAGTGAGATGGGATGAACATAGCGGGTATATTTATTTCAACTACAATAAAGATAAAGATCCGGAGGACTCTCTGTATCGAATAGCAATAAAATCCAAGAATCTGGAAAAAGTTTCATGGAGCGATGAACGGGACCTTCCGTCCTTTTCCGGTGTTTACAATGTAGATAAAAGTAGAAAGGCTTTTGTGAAAGATAATGTCCTAACGGTCTATGATATTCCAGCGAAAGAAGCACATAAGCTGTTGGAATTGGACGGCAGTATTAGTGATCTGCATTTTTTGGGAAGAGGAGATAGGCTGGCTTTTCGTTTTGGAAATGACGCCTACACGCTGGACCTGGGGACTAAAAATTTAAAAAGACTTACCCGGATCAAATCGGGCGAAAAAGAAAAGGAGGAAGAACCTACCCGGCAAAGCAAATGGCTGGAGGAGGATAATCTGGATCTTCTTCAGGTAGTCAGGGAACGCAAAGTAAAAAAAGATAGTACGGAATCAATAGCTAAACTGAAAACTGGCGGTGAATCTTTCACCTTTTATTTGGGGAAACGGCAGGTGTCCGGTATACAGGTCGCTGCGGATGGGTATTACGTTGCCGTTCTCCTTCAAACACCAGCAAAACCAACTTCCACCAAGGTACCTGATTTTATAGCGATCGAAGGGTATACTTCTGACTTGAATGCCCGACCAAAAGTTGGTACAGAAACTAGCAAATCGGAACTGGCTATTTATGACATTAAAAAAGATACCGTCTACTTTGTAAATGCGGAGAACCTAACGGGCATCAAGGACCTTCCCGACTACGTATCCGACTATCCGGAGAAAGAATGGGAAGAAAAGGTAAGGGAGGTTGTTTTCTCCCAGGTGGTTTTTTCCCACGATGGAAAACAGGCGGTAACCCAAATCCGCTCCAAGGACAACAAGGACCGATGGATTGTGCTGGTGGATTTAAGTGACGGAGAACTGAAAGTATTGGACCGACAGCGGGACGAGGCTTGGGTTGCGGGACCGGGGATTGGATGGGCCTCCGGTGGGGGTACGCTAGGCTGGCTGCCAGATGATTCGCAGATTTATTTTCAGTCGGAGGAAACCGGCTTTTCGCATCTCTATCTGCTCCGGCTCTCCGATGGGTCCAAACAGGCATTGACAAAAGGGGAATTCGAGGTGTTCGACCCTTTTATTTCCAAGGATAAAAAATCATGGTATTTGACCACGTCGGAAGTTCATCCGGGGGAACGGCATTTTTACCGTATGCCGCTGTTGGGAGGCAAGATGGAACAATTGACACGCCTGGAGGGCAACAATGAAGTAACACTTTCTCCGGATGAAAAATGGCTGGCCATCCGTCATTCCTACAGTAATACACCTTGGGAGCTTTATCTCCAAGCAAACAATTCCAAATCCAAATCCGAAGCGGTCGCCTTAACCTCCGGTCAGTCGGAGGAGTTTCAGACCTATTCGTGGAGGGATCCGGAATTGGTTAATTTCCAAGCATCCGACGGAGTTTCGGTTCCTGCCAGACTCTACTTGCCCAAACCGGAAGCCAAGAATGGTGCGGCCATAGTATTTGTACACGGTGCAGGCTATCTGCAAAATGTGCACAAATGGTGGTCTTCCTATTTTCGGGAATATATGTTTCACAATCTACTGACGGATCTGGGATACACCGTAATAGACATCGATTATCGGGGAAGTGCGGGATATGGTAGGGATTGGCGTACAGGAATCTATCGGCATATGGGTGGAAAGGATCTTTCAGACCAAGTGGATGGCGTCAAGTATTTGGTGGAAAATCACGGGATTGATGCTGGAAGAATCGGGATATACGGAGGGAGCTATGGTGGTTTTATGACCTTGATGGCGCTGTTTAATGAGGGAGATACCTTTAAAAGTGGTGCAGCATTGCGTTCCGTGACCGACTGGGCCCACTACAACCACCCCTATACAGCCAATATACTAAATGAACCTGC
>DATHWC010000364.1:0-8634 GCA_035460985.1 Lunatimonas sp.
TCATAGAGGGGTAGGAATTAATCAACGCTGTTTTCGCCTCCTGATGGGACATCCATCGGATATCGACTATTCCCTCCGCAATTTGTGGTTTCATCCCATTATCCTCTATGCATTCCATCGTATACCAATATGTTTTCTTAAGAATGCTCTTCCTGTTCTGGGTATAAGTATGCCATGTTTTACAAATTGGCGCATTTAATCTCACCTCAATACCACATTCCTCCTCCACTTCCCGTACAGCACATTCCGAGGGAGATTCCTTTTTTTCGAATTTCCCTTTGGGAAAATCCCATTTGCCAAGCCTATAAATGAAAAGCACTTTGTCATCCTTAGTGACGATTCCTCCTGCCGCTTTTATGATCAAAAAGCGGCTTTTTATAAAAGACTGAAGCTCTTTTTTATTGGAAGAGACCAACGTGACAGAATCCAGGTGTTTCAATTTTCTTGTCCGCAATACGTATAGCAGTTTGATAATGATGTCCATGGAAGGATCCATGATCAGTACATCGTCATGCAGTCCGGAATAGTGGGGTAAATCTGTTGGGTTTTCGTAAATGCATTCAAAGCTTTTACTGGGCGAAAGTTCCGATGGAGTTAGCAGTTCGACAGGTTTGTCATTGATGAAAATCTTCATAGCTGCATTGTTTCATCAAAAATGCATTTTTTTTTCGCCCATCACAACCTTCCTTATAAAATTATCCCATAATTTTATCACATGGAAATTTTCAACCCCTCAACAGCAAAATTAGTCGCTAAAAAATTATTGGAAATCGAAGCCATCCGGCTTGCTCCCGACAACCCCTTCACGTGGGCCTCCGGTTGGAAATCTCCAATTTACTGCGACAACAGACTATCCCTATCCTATCCAGACCTACGTACTTTTATAAAGGAAAGCTTGGTAAGCGTCATCCACAAAAACTTTTTATCCATAGAAGCAATAGCCGGGGTGGCTACGGCGGGTATCCCTCAGGGAGCACTAATTGCCGACAAGTTAAACCTCCCTTTTATCTATGTTCGGTCCAAGGCAAAAGGGCACGGAATGGAAAATATGATAGAGGGTAAAATAACAGCAGGTCAAAAAGTGGTCGTAGTAGAAGACCTTGTTTCTACCGGCGGAAGCTCACTAAAAGCAGTAGAAGATCTCCGGAAAAACGGCATAGAGGTACTGGGAATGGTATCCATCTTCACCTATGGCTTTGACATTGCCAAAACGAATTTTGAGAATGCTGGCGTGAAATTGGTTTGCCTGAGTGACTATCAGCATATGCTGGAGCAGGCTTTGTCCGATGGGATTATTCCCGATGAGGAATTGGCCACGCTTCAAAAGTGGAGGGAGGATCCGGGTAGCTGGGGAAAGTAAGGATTTCCCAGAGGCAAAGAGACATGGATCAATATTTCTCTATGATCCCTAGTCCAAAAAGGGCGAAGTCGTATTTTACAGGATCAACCGGATCAAGGTGACGTAAGTTTTGCGTGAGCTCTTGGACAGTAAGCCAATCTGTTTGTTTGCGCTGTATAAGCCCAAGTCTGCGGGCCACCCTATCCACGTGTAGATCGCAGGGGCAAACAAGCTGATAAGGCTTAATAGTTTCCCAAAGGCCAAAATCCACCCCTTTGTCATCCTGGCGGACCATCCAGCGTAGAAACATTGTGATTCGCTTGCAGGCCGACTTCCTAAGGGGGGTAGCCACGTGCTTGCGGGTACGCATGGGTGCCTCTGGGAGTGAAAAGAAGGTCTTGTGAAAGTTTGTCAAAAGGGTGCCCATGATATCCTCCTGCTCGGTCCACCCATTTGTAAAGGCCTCTTCAAGGCTCCCATGTGTTTGATAAAAAGACCGGAAAAATTGTATAAAGTACAGTGTATCGAGATCGTTGAATGTGCGGTGTTTGAAATTTAGCAAAGGTTTCAGATCCTGATCGTTATGATTCAGAACAAAGTCATAGGGGCTGTTGTCCATCATTTCCATAAGTGCAAGACACTTTTGGACGATCGTCTTCCGCTGACCCCAAGCCAAAGTAGCCGCGAAAAACCCGGCGATTTCTATATCCTGCAATCTTGTAAACCGGTGAGGAATAGATATGGGATCTAAGGGTATAAAATCGGGTTGATTATACAGCAACACCTTTTCGTCCAAAAAACCCTTAAGCCTGTCGTCCATCAAGCAATGGACACTTTTACCTCTCCGCCCTGTATGCCGTCAAACCATTTGAAATAGACGAAATTTTCTTCCTTTTCCGACAAGTGCCAGTCAAAACATTTGATTGTGGTCAATTTGGTGAGTTGGTCTTCATCAGGGTTATAGAGACAAATATCAAAATCGGGAATTTCCTTGATATCAGTAGAATTCCACTTTTCAATGATCAATCCTTCTTTAATCACCTTGATTTTTTTTCCGAAAATATGTTCATCAAGGATGGAAGGGATTCCGTCTTTTCTTCTAAACTGGTAGCAATTGGGGCCAAAAAGGATTTGCTTATGGAGTCTGCCTTCAATCAGGTCCGCCTCAGCGGAAATGGTCTCCCATCCTCCCAATTCCTTAAACTCCTCCGCAACTGTTGAAGGCCGGATGCTTTTCAACAGTCTGGAGATCCAAGAAAAAAACATGGTGATTCCCACGAAAACCAATCCAAATGTAGCTAAAAAAGGATAGGAAATTATAAAGATGGCATTCCACACAAACTTAAATATGTGATGGAAAAGGAGTTGGAACTTATTCATTTCAGGTTGCTCAATACCTCAAAATTACATGATTATCAGTGAATAACCAAATTCTTGTATCTCAATCCCCCCATGAAACGTCTACCCGCATGATCTAATTGAGCCCCTACTCTAATAGGATACTTCTACAGGAAACCTAGAGTTGACGGCTTTTAGCTGGTCGAATGCCGCTTTTGACACTTTAATGATGAGCTTATTGTTGTCCCCCGTATTGGGCAACGCACCTACGACACGTGCAAAAATGGTAATATCATTACTCTCATTCCTGACCCTCATTATTGTACCTACGGGTGCGTCTCGGTGCAAGACCAAGTACTTCTTGTGGTTGCCGGTTCCCTCGATGACTTCTGCTTGTCCGGTTTCTTTTATATTTTTGAATGCCGTAGAAGAAGCTTCACTATTGGAAGCGGAAGTGCCTGCTCCACTAACTTGTGGTCTTGAGGTTTCAGCATTAGCCGAAGCTGGCTTTTCAGGGCCAGGATATGTAGTGACAGGAATCGATGCACCAGTCTCTCTACCGACTTTCAAGGTTTGGCCCGGTGAAAGGTTGTTGGAGGAAAGCGCATTCCAGGAAATCAAATCCTCCACATTTGCCTCATATTGCTTGGAAATAGAAAATAGGGTTTCTCCCTGTGCGACAGTATGTGATTTCCACCCACCAATGGTGGAGATGTTGGAAGTTGGTCCTTCTGCGCGTACTGGAGTGCCGGATGGATTTGGTTTTTCATTCACTTTCGGATTATTGGCCGCAGCCCTCCCTGAAGCAGTGGATCCGGCATTTCTCGGCATCCTTGCAGCGGGATTCGTTCCTTCTACAGGTCGGTTAGTTATGGCTACCTTCTGATCCGCCACGGCTACAGTTTCCTCTAGTTTTTCAGTCGGTACCGGAGCATCTGTTGAAACAAGACGCTGAATAATCAACCCCTGCCCCATGCTTAGGTCATTGCCCTGTAAATCATTCCAAGCCTTCAAGTCAGCGACTGATACTTTGTATTTTTGGGAAATGGCGAAGAGCGTCTCCCCCTGTGCCACCTGATGCAGCAAGGCCCCCTCAGGAAGTGCCTTTTTTTCGATATAGGGTATCCGAATACGTTGACCGATTTTCAGCCCGTCCTTCAAGGTTTCATTGCTTTGAACTATTTCATTTACCGGAGTTGAGTACCTTCGCGAAATACCGAACAAGGTTTCCTGCGGAGATACTTCATGGATTATAAATGTCTTGTCGCCCTCTCTCTCCACACCAACAGAATCCAAGGCCGCGCCTGTAGAGGCAAGGATGGAAACTGAAAAAAAACAAAACCCGATGATCAATAAGTTACCCTTCATTTTACTGTTTCTTTTACATCTAAACGTCCGATGCTCATGCAAATTTCAAATTTATTTTATCAAATCCAACTTCAAGGTAAACCATTTAGGGGATTAAAACATTTAATCAGTATATTCAGCCCTAAATGATTCATCAATGAGAAGACTTCCGCTTATCTGTTTATTTTTCATTCTCTTCCTAGTCAGTGCTTTCAGTCAAACTGACGATGAGGTGGTAGTGCAAGAAAAGGAAAAAACTGTTTTTGTCTTTGAAATGAAAAGTGACATCGACCCAAGGATGAACCGAAAAGTTCGCCTTGCCCTTGAAGAGGCCAATCGAATCGAGGCAGATCTGATCATCATTCATATGGACACATACGGAGGAGCTGTCAATGATGCCGATGATATACGGACCATGATATTAGAATCCAAGATTCCCATCTATTCCTTTATTGACAAAGATGCTGCCTCGGCAGGAGCATTGATCTCCATCGCCTGTGACAGCATATACATGGCTCCCGGAGCCAGCATAGGTGCGGCAACGGTGGTAATGGGAGATTCGGGAGAAGCCGCTCCGGACAAGTACCAATCTTATATGCGGTCGATGATGCGGTCCACGGCAGAAGCCAGGGGACGGGATCCCAAAATAGCCGAAGCCATGGTGGATGAAAGGCTGGAAGTAGAAGGCGTCACTGAAGCCGGGGAAGTGGTGACCTTTACCGTCTCAGAAGCCATCGCAAACAACTTCTGCGAGGGTCAGGTATCCTCCATTGATGACCTGCTGGCGCAACAGGGAAAGTCAGACTATGAGATCGTCTATTACGAACCCTCTGCCATCGAGGACGTCATTGCCTTGTTTCTAAACCCAGTCGTGAGTGGATTTTTGATTTTGATTATTTTTGCGGGGATATATTTTGAACTTCAAACCCCCGGGATTGGCTTTCCGCTATTGGCAAGTGTTATCGCAATCATCTTGTATTTTATCCCCTATTACCTGACAGGCTTAGCCACCAACTGGGAGGTTGCAGTGTTTATTGTAGGGGTGGTTTTTTTACTGGTGGAGATTTTCGTGCTTCCTGGATTTGGCATTTTTGGCATACTGGGAATAGTGGGTATCCTTGCCGGGCTCACCCTGGGTATGGTTCCAAACGATGCCTTTGACTTTACCTTTGTCGCTTCGGGGAAATTGTTTTCCGCCTTGCTGACCGTCATCCTTTCTGCCATATTGGCTACAGTCTTGATATTCACACTAACGCCTAAAGTCAACGAGTGGAAAGCCTTTAGTAGTATTTCTTTGGCTACTACACAACAAAGAAATGAGGGATATACCTCCACTTCTTACAGCAATGACATGGTAGGCAAGGAAGGTATAGCCCATACCAGACTGATGCCAAGCGGAAAAATTTTGGTAGATGATGAGATGTATGATGCCTATTCCAGGGGGGAATTTATCGACCGGGGAGAGAAAGTGAAGGTCATCAGTGCGGAGGGAACTTCCCTAAAAGTAAAAAAAGTGTAAGATTTAGGGGTTCTTTTATTAATTTCATTTCCGACAATCAATTTCGTGTAGCAAGTGTACCGGAAATTGGTATAGGGTAAACTGTTAAAACTGCCTATTAATGAATGTATGGAAGAGGATATATTCCTGGTACGGTACGGTGATTTTTTTCGCTGTGTTCCTTTTACTGCTTCCCATATTTTTCCTGACGATTGAAATCCCCGGCCTAAAGCGGTATGGGAGGAAAATGAACCGGATATGGTCCAAGCTGTTTTTTGGACTGCTTCTTATCCGTGTCAAAATTGAAAACTTGGAACAACTGGTAAACCAAGAAGGTCCTTTCGTAATTGTCTCCAACCACTTCTCTTATTTGGACATCCCCGCATTGGGGTTGATTCCTGCCGATTTGGTCTTTGTGGGAAAGGCTTCCTTGGGAAAAGTCCCGCTATTTGGATACATGTTTCGAAATCTGCATATTGCCGTGAACAGGAACAGTCTGAAAAGCAGGGGTGAATCCATGCTTAGGGCCAAGGAAATCCTCGATGAGGGAACGAGCGTGGTGATCTTTCCCGAGGGAGGCATCAACAGTCCGGAGCCTCCCCTACTGGGAAGGTTCAAAGAAGGCGCATTCAAAATCGCCCAGGACAAACAAATTCCCGTAATTCCTATCACCTTATCCTATAATCACTTAATTTTGCCCGACGACGGCAGGTTTTTGTTAACGCATATGACGGCAAAGATGGTCATTCATCCGCCTATCTTTTGGAACTCCAAAAACCCGCAGTCAGTCACAGAAGTAAAAGAAAGGTGCCGTCAGGTTATACAGGAGCAACTAATTATGGACAATCCCGAAGTTCCCGCCCTGACGACCTCAAGTATAAATGAATAACATAAACCGGGTAGAACCTATACCCGGTCACTGATAAAAAACTATGAAATTAGATACCAATACCCTCAAAAAGATCGCACACCTGGCACGCTTGGAATTTGATGAAGAAAGTGCAGGAAAAATGACCCAGGACATGACCCAGATTTTGGATTGGGTGGAGAAATTGAACGAACTGAATACGGATGGGATAGAACCCCTGACCACCATGTCGTCCGAAGTAAATGTAATGCGGGAAGATGTTGTGGGTACCCACTTGGATCATGAAAAGGGGCTTAAAAACGCTCCCCAGCGTGATTCTGATTACTTTAGGGTACCGAAGGTACTGGAATAATGGCTAGCCGCTTGGACAAAAAAATCCTTTTTTTTGGTTTTATTCTGCTTCCCGGCTTGCTTGTTTTCTTGGCGGCCTTGGGAGGAATTGTCCTGTTGATTTTAGGTGAAAGCCCCGGTTTGCCCGTCTTGGCAGGAATCACGGCAGAAAAGGTAAACATCCCGTTGGATATTATTGACCTGGGCTTCGCTTCGTTTACACTTGAAACGCAAAATTACCTGCTCTTCCAAGTTTTCGAATCCCTACCTCCTAGGCTTTTTCCAATCATTACCCAACTCACAGGCGGTATCCTCTGGATGCTTTTCAGTCTGGCAGTAATTCTTTTCACAGATTTTAAACGTTACTACTTTATCACTGCTACAGGAGCGGTAATAGTTCTATTGACGCTTAGTGGAATAAACGGATTGAATATCGGCGGCATCGGCTCCAACAATGCGATGATTCTGGCTCTGGTGGGATTGGTATTGCCGGCAGTTGTGGTCCAAACCTTCTTTGATTCCAAGGGTTGGACGTTTAGGGCAGTAGTTATCTTGATGTTTTCAGGATTGTCATACTTCCTACTTATCCGTCTCTCGGGTGCGATGGCTCCTACCCTGTTACTCGCAGAAAACATAAGTTTAATGGCCGCTGCTATAGCTGGGGTTTTCCTGATATATATCGGTCATACTGCAGTATCGGCCATCTACCTGATGTTGGCTAAACTTAACCGTGGGGTAGGATTGCGGATTTCCTGGCACCTTGCCATTTTCGCCCTGCTGTACTTAGCCCTAATTGTACTTATATTCTTGCGGCTTATGGGCGAGGCCGACTTGGGATTCCCACTTCCTCCTACTTTTATCCTCTTTGTCATTGTGGGAGTGCTAGCCTATTTGGAAACTAGGGTTAAAATCCGAACTGTCACCCAGCCTTACGGACATCCCTGGGTGGGAGAAGGTGTATTTTTAATAGGTTTTGCCATTACGGCTTGGGTTTGGTTTCGTGCGGACCTGGTATCCAATACCCCACTTTCAGATTTTCTTCAACACCTGTTTATCTACAGCCAACTGGGCTTTGGCGCATTGTTTTTCATTTACCTGATTACCAATTTTCTGGGTATTATGAATACCGGCAATGCCGTGGAAAAAATCGTTTACCGACCTCCTTTTTTCTCCTTACTGCATATGCGGATCGGCGGATTATTAAGTATGCTTATTCTAACCATCTATGCCGATGGCGTAGTCGGCGTTCAGTTCGGTACAGCATCCACACATCTCTCAGCCGATTATTACTATGCCACTGGCAGGACACGGGAGGCAAGCATCCTTTATGAAAACAGCTTTGAGAGATACCGAAACAACCCCAAAGCATTGAATGCCGTAGCCCATATCGCCTTGGATCAAAAGCAACCTACCCTAGCGATCAACAACCTTATGAGAAGCTTTGATACCCGCCCCCAGGTACCGGATATTTTGCTTCTGAGTGCAAATCTGCTGAAGGTAGGAAAAGTGACCGAAGCGCTTTTTTACCTAAAACAGGGATTAACCCATTACCCTGAAAACGAATATTTATTAAACAACTTAGCCTTAGTGAGTAGCCGGGTCAATCAGGGCGCAGAAGGACACCTCCTCCTTTCCCAGATGGAAAAACATGCCGCTATTCGGGATGCAAACCTGATTGGCTTGGAAATCAAACATCGATTACCTCAAAATACGGAAGCAACGGACAAAAATCTTGCGGGCACTATCAATGCTTTAGTCCGTTACAACCTAGCCAGAGAACAGGCACCTATTGCGCTGGAGACAGACAGTATCAGTCAGGGTAGTCTACTAAACAAAGCGATGCTGCGCAATCAATGGAGCAACCACGCCACAGGAGATATCGATGGGGATCTGGTGCTTTTGGACAGTCTGATC
>DATHWC010000365.1:0-7216 GCA_035460985.1 Lunatimonas sp.
TCAGGATCAAAATCGATCAACAGATCAACATCACTTTCGCTAGACTGCTCATTGCGAACATAGGAACCATACAAACAGACATTTCGAACACCAAACTTTGAAAGGTTAAACTTATTCGCTTTTAGCGTTTTTAAGATCGTATCTTTGGTTGTCATTTTAAACTTTTATTTAATATCCGAAAAATTAGTCCTTTGTCCTAATGTTACCAACTTACATTCGGAGAACTGCCGTTCAAATATACACACAACTGTCATACGAAAAGTTTGGAGTAACAAAGTGGCTTTTTTTAAGTCTTTTAGCCGTTAATCATTTTCCTGGTGGTGTTTGGTAATGTTCTTCAAAATCGCGTCTAAAAGTACTTGTGCTTCGGTTGGCAAATTCTGAAATTTTCAAATCATAGAAATAATTCGCTTCCATTACTTCCCAAATAGGCATAACATAATCACCGGTAATTTGATTTATATATGCAAGTATGTGTCTATTATCCGGATGTGCGAGAATATTAAAAAATAATTCCTTAAATTTTCCTTCAAAAATAGAATTAGGTAATAATTGTGGATTTTTGAAATACGGAAGCAGGCTTTCATAGCTGTTTCTAATTTGCTCATTTATTTCAAATGTCTGAATCATTTCGACACTCACATTGGGCAAATTATCAAATTTCAAAAACTGTCTGAACTCCTCGAAAATATACTTTAAGTAACTGTCTTTTAAATACCAGACTAAAACTTCCCAATCTGAATAATCAGAAGGCATTTCTTGTAAAAATGCATATCTTTCCAATAATAATCTCTTATTTTTGTTAGTTATCCATGTATTATTCCCATGGTGAATAATTCTTTTCCCTTTGATTGTAAAGGCCAATTGATTATGATTAGAATATAGTTGAAGTATTTGTTCCGTCTGTGGACATTTGTAATACAGGAAAAGCTGGTCCTTCATAGACAACTGTGGGAACATATCCGGATTTGTTTTATGTATTTCGTAAATATTCATTCAACCAGATTCTATATTTATCAACAATGGCCTATTTAAATTGTAGCCAACGGTTCTGCGCTTGGCGTTCGTGCGGGATTTCGGAGAACAAAACTGTCAACCTACCACAAAACTCCAATTGAAAAACTGAACTTGAATTTAACCACTTCACCCCGCACGAAAACTTAGTTGTTTTAGCGGATGGCATTTTTCCCTTTCACTTCATTTAACTTCATTGTCATAGAAATTGCATTATTTTCAACCCATTTATCGTATTCTTCAATAGCCTTTAATCTTAGATTATCATCTAAATATCCTTCTTCAACCATTTGTTTAGAGCCTGCAACCTTAGACCAAATTCCAACTTTAGATTTAAAATCTTCTCTATGCTTTTCGTAATGTTCGTCGGAATTTATTTTTTCAATTTCTACCAGTCCTATTTCTTCCATTAATGTGGGCAAATCATCTGCAATTCCATTATTCATTCCTGCGTCACTTCTCCATTTTAAGAAAGTTTTGTAAAATTCTTTCATACTATTCGGTGGCTCAGGATTCCAAACTAATTCATTGTGATTGTAGTCAAGGATTGAGATTATACCGTTAGGTTTTAATAAAGACTTCATTTTTATTAATGCCAATTTTGGGTTGCTTAGCCACTGAAGTGTTCTTGCTGAAATAATCAAATCAAATTTTTCATCAGTTTCATAGTCAAATAAATCACAATGTATTAGTTCTAGGTTTTTCACGTTGTTATATACGCTATTACCACTAATGATAAATTTCTCTGTATTATCTATTCCTATTACTTTTCCATTATCGCCTATTTTTTTTGCAATATCCTTAGAAATTGAACCAGTTCCGCATCCAACATCTAATATAGACATTCCTTCTTTCAATATTGGTGCTAAAGTCCTATAATCAATAGCTAAACTCCGATTATCAAAAATCTTTGTTGCTTCTTGTCCATCTCTTTCAATATGTTTGTTTTTCATCGTGTTATTAATTTCATTGAAATGTTTATGCTTTCCGCTAACGGGATTCAGCTTGGAGACGACGGGCATTCGGAGCCGTACACTTCATACCTACTCCTAACTTCTTAATGATACTGATTTTCATAATTACTAGAACCGCCCGCTGTATCCAAGGTGCTGTGTGTGCCTTGAATGGTGAATATAGGTCAAAAAGTTGACCGTTCCAACGGGTGAAAGTCCCTATGTGCGGGGGTAATCCCTAAGCGAAGCAAGTGGCAAGCTGGTTTGCCGTGAGAGGGCCGAGCGTTAAGAAACCTTCCATTGGAAGGTTTTAGTGAGGAGCCGGGTTGCGGGGGTGCCGAGGCCCGTATTGCCTGTCCCGAGTATTGGGATACGGTGGTCCCGATGCTCGGGATTAATAGTGAGAGGCGCACCGTGAGCTTATGGCTCACGGCCGTCTACTCATTGTGCGTTTGGCTTTCTTTTCTGTCAAGCGAGTTTAACAAAGTTGTCTTCAAGTTTTACGGTAAAATTTATCTCTGCTTTTAGCGCCTTAAACACTTTCAAAATAGCTTCGTTGACCACATACCAACCTTTCACCTGACCTTTAATTTAAGCCCTCTTTGGCTATTTTTTTGTGTTCACATTTTTCTTTTTATAGGTGGCAAAATTTGATAGAATCAAATGTGTAATTGGCATTCCCGATAAAAAACATTACTCGAAGAAGTTTATTTTCGGGATATTTATTCACTGTTCTTCCAAGAAATAATGTTGACCTAATCTAAAGGACAGCCAATAAAAGCTAAACCGATTCCATCTTCGGTCTTCTGTCTCCAATCTCTCAATCTTTCCGTCTCTCAGTCCCACAGTCTCCCATCCTCTCTCACCAACACCAAATTGAATGGACTAGCAAAAACTTTTAGTTGTCCACTTTCATGGGTTTAAGCTTTTACCAACTCCTCTAGAATGCATTTCCTGATAGGTTTTTTTTATCGAACCGTCACATTGAAAGTCCGCTTGTCAGGGAAGCTTCATGCGTACCATTACAAACAAATTCCTTCCGGGAGAAAACATTGGCCTTCTGTCCACTCCAATCGGTCTGTTTAAATGCTCGTAATAGGCTTGGTTGAACAGATTTTGTGCACCTACTTTGATGGCCAATTGATTCGTGAAATTATAAGATACATCCGTGTCGAGTAAGGTAAAGCCTGGAGTAGACCTTTCTCCAAAACTCTCCGAAATTCTGTTTTGCCCGATGACATGTCTAAGACGCAGTGCGGTATGCAGTTTGTTGTCCAAATGAGTACCGGTCAAAGCATAGCGGATATCCATCGGAGCGATCTCCGGCAGCGCCTCAGAAAGCGATAAATTCTGCCCATACGTATATGCCGCAGCAAACCGATGTTGTATTCCAGCTCCTATATATTGGTTAACGGAAAACTCAAAACCTGTCTTTAAAGCATTTTCTGTATTGACAAACTGGCGTACTCCGGGAGATGACGCAATTCGGGGTGAAAGATCCGTTTTCTCCGCAGTAATATAGTCGGTTAAATAGGCGACAAACGGACTAAATTCAACCTGTATGCTTTCTATTGTATAACCTAAGACAAAATCCAGTTGATTATTGGTTTCCGCTCTCAAATCGGGGTTTCCCACCATCTCAAACGGATCCACTCCCACAGGGAAATAGTTGATAAAGCGCTCCATGATGCTGCCGCTTCTCTGCACCCTCGCCAACCATATCCCGAAATTGAAATGTTCCGCTATATCCCTTTTCAATCCCAGCGATAGGCCAGGATTGAGTTGGGTTACCTTGCGGGCATTAGTAGCATTTTCGAACTCCGGCATCGTATCATCGGCCTCAGCATGATTGACATCAAGTCGGGCAGCTGCGGAAAACACATATTCTCCCATTGGATGGGAATACGTTGCAAAAGTCCCCAATTTTTGGATATGTGAATCCTGCCAGGCATTATCCAAGACCGTTCTGCCAGCCATGGGACCCATCAGAAATTCCCGCGCCCTAATTCCTTGCGCTGCTTCGGAGCGGTAATCGGCACCGGCAAATAATTTCCCCCCACCGAGATTCCAGCTTCCCTCGGACCTTGCGCCATAGTTCTGGGTATTCGCTGGTGTACGTGCATTCATCATTCGGGGATTCAGTTCCCGAAGCAGATTGTCCATCAGGTGGTCAACAAGCGTGAAATATGCGGATGTATTCCAGCTTTGAAGGGTGCGGTTTTGGAAGGTCCGCGTATGTCTGACAGAGCCCATCCAAGTATCATCAGAACGTAGGTCCATCGCCAGTGTCGGAAAATCCACATCCCTGGCAAAATTTCTGTTGACAGTCATCTGCAACAAATCTGCTTTGCTAAGTCTGATATCGCCGTACATACCGAGGGTTCCCCGCATAAAATTGGCTGGAACGACATTCCCGCCTCCATCCGTGTAGTCTGATCCTTTTGACCAGGAACCCATGACGCCAACATCATGATTCGTTCCAGTAAATGCCACACTCCCTTCATTTCTAAAGATGTTTCCGTTACTTTCATACATTGTAGAAAACCTTCCATTGACCTGGGAGGAGGAAGAAAAGTTCGGATCTTCCTGAATGTAATTGATTGTACCGCCAAGACCGATCCCATAGCGAAGCGCATGGGGGCCCTTGAGAATTTCTACCTGCTTGATCCGGTTTAGAGATACCTGCGAGGTGGGCGGATCCATGCGGTTGGGACAGGCCGCATTTGCCGTTTGCAGACCATCGATCACCACATTCAACTGATCATATTTAAACCCCCGCATTACAGGGTCAAAGGCGAAGGCTCCGCTTTTTCGGATGCCGTTAATTAAAGGATTGAGATTTAAAATCGCCCCTGCATCATGATGCAGCCTTTCTCGGTCAGAGATTAAGATTTTCTGATCCTTTTCATCTGTCATTTTGAGAGAAATGACCGTGACAGGTTGTAAATTCAGCAACCACTCAGCCCTGAACAGCAACCCTTTTTCCAGTACTTTCTTTAATTCACTAGGATTAAGTGTCCATTTGCCATAGTTGATGTGACTCAAATGGATATTTTCGGTAGGTGAATATTGGATCTGAATTATTCCTATGTCATCAGAAATTCCTGAAACCTGTCCATAGTGATAACTCAATCCGACTATAGGTTCACGCGTGCTCTGATCCAAAACTCTAAATTGTTGTGTGAAAGCGTCTGTATTGATCCCTATAAATAACACTATTACAAGGATTTTATAATTCGTTTGAATGGATTTCATGATTGAAAATTCTTTGGGTTAAGGACAGCATGCAGCCCCATTCAGTCAAACTGAAACCGGTCGGCATACATAAGGTAAGAAGCAAGGCGAGGCCTTAAAGTAAAAAATTATGCTAACTGCGGCGGATGAAAAAAATCCAAGCTTATTTTAACAGCCCAAGAAGAGACAAGTTTTGAAGTAAATTTCACTTCTCCGATTACATGTCGAATTGGATAGTTCTCATTTCTGTGAACAAGAATATAATTTATCTGTAAATCCTCCACATATACCTGCTCTTTTTCCTCCTGCTGTTCCTTGGCTTTGGCCAACATACTGTCGAGTTTACAGCTTCCATTACAGGCCAATTCTGGCTTTTCCTTGTTTTCACAATAAGCCGCCGCGATTTCTGCTCTGTTAATTAAAAAATACGTGTGAATCAGGGAATAATTCATCCCCGATAATAGAATGACGAAAATCAGTGCGATATGGTAGATAGCTCTGAGCATTTGCGATTAAATCGCTAATTTACGAAGAAATTAGCCGTCTTGTGTGATTTTGGTTACTTAAAAATAAAGTTGATTTCCTACTTGTTTTTTGTCATTGAAAACGGACCTGGAATACCAGACTCGTATGAATAGGATAAATCCCATTAAGACAAACATTCCCAAAATGTTCCAACCATTGAATATCCCATACAAAACTCTCCAGTCGTCCAATTTTAATAAGCTGCTTAGTATTCTACCCAATAGACTGAGTTGGAAAAGGGTCCAGCCGATCCATAAAATGGGATGATACAGTTTCTCCTGAATGCCCAAGATCATTGGAAGTATTATCGGCGCATGTGCCCATATCATGGAAAAGGTAAAACCCAAAAAAAATGTATGGATATATATATCATAAAACAGCGGATGGAACGCGAAGAAGCAAAGAACGATTCCATTAAGGATTAACCAAACATAACCTACTTTCAATCCTACTCCAACGTATTTGAATAGCTTATCTTTTTTGGCGGCAACGTTTGCCATATCGTAACGCAGGAGCCAAACGCCAATAAAAATAACCGATCCGCCCATTATCCAAGTTCCCGTAGCATGAAACGGCAACCACATCCCAAGAAAAAACAGGCCCAATAGCATATATAGGAGGGCTCTAGCATAAGCGGGTGTAGGAAGGAATTTACTCAGTTCCAGCCGCTCACCAACTATCGTAAATAATAAAAAGCCCATCCACCACGGTACCCCGGCAGGAATAAACCCCGTATTAATCACCGTGAAATTTCCCAAAAGCAAAGACGCCGCTCCAATGGAAATGACATATTGGTATGATGCGGGATTCCTTATACTTTGCAGATATGTCATAGTCAATAGGCCTATGTTTGCTAAAAATAGAAGGTAATGGCCAACCGTGTCCCACCCCGGCAACAACAATACCGGGATGGATGCACCGCTTAAAAAAGCAACAAACAACCAACGTCTATTTTTCATAACCATGGCTCTTTCTAATGTAATCAATGTGCCCAAAAAGCCGCCCACCATCAATAAGCCATGTTGTGCCGCCGTACCAGATATATTCCAATTCATGTAACCCAGCCTTACAAATCCACCAGCGATCCCAAGTATTAAACCGGCTGTCACAAGTGGAAATAAATAGATTGGTTTAAACGCCTTCATGATGTTTCGGATATTTTTATCCTCTTTTATTTCTGAATAAAAGGGAGTATGCCCCTCCCCTTGTTTTGAAAAGCAAATGTACAAACAAATGATTAACGGACAAATTTATCTTTTATGTAATTTCCATGATTTTTATCAAGCCAAAACCTGACAAAATCAATTCTCTTACCCAATCATAAGGGCTACCTTCAAGAAGTTTTTCATGTCAAAATATCCAAATTATGGACCAATTTGTTATTAAAAGAAACGGTGAATATGCACCATTTGAACCTTTTAAAATTGAAGATGCACTGATCAAGGCATATTTAAGTGTACATCAACCCTATCAGGCCATCACGTTTAAAA
>DATHWC010000366.1:0-5096 GCA_035460985.1 Lunatimonas sp.
TCAAAATACCAAGCTTTGGATGAAAACCGAAAAGTGTCCTCTATAGATTCCTGCACGGTCTTATTTGAGCAGACCATGACCGTACCAAATTCCGATATACATTTCATCGCCGACACATACCCCTTAGGTACATATAGCGTATCTCCATTATGTGAAAGCACAAACTCCAAAACCGGCAGGTCGTGGGAGGGCCTCTCCCAATCATCCGGCTTGACTAGAAGAATTTTCACCAAACCTGATGTAACGGTAAATAAATTATCTTCCCGCCGATGTCCATGCCACCCCCGCATGCAGGCAGGTTCTATAAAGAAGAATCGCTTGACATCAAAGTTCAACTCCGGCAAGTTATTGTTGTAAATCAAATCCCCTCTGCTATCTGTATAGATACCTCCTTTAAATAACTTGGGTTCTAGAATTGTAGACATAGTTATAAAACGTTTATTTTCCTTAAAATTACGAATTTTGTGTAGAAATAAATTACAATCATTGCTAATACGATTAAAATAAAGGAAAGTAAAGATGGATTAAATCCTAAATTAATGTAATAAATCAAAAGGACATTTATCAAAAGCTGAATACTACTGTATAAAAAAGTAACTTTCAAATGACCCCAACGCATCTCATTCGCCAAATACTGGTACAAATGTGTGCGGTGTGGATGGAAAATATTCTCTTTTTGCACAAGACGTTGAAGAATCGTTAGCACCCCGTCTATACCGTAGACGGCAAAAAAAAGTATGTAGTGGATTTCACCCGAAATCAGTATCAAATGCAACATCAAATACCCTAAAATAAATGCCATACTGATAGATCCCACATCCCCAGCAAAGGTTTTGGCCGTTTTCCGTACGTTAAAAAAAGCAAACACAATCACAGAAATCCCTACTAACAGAATCAATTCCCGATACTCAATCAGCTCGGGAAGGAGATAAAACCCAACCAATACAGCCAAGGAATACAAGGCTGTAATTCCGTTAATTCCATCCATAAAGTTAAAGATATTGACCCAGCCCAAAAACACAAACAGCACCAGTGGTATCCACCAGAGGGCATTCTCCCAAAGCCCAACCTCATAGAGTACCAATAGGGAGGCAAGCACATGTACGGTAAATCGTGGAATTTGGGAAAGCGGACGGACATCGTCCACAAAACTGACCGTCGCGACCATCAAAACCGCCAAGGTTATTTGCCAAGAAGCATAACCCATAAAAAAGGCCAATAAAATGGCCCCTGCAAAAACAATTCCCCCTCCCCGAATAATGATGCCGGTATGGGAGGACCGTTCGTTGGGCTTGTCGATAATATTATAGCGGTCTGCTACCTTAAAGTACAGCAGCATAATGGCAATTTGTAAAAATGTGGCAAGTAAGTACATGGGGAAGTTGCAAGTGAAAAGTGAAAAGCTAAAAGTGAACAGTTGAGTTATGGGTTATGGGTTATGATTTATGGGTTGACGATGCCTAAAAAATGTTGACCGTTAACTGCTACGTGACTGCCTCACCCCTTCCCTCCCTCCCGTAACCGCTACGCTATCGGGGATTTCCAACTTAAGGAGAGGGCGATCAATGACGTCAAACTAGACGTTTTCTGTCGGTAAAAGAATAAACAAACATAACAAATCTTAGACCGATTAGGGATAAAGTATTGCGACGGGAAGGCAGAGATTGACAGGTTGGGGTTTTGGCGGAAAAGGGATGACACCTCAATCCTCTCCGCTGCCAAAACTGCCTCACCCCTCCCTCTCCTTGAGGAGAGTGCGATAATTGACGTCAAGAAAGGTAATTTTTCTTTCGAAAATGATATTATCCAAGAGCTCCGCTTCGCTACACCCCTGGCTAATGTTTACACCCCGTTGGGGCTTGGAGTATGAATGTAATCCTAAATTAACCCTGTATTGTTGTTGAGCTAGTGCTTATCATTACCCAAAAAATATCTGCGCAAATCCCGAAAAAACGGGACAAGTTCTGCGGGATCTGCGGGGTATTTCTCTATTAAGTCCACAGAACCAGACAGCATCGGGTTTTGGCGGAAAAGGGATGACACCTCAACCATCCCCGCTGCCAAAACCCAAGCGATATTAACAATTCGTAATTGATCACCCCCGTAATTCCTAATTCGTAATTGATTAACCCGTAATTCGTAATTTTTAATTCGTAATTATCTAAACGAGTCAAACGTCCTCATCAACCCCTCCTCAGCAGCCACAGGAAACTCCTCTCCCAGTGCCAATTTGATTTTTTTATTGCTTGCCAGGTAGCTTTCCGTCAACTTTTGAAGCCGCTCGCTGTTTAGGGGAAGATGCAATCTATCCCCAACCTTCGCCGCGGCGATAATTAATTTGGTGGGAATTTTCCAAAGGTGCGGCTTCTTTCCCAGAGACTGGGCCATCAATTGAATAAGCTGATTGGTGGAGAAGGTTTCGTCGTCGGCGATATGGTAAATGCCTGGGGGGATCTGATTTTCCATCAGCCGCTTAATGACAAAACAAAGATTATCCACGCTGAGAAAAGAACGTTGATTATCAAAGGCTGCCAATGGAAAAGGAAGTCCCTTTTTGGCAAACCCATAGAGCAAATTCAAATTCCCCTTGTTCCCGGGTCCATGAATCATGCAGGGTCGGAGAATATAAACCTTTTTGTCCTCAGGCAAATTAGCTAGTAAATATTCTTCCGCCTTTCTCTTGGATTGCCCATAGGCGGTAACGGGCTTGCAATCTGCTTCCTCTGTCAGCCAGCCCTCAACCCGATCCGCACAGGCCTTGACCGAACTGATAAAAATAAAGCTTTTGGCTTGGGGATCGGCAAGAAAGCGGTCAAAAAGCTTTTTGGTAAGCGCAAAATTCACCTCGAAATATACCTGATCGTCAGCGGTCTTTTTCAGGTCATGGGCCTTGCCAGCCAGGTGGATATAATGGGTAAAACTTTCCGTATTATACTTCCAAAAATCGTCATAGCCCAGTCCTTTTTCATTGGGCAACGTTTCAGGTCGGGTACTTAATCCAGTCCATTCGTAGTCCCCTAAACTAGCAATCAAATTTTGCCCCACAAATCCGGAGGGCCCGGTAATTAAAAGCATTTGTAGATTTGGATGTAACAGTAATTGCTAAAGATAACCAAGGAGGACACTAAGGTTACACACATTTTTAAAATTCCCCCTTTTCGGCATTTGCAATCTCGAACCGATATGAAACTCTATTATGCAAGTTTGTTCAACGCATAGAGATTCAATTTCTTTTAAGCTCAAACAACTGAATCAATTTATCATGTAATGATGATAATTCCTCATTGGTAATAGTTCCTAGTTTTCCTATTGCCAATGATCTATTCAACTGTGCTATTAATCAATTCCCTTTTAGTCATGTCTTTATCCTTTTTAGAAATATACGATTTTCCCGGATTTAGTTTTTAAAACACGTAAACTAATTACCAATTTCAAACCTGAAATTCAGGAACTTCGAAAGAAGCTGTTCGGCATTCGCATTACCGAACCATGATAAACTTGGTGGCAATCCTTCACGAAAGAAGTAAAGGCTAATCTGAAAATTTTAACTACCAGACTATATTAATCATTAACCACTAATCATTTACCATTATCAACACTCGCAATCCGTAATTCATCATTCGTAATTTTTAATTCGTAATTGTTTCCAGCCCATAACTCTTCCCACGTAATTTTTAATTCGTAATTCGTAATTGTTTCCAACCCATTGACCTATCAACTTACTTGAAGATGAATTCAAACGGCTTAAAAAAATACTTCGAGTAAATCATCGCATAATTCGTATAGACCCCATTCTCACGACAAGCACGGTAGATTTCTTTATTTAGGGTGATCAAACTTTGGAAACCCCTAGTACTTAGTCCGCCCATGCGCATTTTGGTAGTGATAAGCGGCAGGTATCTCCATTTCAGACCTCCCTTATGCAAAAACCGGATCAACAACTCATAATCGGCCGCAATTTTATAATCCGTTTTATAATACCCCAACTTTTCAAAGCATTCCCTACGCACAAAAAAAGAAGGGTGTGGTGGCATATAGCCCAACGCAAACTTGGATGGCTTCCAATCTTTTGCAGAATAGCGGCGAAGTATCTGTTTCCCATCATCTCCCTTTACAAACACGATATCTCCAATGATGGCCTCGAGCTTTGGATCCTCAGCAAAAGCCCAGTTAATCTTACTAAGCACATGTTCGTTATAAAAAAAATCATCAGAATTAAGGATTCCCACCACATCTCCAGTAGCCATCCGTATACCCTTATTCATGGCATCATACATACCTTGGTCGGGTTCGGATTGCCATTGACTCACGTTATCCGCATTATCTTGGATCTGATTGACGGTACCATCGTTAGAATTTCCATCCACCACTATATATTCAACAGCCGGATAATCCTGCAAAGCAACACTATCCATGGTCTCCTGAAGAGTAGCTGCTGAATTGTAGGTGACGGTGATGATGGAGATTTTCAAGGCTAAGGGAAAAAGTAAATTAGACCTAATTGGAAATTATCCGTTTACGAACAGCAAGTGCGGGATTCCCTTGATAGATGGTGTGAGGTTCCAAATTCGTGGTAGCTACGCTTCCTACCGATAAAATGGAATGACTATACAGCGTGACACCGGGGCAGACTGTCGCCTGAGCACCAACCCAGGCACCATCTTCGAGTATAATAGACTTGGTGATAAGATCAAATTCGGATTTCTTGTAATTATGGTTGCCGGTTAACAGCATAGCACCTTGGGAAATGCAGCAATTGGAGCCAATCTTGACAGAAGTTAGATTATCTATCCAAACCCCTTCTCCAATCCAGCTATGAGCTCCTATTTCCAAATGCCAGGGGTATTTGATATTTACTGAGGGATTGACACGAACTCCAATACCAATTTTGGAGCCGAAAAGCCGAAGTAATATAATTTTTAACCCGCTGGAGGGATTCCAAGAGTTTTTGAAGAATAATACGTTAGTGAAATACCAAAGAAAACGTTTTAAGGGAGATCCACCGGGATTATACCAAGAGTTGTCGTATACAGCTAACTGTGTAATCATTACTGGTTACCAATATTCTGACTTCTAAGCCTAAAAACTTGCATATA
>DATHWC010000367.1:0-23484 GCA_035460985.1 Lunatimonas sp.
ACTGACTTCCTCTGTCGTAAAAGGAACCACCTTCATCCGTTGGATCAAACTGCTGCCAGAAAATGTCGATTATTTCCGCATAGCTGATAATATCGGGATCAAAGGCTACCTGCACCGCTTCCTTATGCGATGTCTTTCCACCAGACACCTGCGAATAGGTGGGGTTTTTTTCCTTTCCTCCGGAGTAGCCGGAAACTACAGACAAAATACCGTCTATACCTTCAAAAGGTGCCTCAATGCACCAAAAGCAGCCACCCGCAAAGGTGGCCAATTCCTTCTTGCCCTTATAATTTTCAATAGCTACTGCTTCCATATCTCCCTTTTCCGGCTTGTTGGCAGAGCAGGAAATAAGGGAAAGGTAACTGAATATTACGGTTAAAATTATTTTTGAGTAATGCATCTTAATTTATTGAATTTTCACCCCCTTTAACCCAAATATGATACATAATGTTCAAAATTCTTCCTCAGGCATGACGAACCATAGGATCAGATATACCAAGGCTCCGGGGAAGGCCGCACTTAGAATAGACACAACCACATACAGTACGCGAACTTTGTCTGCACTCCAACCTAGGTAGTTAGCCAATCCTCCGCATACTCCTGCTATCATTTTATTTGAAACTGAACGTTGCAATTTTTTCTCCATAATAGTCTGGTTTATCACTGAAATACCAATTTAACAGGTAAAATTTATTCATCCTAACTTGATTCACATTTTATCCATTTTTGAAGTCAAGTTCTGGGAATCGAAATGATAGTGACAAAGTAAACAATCCAAAGATGCTATGTGCATACATTAAAGCACATAACAGATAACCAAAGGAATCAGTACAATGTCATTGTACTCTACAGACCTTATTTTGTCCATAAGTCAGAAAACGGGATCGATTTCTTCGAACTAGTGCGGCTTATAAGTTTTGCTCGTCAATTTCGACTATTGGGAAAACCCCTAAACTAATCAGTTAAACTCTTATTCAATAAATGAATCAAACAGAGAAGTTATTTTCAAACATTCCTGTAAATATCCCGTCCTTTCAGGTTAATTTTACGGATTAAAAACAGCACGATATATGAATCAAAGCAGAAGATTTTTTTTCGGCGGATTATTAGTTTTTTCGTTTCTTTTTTTCTTATCGGATTCAGCTCTTTCACAGGGTTTTATTAAAAGATACATTAATTCTATCCTTACCGATACAAGCGATATATCGAAGCCTCAATTTTTGATGTATCCTACGCTGGCATATGCTCCTGAGACGAGTTGGGAAATTGGCTTTAGCACACTGTATGTATATTATGCCAATAGGGATACCACAAATAGGTTAAGTGAGATTAATGGCTTCACGTTTTTCACCTTGGAAAACCAGTATGGACTTTGGCTGGATCACGCCCTATATTCCCCGGGAAATTCATGGTTCTTTCTTGGACGGGTTCGGCTTCAAAGTTTTCCTCTCTTGTATTATGGCATAGGGCCTGATTCTCAGGCAGACTATCTGGCTAGGGTGGACGCCAATCAGGTCTGGATCAAGGAGCGGGTATTGAGGCAAATTAGAAAAAATCTGTTTTTTGGTGTAGAAATGGATTTCCAACGACTTAGTCAGGTCGAATTTGTACCAGCTGTTGAAAATGTCCCCTTGAATTTACCATCAGGATATGAAGGTTCTACGAATTTGGGTATGGGGTTAGGTTTGGTGTATGATGACCGACATAATGTGTTAAATGTGAGAAATGGACTTTTTTCGGAACTGGCCCTTTTCCAATATAATCCCTTTTGGAACAGTCAGTTTAATTTTACTACTGTCATATCCGATACGAGGCTCTATCGTCCGTTGACACCAAACACAGTCTTGGCAACACAGCTACTAGGACAGTTTAACATGGGTACGGTACCCTTTAATCAATTATCACTGATGGGAGGAGAATCTATGATGCGGGGATATTATACAGGCCGGTACAGAGATAAAAATCAACTTGCAGCTCAGGTTGAACTTCGGTTTTTACCGTTTAAGTTAGGCTTTACAAACCGGTTAGGGGGTGCAGTCTTCGCAGGGGCAGCCCAAGTTTTTCCAGAATTCAGACAATTTAATTCCAGTTCTTTTGTATGGTCGGCGGGTACAGGTATACGGTTCCTGCTATTTCCAAAAAAGGACATTTATACCCGACTGGATTTTGCCATTACCCAGGAAGGCAATGGATTTTACTTTTTTATTGGGGAAGCTTTTTGATAAATCAGGAAAATTCCGGGATTCTTTTACCTGGGAATGATGCTTGATTGCATTTAACTCCACAGGTAATTTTCCTACTTTCCATCCATCTGGCTTTTTTAATTTTTGTTCTACAGAAACACTGTCAAAGGTTTCCATATCTTCGCCAGCCTGACATACCGATATGTATATATAAATCAATCCTAAACTTATTCCACAAACAATCACAATTCCCACTCCCATTTTTCTTTCCTCCTTTTCAAGTTGGTCTTAGCCAACCATTTTTAAGTATGTCCAACAAACGAGTTTTACGAAGAACAACTTTAATAAGGCATTAAATTCTCCCCAAAGTAACTTTTACATATCAAACATACATAATATATAAGTAATTAAAAAAGCGAAAATAGGCATTGAATCTGTATGGGTTTTTGGTAAATACAATAAAGTTATTCATGCAAAAAAAAATGCTTTTCATCCTAAAAATAATTCGATTTATTTTTAAAATGTTTTCAACCTTACATAAAGTCGATCTGATTTGGGACCTGGGAGTAAAGCAATTGACCAAAACGCACCCCCCCTTGTTCTACGAACATGCTAAGAAGTATTCTTGATTTTATTTTCTACCGTTCTATCCTTTTTATATATTGAGGGCCAAATTCAATAAGCTGACCCAAAAGATCACTCTTGCCAGATGAAGCCCAAAGTTATCCTGTTTGTTTTTCTTTGCATTCTCTTTGCCGAAACTGCTTTTGGCAAAGACTTCTTTGTCTCTCCCCAGGGAGACGACGCACATCCTGGTACTGAAAAAGAGCCATTTGGTACTGTGTTCGGGGCCAAAAAAGCTGTTAGAAATTATAGGAAGGAAACTCCGGAAGACCCTACTATTCGGATAATATTTAAGTCCGGAACGTATTATATCGATTCACCTTTGGAACTCGGTCCGGAGGATGGCGGGGATACCTCGGTTACGGTAAAGTACATGGCCGCACCCGGAGAAAAAGTTGTATTCTCCGGTGGGAAAAAGATTAGTGGGTTTGAAAGAGTTAAAGATAACCTGTGGAAGAAGTATATTCCCGAAGTTAGCCATTATAAATGGCATTTTGAACAGCTTTATGTCAACGGAAATAGGGCAGTACGCGCCAGAACGCCAAATACTGGATCATTTTTTCAAGTAGATGAGGTGAGAGAAACAGTTTTGGTAAAGGGTTCCGGAAGGGCTCCGGAATTTGGAGTTCAACAGATATTTACGGATAAAGAATCCTTGTCCGGTTTACAGTTGCAGCAGGAAAAGGAGCTTAGCGATGTTTTGTTAGTGTTTTACCATAATTGGGATAATACGCGCAAGTTTGTCGATGCCTATGAAGCAGAAACCGGCAGCCTGTATATTTCCGGCCAAGGTATGAAGCCTTGGAATCCGATAAACAAAAATTCGAGGTTTTTTGTGGAAAATATCCGATCAGGACTTGATGCGCCGGGAGAATGGTTCTTGGAAAAAGATGGCACCCTTTTCTACATGGCCAGAGAGGACGAAGACATGACAACTGCTGAAGTGGTGGTACCGGTAACGGATCAATTTCTAATCATTTCGGGAAAAAAACAGGCAAAGGTTCAAAATATTTATTTTGAAGGACTAAGTTTTCAAGTCGCCGGATACATTACTCCAAAAAGAGGCAATGAACCGGCTCAAGCGGCAGCACCCGTTCCATCTGTCATCATGGTGGATTATGCGGAGAATATTCATTTTGTGGATTGTGAGGTAGCCCATACGGGTATGGGAGCCATTTGGATGAGGGCAGGAGTGGAAGACAGTAGCATTCAGCGCTGTTACCTTCATGATTTGGGGGCAGGTGGTGTAAAAATTGGCCCATTTGCAGCTGGGTCCAAGGAAGGCTTGGAAGACGAAGTGTCTAAAAAAATTCATGTGGATAACAACATCATCCGTTCTGGAGGTTGGGTCTTCCCCTGTGCGGTAGGTGTGACCATCTTTCACGCAAGTGACAACCAATTAACCCATAATGAAATTGCAGATTTCAGGTATTCAGGTGTATCAGTAGGATGGGTTTGGGGTTATACGCCGAGTTTTGCCAAAAGAAATACAATTAAATACAACCATATTCACCATCTGGGATGGGGTGATCTAAGTGACATGGGAGGTGTTTACACGCTGGGATTATCCGAAGGAACCGAAGTGAGCAATAATGTGATTCACCATGTGTATTCACTTACTTATGGGGGCTGGGGATTATATACCGACGAAGGCTCGACTGATGTATTGATGGAAAACAATTTGGTTTATGCCTGCAAAAGTTCCGGTTTTCACCAGCATTATGGAAGGGATAACCATATTCGAAACAATATATTCGCTTACAACATCAAAGCCCAGCTTCAGGCCACACGTGTTGAAGAACACAATTCATTCTTTTTTACCAATAACATTATTCTTTTTGACAAGGGGAACTTGTTGAGTTCAAACTGGGCTAAAATAAATTTCACGACGGATCAAAACCTATACTGGGATGAACGAACAACGGACATAAAATTTGATCAGTTATCATTTAAGGACTGGCAGGCGCTTGGAAAGGACAAAAACTCCATTGTTGCCAACCCCTATTTTAAGGATGCGAAAAATGCCGACTTTTCGTTCCTGCGTAGCCGTGCCTATCGCATGATCGGATTTAAACCTTTCAAAACGGATAATGTGGGAGTATATGGCGATGAAAGCTGGATAGAACTTGCCCAGTTTGACCCGGAGCTTGCCGCCAAATTTGATGAAATAGTTATTGTCAATGAAGGATTCTAAATATTGCCTGCCAAATTTCCGATGTATGAACTTACGCCTTTTTTCTACTTTACGATGAAATTACCGATGATTTGGAATTTGATGTTTTTGCTACTTTTGACTTTGGTGATTGGTTGCAAAGCACCCAAAACCGATCCCCACTATACCGAAATGCCTGAGGAATCCCGCTTTACCAAAATCACCTTGGTAGAGAAGTTGGATGAGCCTATGGAATTGGAAGTGCTTTCCGATGGCAAGGTGCTGTTTATTGAAAGAAAGGGAAAGCTGAAGCTTTACGATCCTGAAGGTTCGGTTACCGCCGTGGTTGGGTCTTTATCTGTCTATCCTGAAAATGAGGATGGCTTGTTAGGGTTGGCAGTAGATCCATCGTTTGGTCAGAATGGCTGGCTTTATCTGTATTATGCCCCATCCGGTCCAGAAAGTATCAACAGACTTTCCCGGTTTGACTTTAAAGATGGAAAATTGGACAACAGTTCGGAAAAGATAATGTTGGAAATTCCCGTGTTTCGCGGCTGTTGCCACTCAGGTGGGTCCTTGGAATTTGGTCCTTCGGGAAACCTTTTTTTAAGTCTGGGAGATGATACGAGTCCTTTTGCGTCTGATAATTATAATCCAATTGACGAACGTCCCGGTAGGGCAGAGGCCTTTGATGCCCAGCGTAGTTCCGGAAACAGCAATGATTTGAGGGGAAGTATTTTGCGGATAAAGCCGGAATCGGACGGTACTTATACTATTCCCGAAGGCAATCTTTTCCCACCCGGAACCCCCAATACCAAGCCAGAAATATATGTGTTGGGAAATAGAAATCCATTCCGAATTTCTTTGGATCAGAAGACTGGCTACCTGTATTGGGGGGAAGTTGGGCCGGATGCTGCGAAGGATAGTATAGGTAGGGGTCCAAAAGGCCATGATGAAATCAATCAGGCAAAAGAGGCAGGGTTTTATGGGTGGCCTTATTTTGTGGGGGACAATAAGGCTTATTGGCATTACGATTTTGAAAAGGAAATAAGCAACTTCCAATACGACCCTGACCGGCCTGTGAACAACTCACCAAATAACAAAGGAGTGAATGTGCTGCCTCCTGCGCAAAAAGCTTTAATTTGGTATCCGTACGATGCCTCGGTGGAGTTTCCATTATTACGGGAAGGTGGTCGGAATGCCATGGCAGGCCCGGTATTTTATTCTGATACTTTCAAGAAAACGGGAGGAACTTTCCCACCCTATTTTGATGGCAAACTGTTGATTTATGATTGGATGAGAAATTGGATATTTTTGGTTACCATGGATGACAACGGAGATTATCAAAAAATGGAACCCTTTATGCCCAGTACCACCTTTGACAAGCCTATAGATATGCAGTTTGGTAAGGACGGTTCTTTGTATATCCTTGAATATGGAACATTTTGGAATTCGCAAAATGATGATGCCGGGCTGTATCGAATCACTTTCAGCGAAGGAAACAGAGCACCGATAGTTCGCGCCTTTGCTGACAAAAATAAAGGCGCTGCACCTCTAAAAGTTTCCTTTTCCAGCGAGGGATCCTTTGATCACGATCTGGACGACCAACTGACCTACTCTTGGAGCTTTGAAGGGGATGACCGGGTTCAGTCCACACTCCCTAATCCCTCGTATAGCTTTGAGTCACCAGGGCAATACCGTGTGAAACTTAGCCTACACGATTCTGAGGGAGCCGTTTCTGAGGCTTTTGTTGATATACAGGTTGGGAATGAACCGCCAAAGGTTTCCATTAACTTAAAAAACAATCAATCCTTTTACTGGGAAAAGGACAATTATTTGCACTATGAAGTCAGCGTAACAGACTTGGAAGATGGAAGTGTAGCCAAAGGCATAGAGCCCGAGGAAGTGCTTGTGACATCGACTTACCTTGAGGAGGGATATGATTTGATATTGGCCAGTGAAGGACATCAGCAACTTTTGGATTTACCAGGCAAGACTTTAATGGAGGGAAGTGATTGCTATGCCTGCCATGCGTTAGACAAGGCTTCGGTAGGTCCTACATTTTTGGAAATTACTGCAAAATATGATGGGCAGGATGTGAAGAATAAATTGATCGGTACGGTCATTGATGGCGGTGGCGGAATTTGGGGAGATCGCCAAATGCCCGCCCACCCCCAATTGAATCGGGATGATGTCGGACAAATGATTGATTACATATTATCGTTGGACATGGATGGGACTGTGGGAATAAGCAACTACCTAGACACAAAAGGCAGTATTTCGTTGAATAAACACGGAGAATCATTTGGCCAATACATATTGACGGCAAGTTATCAGGACAAAGGAGCGGCGGGAATGGACCCAATAATTGGACGTGAGCAAATTCAACTTAGGTATGCGAAGGTCCTGGCCGCCGCGGCAGATGTTTTCCATGATGCTGCGAAAGCCAATAACCAAGGATCTTTTCTAATTAAATTCACCGCCGACAGTGCTTTTCTTCAATTTAAAGATATAGATCTTCACGGAATTAAGTATCTTACGTTTGAACTGGACCCAGCCAATACGTCCGGAAAGTTGGAATTTAGGTTGGGGAGTTTTGACGGACAGTTACTGGCGGAAACACCGGTACTCTCGAAAATGGACAAACCCGATGATACGGACAAGAGATGGATGGATGTTCGGGTAAATATTTCTGAACAGATAGTACAAGATGACGTTTTTATCGTATTCAGGGGAGATTCAAAAACCAGTATTTGGAACGGGTTTCTGCTAAACACGATATATTTCGGGAAATGACACATAATAATAAACCTAAAAACACATGAGTAAAAAGAACAAGACCCAACTTTCGCGAAGAAAATTCTTGGGCACTGGGCTCCTTGGTGCAGCCGGCATTGGGGTAATTCCACAAATTGGTACAGCACGGCCAAATCCGAGATTAGCCACTCTTAGGCTTGGCTTTATAGGATTGGGAAGGCAGAATAATGGCCTGATGAACAGCTTTATAACCCTGCCAGATATAGAAGTGGTAGCAGGTTGCGATGTTTATGACGTTAAAAGAGAGCGTTTTAAAAGAAAAGCAGACGAACATTACAAAAGCCAGGGAAAATCCGTTAAGGTAGATGTCTATGAAAACTATCATGACTTGCTGGCCCGTAAGGACATTGATGCGGTGGTCATTGCCACTCCGGATCACTGGCATGCGTTAATGGCTGTAGATGCCTGTAAAGTCAATAAGGACATTTATCTCGAAAAACCACTAACCTTTACCATCAAAGAGGGTCAGGAATTGGTGAAAGCTGTAAGAGCAAACAATATTGTCCTAGCCACGGGCTGTATGCAACGCTCATACGCAAATTTCCAACATGCAGTCACCATGGTTCAAAAAGGTCGGATTGGCAAAATAAGTAAAGTTTATGCTTGCTCAGGTGGGCCTCCAAAACCGTTTGACCTGCCAAAAGAAGAAATTCCTTCGGGCCTAAATTGGGACATGTGGCTGGGGCCGCTAAACGCTGATATCCATTACAATCACGAACTGAATCCACCCATCAGCCTTAACCCACCGGAAAATGAGAAAATGTGGGGAGCATGGCGTTGGTATAAGGAAACTGGGGGTGGACTCACCACCGATTGGGGAGCGCACATGTTTGACATTGCCCAATGGGCTATAGGGATGGACCGAAACGGACCGATAGAAATTATTCCCGCGGGATACCAAGACACCAATTTTCTGACTTTTAAGTATGCAAATGGGGTAGTAGTAACCGAACAGCCTTTTGACGAAAAGGAATCGAGGGGATGTAAATTTTTTGGAGCGGATGGTTGGATAGAAGTTACCCGCAGTAGCTACAATGCATCTGATCCCTCTCTTTATCCTGTTTTGGCTGACGAAAAGGATTTGACTGGAGGAGGTGGAAGAGCGCATCATATAGACTTTATCGAATCTGTGCGCAGAAGAAAAGATCCTATAGCACCAGTAGAAATTGGGCATAGTACCTGTGTCACCTGTACGCTGGGTAATATTGCCTACGAATTGATGCGGCCGGTGAAATGGGACCCCATCAATGAGAAATTTGTGAATGATGCTGAGGCCGAACAGCATATGCACCGTTCTTATCGCCCGGGTTATAGACTTTAATTTGTCAGAAAAAATAGGGGTATCTGATTTTCAAGTACCCCTATTTTTTAATTATCATATGAGACTGAATGCGCAGAAGATTCTTCCTTGAAGCTACTTCCCTAAGTACTTTTGGACTTTGGTCTGGATTAGCTTAGCATATAGTGGCTATACTAATTACTTTCCCCCACACCTTCTTTTACCTCATCGAGTATACGTTCCAAGTCGTGTAATTCCATTTTGCCGTCTTTGGCAAAAAAGGAGGCTAAGTTGGCAAATGACCCGCTAAAATAGCCACTTAACAGATTGTCAATTGAAAACCTGCGGTATTCATCCTTTGATACGATAGGAAAATACTCGTGCGACTTTCCATACGCCTGATGGTCGACAAAGCCCTTTCGCTCCAAAATACGTACAATGGTGGAAATGGTATTGTAAGCGGGTTTGGGCGAATTCATTTTGGCCAGTAGGTCTTTCACAAATCCTTTTTCAATATCCCAAAGGATCTGCATGACTTGTTCTTCAGCTCTTGTTAACTCTTTCATCTTTGTTAGTGGTTTGATTATTTTCAACGTTGAATGGTATTTCAAAGCAAATGCAGCTATTAATATCCATCATTAAAACAACCTGGGTAAATAAATAAACTGGTTGGTTTTATTTTTGTTTGATCATTTACAAAACTAGTTTAAAAAAAATCCATTATTTAAAAAAATTACAAAAATTTTAAAAATAGTAGCTGAAAAATAATGTACGGGTGGGCTACAAACGCAAAAAACCGCCGATTAGGCGGTTTTAAATTTTAGAAGCTACTGTTAGGCAGGCTTTAATTTGATGATTCCCGTAGCGTGTAATAATTTCACGATGGGGTACGTTGGGTCAAACTCGTACCATTTTACGGCGAAGTTAGGCCGCTTTGGCAATCTGTGGTGATTGTTTTGAAAGAGTTCTCCCAGCATAAGAAAGTCAAGAAACAACGAATTTTTGGACTTGTCGTTGTTGTCAAAATTCGCGTACCCATATTTATGGCCACTCCAATTAACGATCGCCCCATGAACAGGCCCCATCATAAAATGAAGTGGAAGGAAGAAGTACATCCACCAATGTGTCCCAGGTAATTCAAAAATACTGATGCTCAACACATAGATTAAAACGTAAATCAATGCCCATCCCACACGAACAAACATTGTATCCGCCATAAGGTCGAATTTATGCCAATCGGGGACATCTTTTGAAAATCTTTCCTCCGGCTTAATTTTGAAAGAAAAATGATCGTTATAAATTTTCTTTGTTTTCCACATCATCGAAAAAAGATTTTCTGTGTGATGTGGACTATGTGGATCCTTAGGAGTATCGCTGTAGGCGTGGTGCATTCGGTGCAGTATTGCATATGCCCTAGGTGACAAATATGAGCTACCCTGACATATCCAGGTAAATACGTAAAAGAACTTTTCCCAAAATTTATTCATTTCGAACATCTGATGGGCTGCGTACCTATGTAGGAAGAAACTTTGGCAAAACAGAGAGAAATACCAATGAAGGAGGAATAATACAATTAGAATCACTGATTTGTGGAATTATGTTAAATTAATTATCTGTAAAGTTAAGGTCAAAAGTGGTTTAAATGGTCAAAAAAAATAGTTTTTTTTAACAAACCTGATATATCTCATTTTTTTAGGGAGTTTATCAGTCAAGTTTCGTTATTTTAGTATCTGAAATCAACGAAATACGTACCACCACCAACCTTCCACTTATGAGTAAACCGAAAGACATATTGGGAATTTTACTTCAATTGGCCATAGCGGGCCTCGCAATAGTTTTTACCGCCTACCTATTACCGGGTATTTCGGTAGATGATTTTCTTACGGGTATAGTCATAGCGGCGTTGCTGGCGTTATTGAATATTACTATAAAGCCTATCTTGATATTTCTGACCATTCCAATAACATTGATAACGCTTGGATTGTTTTTATTGGTGATAAATGCATTCCTAGTTATTATTGCCTCCATGATAGTTTCGGGCTTTACGGTGGATAATTTTTGGTGGGCGCTTCTTTTTAGCCTAATTCTCTCTCTTGTCAATTCAGTTTTTGGAATATCCCTAGGGGAGGGGAAATTTTATTGAATTGCCGTCAGAGATAACTTATGGGAATAGACTGATCGTTTGACCGTATATAATAGGTTAACTTTCCTTGCTTGTCCTGAACAAAATGGGGAGCTGCTTTACTTTTGGGGATTTCGAGAAAAAGCACGTACTTTTCTTCAGGAAGGTTTTTTTCTTCCCAATAGTCAATTTCATAGATATCATACGTGAAAGCAACAGGAGGGACGCAATAGTTTTTGATTGATTCTTCTACCATGTATTTTTCTTCCTCAACATCAACTCCAATTAGTTTTCCATTATCAGATATTCCAATGACGATGGTACCGCCGACAGTATTGGCAAAGGCTACAATGGTTTTCGCAATTTTAGATTGGCTGCTAAGGTTTTGCTTGAAATCCAATTGGAGTCCTTCTTCCCTTGAAATTACTTTTTTTATGAAATCATTATTCTTTTTCAGCGAATTCATTTTAATTCGTTATAAAAGTTAGTAAATTAATGAACAATTTTTTGGAAATATAACTCGAAAGAACTAAATATAAAGTAAATTTAAGTTGAGTTGTTTTGATTTACCTAAAACCATACCATGGAAAAAGAAAACGAAGGCTTTTTATCCACCAATATAGAAGCCCTTAAAAAAGAGTTGAACGACTCTGGAAAAAATTTTAAATTAGTTCCCACCGAAGATAATTCAGACGAATACGTGAATTTTTATTTTTTGGGAATGTTCGAAGGTAGAGAAGTCATCTACGATGCGGCACTCTACACGCTGCGCCTACATCATTCCAGCGAATTGTACGAAATAGCGGAACATGAAGCCGCCAAAAAATTTGCCAATTTTAACGGTATAAGCTATGAAGAAGATGAAAATGGAAACCTCAAGCCGTTAAATAGCAATGAAGAGGAGATTGGGTGGTTCATCACCGAACTAATTATGGAGATGGAGGAAGAGGAGACGGTAAAAGTCCAGGAATTTTTGGACTTGGATACCAATCATGACTATGGAATAGGGCTAGACGCTGCCCTGAATGTGGAATACATAGATGACCGAGTGATTTCCAAGTTTGTAAAAGAATTCAATAACGACACGCTCGTCCTTGATGAAACCTTTTACTCATTTCAGTCAGAAGAAGAGCCCGAAGAAGATTAGGTTGCCAGCCAGCTAACCTTTTTGTAGACAATATAGTTGTCTTGTTCGAAACTCCATACAGCTATGCTCAAAGTGGCGGTGTCCAAAAATTTTGCCCATAACCTTCCTGCGGGCCAGCGGTTTCGTATGGAAAAATATGACCTCCTTCCTGACCAACTACTGTATGAGGGTACACTTATAAAGGAAAATTTCTTTAAGCCAGACCCATTGGAATTTCGAAGGATGTTAGGATCTCATGAGCACACGCAAATACCTACCGACATGCCCAGGAAATCTTTATTTAGCAAACTCATTTAAGCCGTTTCGTAGAATGAACCAAAGAAAAGAAATTAAGAAAAAATGGCTGCTATATGCCGTTGGAGGGCTACTTTTAATAGGTTTTGGAATGAGCCTTTTTGGTCAGTCTGTCATTTTAAAGTATGAACAAGCCAATTTTATTGTGTGGTTTGGGGCAGGAACATTGTCTTTGATATTATTAAATGCAGGGGTATCGGTTTTTGGACAAGCCGTAGTTTTTAAGGTAAAATTGGATGATTATCAAGACAAAACGAAGACCATTTAAACATTTTTAACAGTTTAAGTCTGCAATTCAATTTGAACAAGCATAAGTTTGTTTATATTTGCGCACTAAGACAATTTAAAAAAGATAAGTGAAAAAATTTAGTAACGTTATTGCAATTTTAGGGTTGACAGGTGTGCTTTTTGCTGCCTGTGATAACTCGTCTAGCCCCTCTGAAGGTGGTCCTGAAAGCGGAAGTGGTGAAATAAACATGACCGATTTGAAGATAGCGTATATCCAAACGGACAGCGTGATCAATAAATTTGATTTCTTCATCGCCAAATCAGAAGAAATTGCCGAAAAGGGCAAGAAATATGAAGGTGAGTTAGCTTCAAGGGCAAGGGGATTTGAACAAGAGGTGACAAACTTTCAAAGCTCGGCAAACACCATGACCATCAACCAGGCTCGCGCCAAAGAAGAAGAGTTGGTGCAAAAGGAGAGAAATCTGGTCACCTATCGTGATAATGTAATGCAGGAGCTTTCCGCTGACGAAAACAGGTTGTATAATGAGGTTTACGACATGATTCAAGCCTATCTTAAAGATTACGCCAAAGAAAATGATCTTGAAATGATCCTTTCTTATACAAGGGGTGGTGGCGTTTGGTATGCCGATAATGCACTGGATATTACCAGTTCAGTCATAGCCGGAATCAATGAGGATTTGAAGAAAAAACAAGTTGGAACTGGCACTACTACTAATACACCTAAACCAGAAACTCCTGCACCTTCCGGGAATTAATAGACACAATCCTATTTATTTAGCCCGGGTCCACCGGGCTTTTTTGTTTAATTTGGCCGAACAACAATCATTTTACGTTAAACACGTTTCAATTTTATGGAAATAACGAATTTTCTAAAACATAATTACAGGCACTTTAACGCAGCAGCTTTGATAGATGCGGCGGAAGGGTATAATGCCCACCTAGCCAACAACGGCAAAATGATGATTACGTTGGCAGGAGCCATGTCCACAGCGGAATTGGGCATTTCTCTGGCTGAAATGATCCGGGAAGATAAGGTTCAAATCATCACCTGTACGGGAGCTAATTTGGAGGAGGATGTTTTTAATTTGGTAGCCCACAATTATTACGAACGCATTCCCCATTACCGTGACTTGTCCCCCGAAGAGGAGCAAGGATTGTTGGAAAGGCATATGAACCGGGTGACGGATACCTGTATTCCAGAGATGGAAGCAATGAGAAGAATTGAAAATGTCATTCTTGAGGAATGGCAACGTGCCGATAAGGCAGGAGAATCCTACTTTCCCCATGAGTTTTTTTATAAGATCCTTTTGTCGGGTAAAATGGACGAATCCTTTCAAATAGACCCAAAAGACAGTTGGTTGCTTGAAGCTGCCAAGAAAAATTTGCCGATAATCGTCCCTGGATGGGAAGATTCTACATTAGGCAATATGTACGCAGGACATTGTATTTCTCAAGACATATCAAATGTCCATACAGTTAGAAGTGGAATTGAGTACATGATATTCCTTGCGGATTGGTATTCTGAAAACGCCAAAGACGACAGCACCATTGGGTTTTTCCAAATTGGAGGCGGTATTGCCGGAGATTTTCCCATTTGTGTTGTACCCATGCTGCATCAGGATTTGCAGCGCACCAATGTTCCGCTTTGGGGTTATTTTTGCCAGATATCAGACTCCACCACTTCCTACGGCTCATATTCCGGGGCAGTTCCCAATGAGAAAATAACCTGGGGTAAGCTGGGCTTGGATACACCGAAATTTATCATTGAATCAGATGCTACCATTGTGGCCCCATTGGTATTTGCCATCGTTTTGGGAAAATAAATGACTTCAATCAACTATACGCCTTTTAAAAAAGCACTGCTGACTTTCGCAGTTGCTTTTTTTGCTTTTAATACCATTTGTGCACAGGGACCATTGGCAATATCAAAAGTGAACTCAGCTTTTGACGAATTGCACCCTGTACTCCATCCTTCGGGAGATTTATATTTTACGCGGGTTTTGCAACCTGGAAATACCGGAAAAGGCGGGAGTGGCGATATTTGGAAAAGTAGCCTTGTAACTGAACAAGAATTTGCTGAACCCGTCAAAGTAGACGAATTTGCGACCGATGCCTATGACCTAATTATCGGTTTTCCAGATGACCAAACTGCATACGTTTTTCACCATCACTATGAAGGGATGCACGGTATATTTGTGTATCAACTAAATGATGGCTTTTGGCAGATGGATAGTGCCTTGAATATACCCGGCCTAAGAAGCCTTGCCGCAAATTTCAACGGTAGACTAAGCCAAAATGGAGAAATGATATTGATGTCGATGCAGTCCTTCGGTTCTTATGGAAATGAGGACTTATACATTACCAGTTGGAATGCCAAAGCCAATTCATGGTCTAGGCCCATCAATTTGGGTCCGACTATCAATTCTCCCTATCAGGAATTAACGCCCTTCTATAGAGAAGAGGATAATATATTGTTTTTTTCTTCTAACCGACCAGGTGATGGGACTGGTTATCAGTTGTTTTATTCTCTTAAATTTGATGATACGTTCACCAGTTGGAGTTCGCCTGTACCTCTGACTTTTTTGGATAAGGAGGGCATAACACTTTCGTTTATGGAAAACCCGGTAAATGGAAATACATTTTTCACAAGTACTAGCAGTAGTGAGGGCTATGGGGATATTTTTCTCCTTCCATCAGAAATAAAGGCCGAAATCAACAAAGTAATTTCTATAGATCAGAAGGAAAAAAAACAGCCTATACTTGAGGCTACAACCAAGCCCACCGACGAACAGAGTCTCAATTTGGGTGAAGTGACATCAATTCCCGAAAAAGCTGAATCTGCACCACTTACGATACGGGAAAAGAGACAAAACTGGATTGATCAGGCTTCCGTGCAAATAGATGAATTTTCCGTAAAAGTAATTTCACCGAGTGGCGACATTCTTTCGACCAATGATGCTAATGTTCTTGATGAGGTAGACGGGTATTGGATAATGAGTGTGCCAGGTCATATCCCCCTGATAGTCGATTGGAACCAACCCTTCTCGAAGGAAAATTTGACGCCGGTGGAACCGGGAAGCCGCTTGGACTTGACTGTTATTCAATTTGAGCGTAGCAGTTCGCAGCTAACAGATTCTCTCTCAATAGGCTATATAACTACACTTGCTGATTTTCTCATTTCATCTCCAACCATCAAAATCGGGTTGGAAGGACATACTGACAATTTGGGAAATGTAGAACTGAATAAAACACTATCCACTCAAAGAGCATCCCAGATTCGGGATTTACTGGTGAAACAAGGGGTGGATTTTGAGCGGATAAGGGTAGCCGGTTATGGCGGAACCCGCCCAAAAGCGGACAATAGGACAGAAGCAGGTAGAATTTTGAATCGGCGGGTAGAATTGGTAGTTTTAGAGAATTAAACGCCTTTCACAAATCCGTTATGCCAAAATTCATAGAAATAAAAACTCCTGGTTTTTTAGGTGGTTTATTTGCTCTATTCGCCATTGCTTGGTTGTTAATATCCTGCCAGTCCAGTCACACATCCAACAACGAGACTACCGAAGCTATGGAATCTTGGAGCCTAGGACCGTTTGTAAAAGTTGACAGTGTAAATCCTGTGTTGGAGCCGGGAGATTTGTCTTTTTTGTGTCCCATATTGAATGAAGAAGTAGCTTGGGAAGCTAAGGATGTATTCAATCCCGCAGCCATTGTCAAAGAAGGCACGATAAATTTGCTGTATAGGGCCGAGGATTTTGTCGGAACAAACAATGGAACTTCCCGTATTGGGCTGGCCACTAGTGAAGATGGGTTGCAGTTCACAAAATTCCCAAGTCCAATATTCTATCCTGAGAATGACAGCTTAAAACCTCTGGAGTGGGATGGAGGGGTAGAGGATCCCCGCGTTATATCCACAGATGATGGCAGATATTTCATGACCTACACTTCTTACGATGGTGCGACCGCCAGATTGATGTACGCTATTTCCGACGACTTAATTTCCTGGGACAAATATGGCCGGGTCCTGACGGGACATTTTAGGGACACATGGAGCAAAGCAGGAGCATTGGTCGGAGAACAGCAAGGTGATCAGGTTATTGCTAAAAAAATCAATGGAAAATATTGGATGTATTTTGGAGACACAGACCTTTTTATGGCTGTTTCCCAAGACTTAATCCATTGGAGTCCGGTGCTGGAAGATGGAATACTGAAGTCTGTCTTAGCACCCCGACCGGGAAAGTTTGACAGCAGGCTTGTGGAGGCAGGTCCTTTCGGGTTGGTCCGGGACGAGGGGATCTTATTGCTTTACAACGGAATGAATTTAGATGAAGGAGGTGATCCTGACTTGGTTTCGGGAGCATATTCTGCCGGCCAAGCGCTATTTTCATTGGATGACCCCACACAAGTAATCGGTCGGTCTGAAAATTATTTTCTAACTCCCGAAAAAGACTATGAAATAGACGGGCAAATTAACCACGTCTGCTTTATTGAGGGGATGGTGCCCTATAAAGGAAACTGGTTCTTATACTATGGAACAGCTGACTCCAAAATCGCCGTGGCTGTCTGCAAACTATAATTTTGCACTTAAAAGTATAAGATATGGCGTATAAAGACTTTCAGTGATTTTACGACCGATATAATACAACCCTATCAAATGGATATTCGACAAACAAACCCAAAATAATGTACAAAAAAACCTATTCTTGGCGGATTAACCGTCCTTTTAGAATTCTCATCGGCTTTTTTTTAGGCCTAGGGTTCCAGTTTTCCAATGCCACGCAAAACGCTAGGTCGGACGGTGGACCTGCTAAAGGTCCAAATTTCGTTTGGCTAATTTCCGAGGATAACTCAAAACATTTTATGCAGTTGTTTGATTTTAATGGGGTGGAAACACCTTATATTGAAGCAATGGCTGCTCAGGGTTTGCTATATCCTCACGCCTTTTCCAACTCACCTGTTTGCTCTGTGGCAAGGAGTACCCTAATTACAGGCACCACGGCTCCCCGAACTGGCATTCAATATCACCGAAAAACGAAGGCAGCGCCTATGCCAGAGGATTTGGAAATGTTTCCTGTTTACTTGCGCAAGAAGGGATATTATACTACCAACAACAACAAAAAGGACTATAATGCGGAGGAAAGTCCCGAAGTATGGGATGAATCATCCGTTCAGGCATCTTGGAGAAACCGCAATAACCCCAATCAACCCTTTTTCCATCAGGAAACCTTTATGGAATCCCATGAAAGTCGTCTTCATTTTAAGGAAGACTTTATGCAAAGCCACAACACGAAAGAAAACCCTCAAGAAATAACCCTTTTTCCCTATTTTCCCGATACACCTACTTTTCGCTTTACCACCGCATTCCATCGTGACAAGATAAGAGAAATAGATGATTGGGTTGGCAAACGGTTGACAGAACTTAGCGAGGACGGACTTTTGGAGGATACCTTTGTGTTTTATTTCGGTGACCATGGAGGGGTTCTTCCCCGGAGCAAGGGTTATTTATATGAGGTTGGATTGCATGTTCCATTAGTGATAAGGGTCCCTGAGAATTGGAGACATCTCGTTCCGTCACAAATCCCACAAACTATGGAGGGATTTGTAAGTTTCATTGATTTTGCTCCAACCTTACTCCATCTAGCTGGTTTGGTTATTCCAGACCAAATGGACGGAAAACCTTTTTTAGGTCGGGGATTATCCATGGAGGAGATTTCTAGCCGGGATGAGGTTTATGGATACGCCGACAGATTTGATGAGAAATATGAAATGCTTCGGTCAGTACGAAAGGGAAAATGGAAGTATATACGAAGCTTTCAGCCCCATTATCCGGATGGTCTTCATAACAACTATAGATACCAAATGTTGGCTTTTGCCGAATGGAGATCACTTTTTGCGCAGGGAAATCTTTCAGATGAAAGCGAGAAGTTTTTTTTGGGGAAGCCTGCGGAAATGCTCTTCGACCTGGAAAATGATCCCCATGAAATCCATAATTTAGCTGAGGATCCTGTTCATTTTGAAAAACTTAAAACACTACGTGACCTTTCCCACCAAAAATCGGAATTGATGTTTGATTTAAGTTTTTTACCCGAATCCGTTATGGTTAAGGAGGCCATGGACAACCCGGTAGGTTATGGAAAGGAAAATAATGAACGGTTAATTAAATTGATGAATACCGCTCATTTGGCAGTAGATCAATCAGAACCTGCAACTCAAACTTTGATCAGTGCCCTATCTGATTCGGATGAGTTGGTAAGGTACTGGGCCGTCACTGCTCAAACAGCCAGGCCTCAAAACCAAAAAATAAGGAGAATAATTGGCGAAATGACCCAAGACAAGAGTTCCCTTGTTAGATGGCGGGTAATAGAATATTTGGGTATTCATGCTCAAGTTGACCCCTTTCCTGGATTAATCGCACTAATTAATGAAAGTACGGACCCTGTAGAAATTTTACAGGTAATGAATACCCTCGTTTTTTTCAAGGATCTTCCCACGATAAATTATAGCTTTGATGTAGGGGACTTAAAGCCAAAAGTAGCAAATGATGAAGTAAACCGTCGCATGGCTTATTTTCTGGGAACATGGTGATAAGTCTATTTGCCCCTTAAAGGTAGTCTTTGTGGCCCTTATCAAAAAACTAACAGAATTGTAGTCTTCTTTTGTCTTGTTTTCTATATTTAAAGAATTAATCAATCGGAAATCACCATGTTAAAATATGTCTTTCAATCTTTATTCTTTTTAATATGTATAGGTGCGATAAGCTCCTGTGGCACTGACAAAAAACAAATCGAAGAATCTGGAGAATTAGCCATGGATGATGAGGTAGCATCCTGTCATGACAATATTCCTGACAGGTTTGGTAACCAATCAAATTCAGTTTCCCATGAAAATTCGGGCGAAGATTCCAAAGAAGTTTCCCATGAGGGAATGATTTGGATAGAAGGGGGAACCTATACCCGCGGCGCCGCTGATGGCCGTGGTCGCAAAGATGAACTTCCCGCCCATCGGGTAAAGGTAGACGGGTTTTGGATGGATGCGACGGAAGTTACCAATGCACAATTTGCAGCCTTTGTGGCGGCTACGGGGTATGTAACCATTGCGGAACAAAAACCGGATTGGGAGGAAATAAAGAAACAACTTCCTCCTGGCACACCCAAACCACCTGAGGAAGTGCTTGTAGCGGCTTCCCTTACATTTAATCCTCCGGCCCAGCGGGTTTCCCTTCAAAACGCCGCCCAGTGGTGGGCTTGGACCGAAGGTGCAAACTGGAGGTATCCTCAGGGACCTGGAAGTAGTATATCGGGAAAAGACAATTACCCTGTAGTTCATATAGCTTGGGACGATGCGGTTGAATATGCCAAATGGGCAGGAAAGCGCCTGCCCACAGAAGCCGAGTGGGAATATGCCGCAAGGGGAGGAGTAGATGGGAAATCTTTTCCCTGGGGAGATAAACCTGTAGAGACAGATGGTTTTTTAGCCAATATCTGGCAGGGGGAGTTTCCGGTAAACGATACCGGGAAGGATGGATTTTTGGGTTTGGCCCCTGTAAAATCATTTGATCCCAATCCATACGGTTTGTATGACATGGCAGGCAATGTATGGGAGTGGACGGCAGACTGGTATCATGAGGATTATTATGCCAGCATTCAGGAGGATTTGATTGTGAACCCTAAAGGACCAGGCAGCAGCTACGACCCGCAGGAACCCACTGTTCCAAAACGAATTGTAAAAGGCGGTTCATTCCTCTGCAATGTATCCTATTGCGAAGGGTATAGGGTAAGTGCCAAAATGAAGTCTTCGCCAGATACTGGATTGGAACATACAGGGTTTAGGTGTGTCTCCTCCCTTTAACACCTTTGAAATTATAAACCCATCTAGCCTATGAAAACAAACTTGTCTGTTTGTCTTTTAATTTTGGGGAGTGTAATCTTCAGTTGCAAGTCTTCTGACGAACCGCCCCACAAAAAACCCAATATATTGTTTGCCATTGCGGATGATGCATCGTTTCCACATATGGGAGCCTATGGCACCAGTTGGGTAAATACCCCGGCATTCGATCGGGTAGCAGCGGAAGGAATATTGTTTACCAACGCCTATACGCCGAATGCAAAATGTTCCCCTTCCAGATCCATAATTCTGACAGGAAGGAATTCCTGGCAACTGGAAGAAGCGGCAAACCATGTTCCCTTTTTCCCGAATAAATTCTTGTCTTTTATTGAGGTATTGGGAGGTAATGGATACTATACAGGATTTACAGGTAAGGGCTGGGCACCTGGAAATCCGGGCGAAAAGGATGGTAAACCCAGAGAACTAACAGGACCCCGGTTTCAGAAGCATTCGCTTGAACCACCAACTACTGCTATTAGCACAAACGATTATGCCAAAAACTTCGCTGATTTCTTGGAAGGGAACAGTGAGGATGAACCGTTCTTCTTTTGGTATGGCTCTACCGAGCCTCATAGGGCATATGAATTTCAGTCAGGTGTAAATAAGGCCGGGAAGAAATTGACGGATATAGATGCTGTTCCCGGATTTTGGCCTGATATAGATTCCGTGAGACATGACATGTTGGATTATGCGATGGAGGTGGAATATTTTGACCAGCATCTGCAGCAGATGATAGAGGTTTTGGAAGAGCAGGGAGAACTTGAAAATACGCTTATTATAGTCACCTCTGACAATGGGATGCCATTTCCGAGAGTAAAAGGAAATGCCTATGAATGGTCGCATCATATGCCTTTTGCAGTCATGTGGCCTTATGGAATAAAATATCCGGGCAGGAACGTGGATGATTTCATCAGCTTTACTGACATAGCTCCCACAATACTAGAATTAGCGGAAATATCGCCTTCTGAAGTCGGAATGCCTGACATGACCGGTAGAAGTTTATTGAATATCTTTAAAAGCAACCTTTCGGGCCGAATAGAGAAAAGTAGAAATGCAGTCATTATCGGGCAGGAACGGCATGACGTGGGGCGTCCAAATGATGTCGGTTATCCCATTCGCGGAATTATTACGGATGATTACGTGTACTTACACAATTTCGAAACAGATCGATGGCCAGCCGGAAATCCGGAAACAGGCTATCTTAACACGGATGGAAGTCCAACCAAAACAGTAATTCTAAACAGGAGAAGGGATTCCAATTCAGCGTTTTATTGGTCGGAAAATTTCGGCAAACGTCCGACGGAAGAACTATACCTTAAGCAAACAGATCCGGAATGCCGGAACAACCTTTCTCTACATCCGGAACAACAGTCCGCAAAAGAAGCGCTAAAAAAGCAATTGTTCGATCAATTGAGAGCCGAAGGGGATCCGAGAATGTTCGGAAGGGGGGAAGTATTTGACAATTATCCGTATGCAGATCCAAATACTGCCAATTTCTATTCGAGGTACCTTGAGGGTGACACTCCAAAAGCAGGCTGGGTTAATAAAACTGATTTCGAAAATGAACCGCTGGATTAAATGAAAAATTGCAAAATCATTGCCGTTCTATTCTTCTGTTTTCTGGCATCGGGTCTACAAGCGGCTGATTCTCGGCCTAATATCGTTTTTATAATTGCCGATGACATAGGCTGGGACGATTTGGGATGCTATGGCCACCCCTTGGTGGCTAGCCCCAACATCGACAGAATGGCGCAAGAAGGAATCAAATTTGAGAATTTTTATTTGACCACTAGTTCCTGCAGTCCTAGCCGCACCAGCATTATCTCTGGCCGGTACCCGCACAATACCGGAGCGGCTGAATTGCATACACCTTTACCAATGGGAATAGTATCGTTTCCAAAACTATTGAAAGATGCTGGCTACTTTACTGCCCAAGCAGGAAAATGGCATATGGGTGACGCTCCGCGTAGCGGCTTCGATGTCATTCATGATTCGGGTGCATCAATGGGTGATGGGGGAGAGGGTATGTGGGTTCCGACATTAAAGGAAAGACCTAGGGACAAACCGTTCTTTATGTGGTTTGCGGCGTTGGATGCCCACCGTCCTTGGGGACCAAATGATTTCTCTGGAACGCACGACCCTATATTGGTAGAACCTCCTGTATATTTAGCAGAATCACTGCCAACCAAAAGGGATTTGGCCCAATATTACGATGAGATCACCCGGTTTGATTTTTTTATTGGAGAGGTGGAACGGGAACTTGAGCGGCAGGGTGTTTTGGACAAGACAGTCATTATTATCATGTCAGACAACGGCCGCCCCTTTCCTAGGAGCAAAACACGCATGTATGACTCTGGTATTAAATCTCCTTTAATAGTGTTATTGCCGAAAGGGGTAAATAATAATGGCCTTAATGTATCAAAAAGTCTGATAAGCAGTATTGATATAGCGCCGACTATTTTGGATCTAGCTGGTATCGAGGTGGGACCTTCTTTTCAGGGAAGGAGTTTTAAGGGGGTGTTGAGTAATCCGGAAATGGATTTCAGAAATTTCGTGTTTGCCGAGCATAATTGGCACGATCATGAGGCCTATGAGCGCATGGTGCGGACCAAGGATTACCTTTATGTTCTCAACCTTCGGCCAAATTTGTCTCTAAACGGACCTGCGGATTCAAACAAAAGTGATTCCTACGCTGATTTGAAACGACTGAGAGATCTTGGAAAACTTAGCCCT
>DATHWC010000368.1:0-22326 GCA_035460985.1 Lunatimonas sp.
AGAACGGCGGGGTTGCAATTTGCCGGTGCGGTATTTACTAACATCTCTCACGACCATTTGGATTACCACGAGACATTTGACGCTTATATTAAGGCAAAAAAGAAACTGTTCGACGAACTCCCGTCCAGCGCATTTGCCTTAATAAATGCCGACGACAAGAGGGGCATGGTAATGATTCAAAATACCAAAGCAAAAAAGCAATCCTATGCCCTTAAATATCCTTCTGACTTTAAGGCAAAAATAATTAACAATACCCTTCAAGGCCTGGAATTGGAAATCAACCAACAATCGGTCTGGTTCCGGCTAACTGGGGAATTCAATGCCTATAACCTGCTGGGGGTATATGGAACGGCGATGCTTTTGGGCGAAGAGGAAGAGGAAGTATTGAGGCAACTATCTCAACTTAAGGGTGCCCAGGGTCGGTTTGAGCAGGTTTTCTATCGGGATATTACAGCGATTGTGGATTACGCCCATACTCCGGATGCATTGGAGAATGTCTTAAAGACCATTCAGAAACTGAGAACCGGCGGAGAGAAACTCATCACCGTAGTTGGCTGCGGGGGAAATCGAGATAAGGCCAAACGCCCAGTCATGGCAAAGTTTGCCACGAAATATAGTGACAAAGTCATATTGACTTCAGATAATCCCCGTAATGAAGAACCCATGGACATTATTAAAGACATGGAAGCAGGAATTAATCCGGTAGATATGCGCAAAACGCTGACCATCGCTGATCGAAGAGAAGCAATAAAAGCTGCTTGCGGTATGGCAACCAAAGGGGATATAATATTAATAGCCGGAAAAGGGCATGAAACCTATCAGGAAATCAAAGGGGTAAAACATCCCTTTGACGACAGGGAAATTGTAAAAGAAATGTTACGCTTAATTCATTCGAGCTAATGCTATACCATCTTTTTGACTATATAGACAGAGTTTTCGACATCCCCGGAGCAGGAGTCTTCCGATATATTTCGTTTCGGGCGGGAATGGCAGCGCTTTTTTCCCTAATTATCACCATTACTTTCGGTGAAAGTATCATCAACTGGATTCGTAACAAGCAAATCGGCGAATCTGTCCGTGAACTGGGCCTGAAAGGACAAATGGAGAAAAGGGGAACCCCTACCATGGGGGGGCTTATGATCATGGCCGGGATAGCCATTCCAACGCTTTTGTTTGCCAATATTTATAACATCTATATCATCCTATTGTTAGTTACAACTCTTTGGTTGGGTGCGATTGGTTTTGTGGACGATTATATCAAGGTTTTCCGCAAAAACAAGGCGGGGTTGGCCGGAAGGTTTAAGATTGTCGGTCAAGTAGTCATTGGTATAGTGGTGGGTACTACGCTATATTTCCACGAGGATGTCGTGGTACGGGAATTTAACCAGCCTGTCTCCATAGCGGAAGGCGTGGTAGACACACCAAGCTTCAGGGATGTAAAATCACTGAAGACTACTATTCCATTCATGAAAGGCAACGAGCTGCATTACGACAAGGTTTTCGGGGTATTGGGGGATTTTCTTACTCCCCTATTATATATCGGCTTGGTAATTTTCATTGTCACCGCCGTTTCAAATGGAGCGAACATCACAGATGGAATAGACGGATTGGCAGCCGGCACCTCTGCCATCATAGGACTTACCATTGCTATCTATGCTTACATCAGTGGCAATGCCATATTTTCCCAATACTTAAATGTCATGTTTATCCCCAATTCTGGAGAACTCGTGATATTCTGTGCGGCATTTGTGGGAGCCTGTGTTGGGTTTCTCTGGTACAACGCCTACCCCGCCCAGGTTTTTATGGGAGATACGGGAAGCCTGATGATAGGAGGAGTGATTGCGGTGCTTTCATTGACCTTACGAAAGGAGTTACTGTTGCCTTTGCTATGTGGAGTGTTCATTATAGAACTACTCTCAGTAATTATTCAGGTTACGTATTTCAAATATACCAAGAAAAAATACGGAGAAGGTAGACGGGTATTCCTGATGTCTCCCATCCACCATCATTATCAGAAAAAAAATATTCCAGAAGCTAAGATTACCGTTCGTTTCTGGATTTTGGGGATATTATTTGCCATTCTGGCATTGGCTACTTTAAAACTGCGATGATAAAAAAAATTGTCATATTGGGTGCAGGTGAAAGCGGTATTGGTGCCGCTCTTTTGGCATCGGCCAGGGGCTACAAAGTCTTTATCTCCGATGCTGGAGGAATCAGTGTAGCCCGTAAGCAACAATTGACCGCAGCCAATATACCTTTTGAAGAATTTGGCCATACCAGCGGAGAAATCCTCGCTGCAGATGAAGTCATCAAAAGTCCGGGTATCCCCTATTCCAATCCAATTGTACAGACATTGATTGATCATGGAATTCCGGTGATTGACGAACTTGAATTTGCATACCGACATTCAAGGGGTAAGGTAATAGCCATTACGGGTACCAACGGGAAAACAACCACCACACTGCTTACTTATCACTTGTTGAAAACAGCAGGTTTGGATGTAGGAATGGGTGGAAATGTCGGCAAAAGCTGGGCGGGTCAATTGGCCGAGGAAGATCACGATTGGTGGGTACTGGAAGTAAGCAGTTTTCAGATAGAGGGATTTTCCCAGTTTAAGCCAAAAGTAGCTGTCCTGCTAAACATCACTCCAGACCACTTGGACCGATACGGGTATAAGTTTGAAACCTATGCTTCCATTAAGTTCAAGTTGGTAGACCGGATGGATGAAGCGGACCATTTTATTTATTTTATAGAAGATGACACCATAAGGGAGACCTTGCAAAATAAACCGTTGACGGCAACAGCGTATCCGGTAGCTAAATCGGCCATAAATGCGCCAGGCTTAAATGCCGACAGCGGCACCTTAACTATCAAATGGAAAGAAATTGAATTTCAGGCTCGTCCTGAAGATATGACGCTCCAAGGGGACCATAATAAAATCAATGCCCTTTGTGCAATACAGTCTGCCCTTCTTGCTGGAGCATCCGTATCAGCCATTAAATCCGGATTGGCAACGTTTCAAAATGCCGCTCACCGGATGGAGCAGGTTGCAACTATTCAGGGGGTGCGTTTTGTCAACGATAGCAAGGGCACGAATGTGGACGCTACCAAATATGCCTTATCCGCTTACAGCGAACCCATCATATGGATAGCCGGTGGAGTGGATAAAGGAAATGATTATGGAGTCTTGCTTCCGCTAATCAAGGGAAGGGTTACAGGGCTCATCTGTCTAGGTATAGACAATGAGAAACTAAAACGTGCCTTTGCGGGAGAAATTCCGCAAATCACCGAAACCCATTCGATTCAGCAAGCGGTCGAAACCGCACTGAATTGGGGTAATTCTGGGGAAGTGGTATTGCTTTCTCCGGCATGTGCCAGTTTTGATTTGTTCAAAAATTATGAAGACCGTGGTGACCAGTTTAAAGCTGCGGTCAACTCATTAAAGGAAAAGATAGCATCATGAAATCGAGCATAACGAGCGCGTCACACACGGGGATGTTTATCATCATGGCGAGATTCCACCCCGATACACCGGGGCAAGTTATGGCCTTTGAAAAAGAAGTTATAAACATATGAAACCGATAAAACTCTGGCTTGAGGAAAATTTAAAAGGTGACCCCATCATTTGGGGGATTGTGATCCTGCTTTCCATCATTAGCATATTGGTGGTATACTCCGCCACCGGCTCTCTAGCCTATAGAATGGTCGGCGGCAATACGGAGGTGTACCTTATAAAGCACGGATCCTTAATCTTGGCTAGCCTGGTGGTAATGTGGGGTGTTCACAATATCCCTTATAAGTACTTTGCCAAGCTCAGCCTGTTGGCCCTATGGATAAGTATCCCCTTGCTCCTGATTACCTATATGTTTGGCTCGACCATCAACGAAGCCAACCGATGGTTGACGATACCGATTATTAACCAAGCATTTCAGCCTTCTGATCTGGCCAAATTGGCGCTAATTTCTGCTGTGGCAGGCATGCTTGCCAAACGGCAGCGACAAATCGCTGATTGGAAAAAAACCTTTATCCCCATCATTGCCTGGATCGGTATCATCTGCATGCTAATCGGATTTGCCAATATGTCCACCGGGGTAATGCTGTTGGCGACCTGCCTTTTATTGATGTTTATTGGACGTGTTCCTTTTAAGTTTCTGGTGATTGTACTGGCAGTAGGGATGATGGCGCTGACATCCGCCATTATGCTGGGACAGCGGGGCAGTGTATTCTTTTCAAGAATAGAAAGCTTCCTCAACGAGGAAGAAAAGGAATTGCCCTATCAGGCCAAACATTCTTTTATCGCCATTGCAACAGGGGGAATAGCGGGGAAGGGCCCGGGAAAAAGCGAACAACGCAATGTCCTACCCCACCCTTATTCCGACTTCATCTTCGCAATCATTATTGAGGAATACGGTCTGATAGGCGGCGGTGGTGTGCTATTCCTATACCTTGCCCTCCTTTATAGGGGAATGCGGGTGGTGGCGATTTCCACACGCCCCTTTGGGGGTTTGTTGTCCGCCGGGTTAAGTTTTGCACTGGTCATTCAGGCCATGATTAATATGGCAGTTGCTGTGGGGTTGGTGCCAATTACGGGTTTGCCCTTGCCCATGATCAGCATGGGGGGTACTTCCCTGATATTTACAGGGATATCCCTGGGAATCATTTTGAGCGTCAGCCGGGGAGACCATGAGGATGCCTTCCCTGCCGACACCAATAGCATTAGAAGAGTAGCTAAAGCCGCATAGTCTTGGAAAACGAAAAAAAAACATATCGAATGATCATTAGTGGCGGAGGCACGGGGGGACATATCTATCCCGCAATTGCCATCGCACACGCATGGTCGCAGAGATATCCGGGAACTGAAATTCTATTCGTTGGGGCTGAGGGTAAAATGGAAATGCAAAAAGTGCCGGAAGCAGGATATAAAATCGTGGGGCTGCCAATAGCTGGATTGCAGCGGAGTCTCTCCCTCAAAAACCTCAGCTTTCCCTTCAAAGTACTGAGCAGCCTTAAAAAGGCAAAAGAAATCATTCGCTCTTTCTCCCCAGATCTGGTAGTTGGAGTAGGTGGTTACGCAAGCGGGCCCATACTATATGCTGCTCAGCAAATGGGCATTCCAACCCTGATTCAGGAACAAAATTCCTACGCAGGTTTGACCAACAAGCTTCTGGCAAAAAAAGCCAAAGCTATTTGCGTAGCCTATTTGGGGATGGAAAAATTCTTCCCTAAGGATAGGCTTCATTATACAGGCAATCCAGTGAGGAGTGACATCTTGGATTTGGAGGGTAAAAAAGAAAAGGGGATAGCTCATTTTGGCTTGAACCCTGATTTGCCCACCCTGTTGGTGCTGGGTGGAAGTCTGGGAGCACGGACAATCAACCAAGCAATTGCCGAATCCATGGGGCTTTTCCAAGCGAAGGGGTATCAGGTACTTTGGCAAACGGGCCGTTACTATTTCAATGACATGAAAAATCTGGTTGCAAGCAGCGGATTTACAGCGATTCACCCCAAGGAGTATATCCTAGAAATGGACTTGGCATATGCAGTGGCGGATCTAGTAATTTCCCGTGCAGGAGCCTTGTCGGTTTCAGAACTTAGCCTTGTCGGAAAGCCTGTCATTTTCATCCCATCGCCAAACGTGGCCGAAGATCATCAGACCAAAAACGCAATGGCTTTCTTCTCCGAAGCTGCCGCTTTGATTCTGCCAGACGATGAAGCCGTGGAGAAATTGCCCGAACTGGTGGATAAACTGATGAGCGATTTGACGACTAGACTATCGCTTGGAAATAATATTAAAAAATTGGCCAAAAAAGAGGCCGCAAATGAAATTGTAACAGTGTTGGAATCAATCATCAAATGAATTTAAAAGGCTTACATAGCGTCTATTTCCTAGGTATCGGAGGCATTGGCATGAGTGCCATTGCACGGTGGTTTAATTATATCGGGGTTCCCGTATATGGTTATGACAAAACTCCCTCTCCCCTTACAGAAACTCTGTCTAAAGAAGGCATTGCTATTACCTATGTGGATGCCATTGATCAGCTTCCTTCTGATTTTGCTTCTGACACTAGTAACCGTTTAGTCATCTGGACTCCGGCAATCCCTCAAAACTCGGTATTAAAAAACCACTTGGTACAGTCCGGCTACACGTTGAAAAAAAGGGCGGAGGTACTCGGAATGATTACGGAGAAAATGTACACCGTAGCAGTAGCCGGCACCCATGGAAAGACTACGACCTCTTCTTTGGTTGCGCATTTATTGAAACATGCCGGAAAAAATATTGCGGCCTTTCTTGGAGGACTGACCCAAAATTATCAAAACAACCTTATCCTTCACGATGAGGGAAGTGAGGAAAATCCAATCGTAGTAGTGGAAGCGGATGAATTTGACCGCTCCTTTCTGCATCTCCACCCAAATATCAGCATTGTCACCAGTGCAGATCCGGATCATTTGGATATTTATGGCGATGCCAGCCATTTATTGGATGGATTCAGAAGTTTTATTCGACTTACCAATCCATCAGGAAAACTCTTTATTCAGAATAGGGCACTGAAAAACCTTGGAAGAAATGAATTAGGAAATACGACCCTCTACGAATATGGCCTGGAATCGACGGATATTAAAGCGACAAGAATCGTTGCGGGAATAAAAGGGTTCTCCTTTGACTATGTAGCTGGAGACGTACAGATACCCTCCTTGCTACTCCCCATTCCAGGGTTTCACAACATTGAAAATGCACTAGCCGCAATTTCCGTAGCCTTACATGTAGGCGTGACTCCCGAACAGATCCGGAGTGGGTTGGACTCCTATTTAGGGGTAAAAAGAAGGTTCGAAGTTGTCTATCAGGACGAAAACAGGGTTTATATTGATGACTACGCACATCATCCCGAGGAAATCCGGGCCTTTCTCAGTTCAGTTCGGGCCATTTACACCAGCAAAAAGATTACGGCAGTGTTTCAGCCTCACCTGTTCACCCGAACCAGAGATTTCGCAGAGGGCTTTTCTGAAAGTCTTTCGCTGGCTGACGAAGTAATTCTTTTGGACATTTACCCCGCTAGAGAACTTCCAATCCCAGGAGTAAAAGCGGAGATGCTACTGGACGGAATCACATCTGCCAAAAAAGGGATAAAGTCCAAGGAAGAATTGCTTCCCTATTTAGACCAACTACAACCGGAAGTCCTGGTGACCATTGGTGCCGGAGATATAGACAGATTGGTTTCACCTATTTCAAACTGGATGCAGCATGGAAAAGTCTAGGAAATGGAGAATCAAGAAATCGGTGATTTTTGCCCTTTTGGGGGTGATTGTCGTGGTATATATTGCCTTTATTGAGCATCGGGGAAAGGATAAGCAATTTTCCGGATTGGAAGTGTATGTGGAGGGAATTAGCCAAGTCTACTTTGTGGAGGAGAAGGATATTCACGGGATGCTTCAACGTGAATTTCCAGAATTACAGCCTGGCGAATCGCTGCGGAAGATTTCTCTTTATGATTTGGAGAAGAAGGTAGAAAGCCATCCATTCGTCCGCGACGCCGACGTGTTTGGGGATTTGAAAGGAAAAATTATGGTCAAAATCTCACAGCATATTCCCATGGCCCGCATCGTCAGGCCAATGGCAGCAGATGGCTACATCAGCACAGAAGGCAAAGTGCTGCCGTTGTCTACCAATTTCACTCCCCGGGTCATTACCGTAGAAGGTAGGGGTGCGGACAAAATATTGGAAAAAGGAGAGTTGGGACCAGAATATGAGGGGTTTTTGAATTTGCTGACCTTCGTTACCAAATCCGACTTCTGGAGTGCCCAAATCAACGCCATGGACTTGCTTTCTAACGGAGAAGTACTGCTTCATCAACAGGTGGGGAAACAGGTAATCGAATTCGGAAAACCGGAAGAAATTGAGCGAAAATTTGAAAAAATCAACCTGTATTACAACGATATAGTGCCCAAAAAAGGCTGGAATGCCTATAGCAGGGTGAATGTAAAATTTAAGGATCAGATCATTTGTGAATAACAATAAGCGCTATGGAAAACGAAAAATTAGTAGTAGGACTTGATATTGGTACTACCAAAATATGCGCCATCATTGGGCGCAAAAATGAATACGGAAAGCTGGAAGTACTTGGAATGGGAAAAGCGGTGTCTGAGGGAGTTATTCGGGGCATTGTGACCAACATCGACAAAACTGTAAACGCCATCCAAAAAGCTGTCAATGAAGCGTCTGAAATGTCAAATGTGGATATCGGTGAGGTAATAGTCGGTATTGCGGGACAGCATATCCGAAGTTCCGTACATCATGGCGTGATTATCCGGAATACCAAGGATGATGAGATCACTGTAGAAGACGTTCGGCGGATGGCCAATGATATGGAAAATATTATCGTGCCTCCGGGTAACAAAATCATCCACGTGATGCCGCAGGATTACACCGTAGACTACGAAGATGGTGTAAAGGATCCCGTGGGAATGTCCGGTGCCCGCTTAGAAGCCAATTTCCATATCATTACAGCCCAAAGCTCCGCGATCTATAATATCAGCAAATGCGTGAAGCGTGCCAACTTACAGTCTAAAGATCTTATTCTGGAACCGCTGGCCAGCTCTCTGTCCGTGCTCAGTGATGAGGACAAAGAGGCCGGTGTATGCCTTGTGGATATAGGAGGCGGTACAACGGATGTAGCGATTTTCTATGACAACATCATCCGGCATACGGCTGTAATCCCTTTTGGCGGTAATATTATCACCGCGGATATAAAGGAAGGATGTATGGTCATGCAAAATCAAGCTGAGCTGTTGAAAACAAAATTTGGCAAAGCCATTGCAGAGGAAGCCAATCCGAATGAGATAGTATCAATTCCCGGATTGCGAAACCGACCACCAAAAGAAATATCCGTAAAAAATCTGGCCTCAATCATTCAGGCTAGAATGGAAGAAATCGTGGAAATGGTGCAGTCGGAAATCGTAGCCAGCGGAATTTATAAAAAACTGGCCGGAGGCATTGTCCTTACAGGAGGCGGTTCATTGCTAAATGGAGTAAGCCCCTTGTTTGAATACATGACTGGACTGGACACACGTATCGGATACCCAAACGAACATTTGGGGAAATCTAAGGTAGAAGACGTGAAAAGTCCCATGTATGCGACTACCGTCGGTCTAGTGTTGGCAGGATTCAAGGCCCTGGACGACAGGGAAGAAACCTACCGGGAAAAGGAGAAAGCACTGCAAGTCAACGGAAAACCCAAAATCAACAAAATCGAAACCCATATGTCGAAGGATATATTCAGCAACATAACCAAGAAACTAAAAAATTTCATCACCGATGATATAAACGACGATACGAGCAGTTACTAACCAGGTAATAAGGATCGTACCATCGAATTAAATAAAAAAGAATACAGCCAGTTATTATTCACCAAAATACGAGGAAAAATGTCAGAAATCATGAAAGATTATAAATTTGATATTCCCAGAAACAACAAGTCGATCATCAAGGTGATCGGCGTAGGAGGAGGCGGATCCAATGCCGTCAACCACATGTATAATCAAGGCATTAAGGACGTGGAATTTGTGGTCGTCAACACAGATGCACAAGCCCTTAAAAACAGCCCTGTTCCGCTCAAAATACAAATCGGGACCAACCTCACCGAAGGTCTTGGGGCGGGTGCCAATCCCGAAAAAGGCAAAAACGCAGCTGTCGAAAGCAAGGATGAAATCCGTGAATTACTGTCTGACAATACCAAGATGATTTTCATCACCGCTGGAATGGGCGGCGGCACAGGTACCGGTGCGGCCCCGGTAATCGCTAAAATCGCCAAGGATATGGACATCCTGACGGTAGGAATCGTAACCGCTCCCTTTATCTTTGAAGGTAGAAAAAAAATACAATCGGCCCAAGAAGGTATTGAAGCCCTTCGCAACAATTGTGACACCGTGTTGGTCATTTTGAATGACAAATTGCGTGATATCTACGGTAATTTACCTATCCGCCAAGCCTTTGGCAAAGCAGACAATATTCTGACCACGGCTGCCAAGTCTATTGCGGAAATCATCACGGTGCACCAAGACGTGAATGTGGATTTTGAGGATGTGAAAACGGTCATGAAAGATGCAGGTGCTGCCGTCATGGGATCTGCCACTGAAGAAGGAGACGAGCGGTCAATTCGGGCAGCTGAGAAAGCCATTTCTTCACCACTTCTGAACAATGTGGACATCAAAGGAGCACAAAAAATCCTTCTTTCCATTATGTCAGGAGAAGAAGAGGAACTTTCCATGGATGAACTAAGCGATATCACGGAATATATCCGGCAGAAAGCAGGGGATTCCGCAGATGTCATATTTGGACAAGGCATTGATCCCGATCTGAAAAAAGGAATCCGTGTCACTGTCATTGCTACGGGATTTGAGCCTGACTCAATCACAGAGAAACACAATATAGGGTCAAAAAAGCAGGATGACTCAAAAAAGGTTATCGATCTGGAATCGGGAAAAACTTCTAAAATAGACGAAGAACAGGAGACGAAAACAGGTCAAACCTTTACCTTCTCCATCCAAAGCCCCAAGCTACAAGCTGAACCTCCAAAAGAATCAAGACCACAGGAGGAAACCCGGCCAGTTCCAGAGCAACCAGTTTACAAAAAACTGGAGGAGCCCCTTGACGAAGAGGAAGACTTTGTTTTTGAAACTCCCCAGTCAACTGCTGATTCTAAACGTGTCCTAACCCTTTTTGACAAAAATGATGAAGAATATACTCCTTCTAAAAGCCAAAAAGCTCCTGAGGAAAGTATTCAGCATCAATTTTATCAGGACATCAAGGAAAAGGCACTTAGAAGGGTTCACGACAGATTTGAGAAGCTACGTCAAAACAGATCGGTAAACCAGTCACCTGAGGAATTTAAGGAAAAGATCGAAGTACCTGCCTACTTGAGAAAAAATGTAAAGTTGCAGGATGTAGCACACAGTTCGGAAAGATCCATTTCAAAGTTTAACCTAAATGATGACAACGAAATCATCAGCAACAACCGGTTTTTGCACGACAATGTCGATTAAAAGCTAACCAGAAGTTCTGCCTGTTCCCGCAAAAGGTCAAGATACAATCTGTTGGTGAGCAGATTTCCTGACATATTTTCCTCAATTTTGGCTAACCTTGGCTTAAATGCGAGAACATGCATTCCCAGGTAATGAAAAACGTCGGTTAGGTGGCTCATGGCGATAGAGCCACCTCCGACCCCTGAGGAAATCCCCACTAATGCGCATTTCTTGTGTCGAAAACTATTGGGGTAGGTCATGCCATCAATAAATGACTTTAATATTCCAGGATAGGAACCGTTGTATTCAGGTACTACAAAAACATACTTTGTTCCTGATTTTACCTGTTCATGTACTTTGTTGTAAGCGTGATTTTTGCCGTTGTTTTCATAAAGGGCGGTAAATACAAAATCATCCGGCAATTCACTGAGGTAAATCAACTCAGATGCAACCTTCATTTGCTCCAAGAGTTGTTGATATTGAAGTGAGATTTGCTCTGATACGGAATTTTTTCTGTTAGTGCCTACAATTATTTTTATCATATGTTTTTTTGCTCGATTATTGAAGTCGTAAGTAATACAAGGAAGTGACAGCTAAAGTTTCTAAAAACCCAGAATAGTCCTTCAATCCTATTAAAGTAAATACCCAAACCGTTTCTAAATTGCTGGTTATGACAGAACAAAACAAAAATCCATATTTGAAACAACTTAAAGAAAGTATTTTATTTCTCACTAATCAACTTTCCGAGATCCCCCGGGTTGGCATTATCCAAGGCACTGGCTTGGGGAAAATAGCAGATGAAATGGTAGTTCACAAAGAAATCAGCTATCGGGATATTCCCCATTTCCCCGACTCCACCGTCGAATCACATGCTGGAAAGTTGGTGTTTGGCATTTTGGAGGGAAAACAGGTGGTTGTAATGAAAGGCAGGTATCATTATTATGAAGGGTATGATATGAAGACCGTCACTTTTCCCGTCCGGGTAATGAAGGGTTTGGGAATTGAGCATCTTTTCATTTCCAACGCCGCCGGTGGGTTGAACCCCGCCCATGCCATTGGAGATTGCATGGTAATAGAAGACCATATTGACCTCTTCCCTGAGAATCCCCTGCGTGGCAGAAACTTGGACAATTTGGGAGTTAGGTTTCCCGACATGAGTGAACCTTATAGTTTGAAATTGATAAACCAAGCAAAAAAAATCTCCAGTGCCCACCACCTTCCTTTACAATATGGGGTATATGTCGGGCTGCAAGGCCCGAATTTGGAAACAAAAGCGGAATACAAGTATTTAAGGGCCATTGGTGCAGACGCCGTTGGGATGAGCACGGTGCCAGAAGTAATTGTTGCCCGTCATATGGATATCCCTGTATTTGCGATTTCGGCTATTACAGATCTATGCAGCCCGCACAAGGTGAAGAAAATATCTATAGCTGAAGTGATCGAAGCCGCTTCAATGGCCGAGCCGACCATGACCAGATTGATCAGATTACTGATTCAGCAGCTACCTTAACCAGGATTATGCTAAAGGGTAAAAAATAAAATAGCGGACATAGACAAGGGTATGTAGGACTAAAAGAACTTGGAAACTAAGTAATAATTAAGTACGGCGTCAACGAAAATTGGGAATGGAAATCGTTTCTCGACAATAGCGGTTGGGCGATGCACGTTTATACAAATCGGCAGTATTAAAACAACATTTTGAAATACTATTAATCCGAAGTCAAAATTCGGAGGTTTAGCGGACTCCGTAGCCTTTTTGAAGAATATTAATTAAGTGCGGGTTTACTTTATGGGGTTTTAAATTTGGATTTGGACAAAATTTCCTATATTTAAATATAAACCAAAATAGCCTACATTAGATGAATTACTTCCTACTTTATTTTGCGCTCTATTTCGGAAGCACACCGACAAGTATTGAGCCGGCTTTTGAAACACAAATCATTGACGACAAGGTGGCCATCGGATATGGACTGGCAATCGGTGATGTGGATGGAGACGGAAAGCCTGACATATTACTTGCTGACAAGGATCAATTTGTATGGTACAGAAACGGGGACTGGAAACGCTTTGTGATGGTCGATAATCTGACAGAATCTGACAATGTATGCATAGCCGCACGGGACATCAATGGTGACGGTAAGGTGGAAGTCGCAGTCGGTGCCCAATGGAATCCCGGAGAGACATCAGACATGGCTAAATCCGGTTCAGTACACTACCTTATCCGCCCGGAAGATCCCACCCAACTTTGGACACCGGTGGCTTTGCCACACGAACCCACTGTACACCGAATGAGATGGGCAAAAACTGGGATCGATTCCTATCAACTTATTATGGCCCCACTTCATGGCAGGGGAAATAAAGGTGGAGAGGGAGTTGGCGTTCGAATTATCGCCTATGAAATGCCAAAAGATCCAACTGCACCCTGGAAGGTTCAGGTCGTCGACGAGTCCATGCACATGACCCACAACTTGGATGTAATACCGGAGGGAGATGGAGAGACTGTTTATATTGGTGGTAAAGAAGGCGTAAAAGCGTTCACTTACAGTCAGGGAAAATGGGCACCGCATCCAAACGGGCCGTGGATTGCAGAAGGTCACGGCTTTGGAGAATTACGCATCGGAAAAGAGAAAGACAGCAGTAGATTCCTAGCTGGAATTGAGCCCATTCATGGAAATCTGCTCACTACATACCGTTCCAGCAATGGGAGTTTTACCGCTGCTGAATTGCAACGGGATGTTCTGAGCGAAACCCTTAACCAGGGTCATGGACTGGCTGCGGCTGATCTCCTTGGTATGGGAGAGGATCAGCTAGTAGTAGGATGGAGAGAGCCCAATGATGCCGGGGAAATTGGCGTGCAGCTTTTCATTCCCAAGGCTGACAAAACTTGGGAAAAAATCTGGATCGACCAGGGTGGAATGGCTTGTGAAGATCTCCAAGTAGCTGATCTTAACGGAGACGGAAAGCCGGACATCATTGCCGCCGGTAGAAGCACCAACAATCTGAAAATTTACTGGAATAACAGTCAATAAATTTATCCCTATTTTCCTGTTTAACCCTTACCCATCCCAAAACACCATGTACAGAAACCCAATAATATTCCTACTTGTCGTTGTTAGCCTTTTAGGCATACAAACTTATGGCTTTGGACAAGATCTGTCCGGATTTGCCAATGATTTTTTAAAAGTTCTGCCCGAGGAACTAAAACACAAAGCTAGCTTTCCCTTTGACCATTCGGAGCGATTCAACTGGCACTTCATTCCCCGTGACAGAAAAGGCGTTACCTTCCACGATATGAATGAAACTCAAACCAAAGCTGCCCTGGCTCTTATGCGTGCGTCACTGAGTGAGCAAGGGGAAGAAAAAGCCAAGGCCATTTTCGAATTGGAAAACGTACTGCGAATCGTCGAAAACCGTCCTCCAAATGACACCTATAGGGATCCGCTTAATTATTATTTTTCCATTTTCGGAGACCCCAGTTCTACCAAAGAATGGGGATGGAGGTTGGAAGGCCACCATCTCTCACTTAATTTCTCATCCCTGAAAGGTGAGCTGATTTCAGCAACCCCAACTTTTTTCGGGTCCAATCCCGCCATCGTCCATGTGGATTTGCACAGGGGAAAGCAGGTGCTTAAAAAAGAAACCGATATGGGTTTTGCCTTTCTTCACAGCTTGGATGATTCCCAATTGAAAATTGCCGTTTACACGGATAAAGCTCCCGGGGATATTCTTACGGCAAATGACCGAACGGCTTCCCTTCTAACACCAAATGGTATAGGTTACAACCAGTTGAATACCAGCCAAAAAAAGAGGTTGGAAGAATTAGTACACTACTATTTGAGTAACTACAATGCAGAAACCCGCGATGCGTTATGGGGAAAAGTAATGTCCTCTGGATTAGAAAAACTTCATTTTGCCTGGGCAGGAAGTCAGGTCAATGAAATCGGGCAGCCTCATTATTACCGGATTCAGTGTCCCTCCATTTTAATCGAATACGATAATGTACAAAACAACGCCAATCACGTACACACTGTCGTGAGGGACCTTACCAATGATTTTGGAGATGATATCTTGGGGAACCATTATACCAATGGCCATTCCCACACCTCAGAAAAATGACTGACACTAAAATTAAATCAAACAAAATATTGATATTCTGAACGTTAGAAATACAAAGGGAATATTATTATCTTTATGCCAATCTACACCTGTATATACAAATCACTTCTATGAAAACTCCACTAATTTCCATCCTATGCTTATTACTTTTCACCTATTGCTCCCCCACAGAGAAAGAAAACGAAAAAACGCTTCCACAATTAGTGGCTGATGCTTACGGGTTTGAAAATATCAAAGATATCGCCTCCATCACTTATACCTGGAACGTTCGCAGAGACAGTGCCACCGTCATGGTTAGAGACTGGTCTTGGGATTTGGCCGCAGAAAAGGTTTACTACAGTGGTCCGGACACAACAGTCACCTATTCCATTCCGGATAAAACCGATGCTCTTGATGCCATTGATCAACGTTTTATCAATGACCGCTATTGGCTGCTCTTTCCTTTTCAACTCGGATGGGATACCGGGTACACGCATGAGGTTGTGGAGAATCAAACTTCGCCCATTCAGGGGATACCTACTACCAAGTTGATAATCCGCTACAACGATGCGGATGGGTATACTCCCGGAGATGCTTATGATCTCTACGTCGACGACAATTACATGATTAAAGAATGGGTATTCCGTAGAGGAGATGGCCCAGATGGAAGAGCTATTACGTGGGATGATATCCAAGAATTTGACGGTATCAAAATACACCTCGAACATCGAAATGACGCTGGGGAAAAAGCTATCTGGTTTACAAACGTTGAGGTAAAAAAGAAGTAGTGAGCCGTCTAACCAACGCAAAAGTCTAATACGCTAGAATAAAAAAACCTCCCCCAAGAATGCCTTGGAGGAGGAAAAATAGCAGTATTATACGTAATTGCTCAACATTACGGGCATCACTAGCATTAGAATATCCTCGTTTTCCTTCATATCTGAAGGAAGAATCAAACCCGCTCTATTGGGTGCACTAAACTTGAGGGTGATTTCTTTAGCATTGATGTTATTCAGCATCTCGACGAGAAATTTGGCATTGAAACCGATTTCTATATCCTCACCTTCGTGTTCACAAGACAACCTCTCATTGGCTTCATTGGAAAAATCCAAGTCTTCAGCTGAGATCTGTAGTTCACTACCAGTCAACTTCAGCCTTACCTGATGGGTAGTCTTGTTGGCGTAGATGGCGATCCTTCTCAGTGAGCTCAAAAACTCCATCCGGTCTATGGTCATGTCATTGTTGTTGTCCTGCGGGATGACATTTTCGTAATCCGGAAAACGCTCGTCTATAAGCCGACAGATCATTTTGATATTGCTGAATCGGAAGTATGCGTTGGAGTTGTTAAAATCAACAGCTATAGGTACATTCTCGGATGGCAAGGTAGCCTTTAACAGGTTTAATGCCTTACGGGGAATGATAATACTGGCGGCTTCGGGAGACGCAATATCCACCCTTCTATACCGGATCAAGCGATGTCCGTCAGTGGCTACAAAAGTAACATTGGTATCACTGAGGTTGACGTAGACTCCCGTCATAGCCGGTCTTAGTTCGTCATTGCTGGTAGCAAAGATCGTGTTGTTGATGGCGTTGCTGAGCACCTCTGTAGACATATCAACGGTAGTGGCGTTGGTCACCACGGGAATTTTAGGGAAGTCTGTGGCATTTTCACCTGCCAACTTATAGCGCCCGTTATCAGAGCTGATTTCTATACTGTAGGTCTCTTTGTCAATACTGAAGGTTACCGGCTGTTCAGGCAAGTTCTTTAGCGTCTCTATCAAAATTTTTGCGGGAACAGCTATATTTCCGTCTTCCTTTGCCTCCACGTCGATTTCTGTAATCATGGAAGTCTGTAAATCTGAAGCAGTGACGGTCAGTTTGCTGTCTTTGATTTCAAAAAGAAAATTTTCCAAAATAGGAACCACCGGATTGGTGGTAACGACTCCATTTATGGAGGAAAGGTGCTTCAATAGTGAAGAAGAAGAAACAATGAATTTCATAGGATTATAATTTGCTTTTCAAAGGCCATACCTGACTACCGTCAGGCAGGTGGAATCTCGCAACGATAGTCATCCCTCTGTGTGGCGCTCTCGTTTTGCTCAATTTCATGTGGTCATCTTTTGTAAATTGGCCATTGCTGACTGAATATACGGAATTATTATTACAATTAGGTAGCGATAAATCTAAACTACAAAAGCCCTAAAAAAGGCACCAAATTTTTGTTTGGTTTTTAACAGGGTAAATTTATGAATAAAATTATGAAAGCACCTATTCCAACTTGGAATCTCTTAAAAAATTATACCCAACTCCCCGATCGACTCCCCCAATGCTTAAATGATAGGTTACATCACGCATTTACTTTTGCTCGTACCGTCTTTTTCGCCATACCTGACCTCCCCAGCCAATAGCTATGATAAGCAAAATAGGCATTCCGATATTTATAAATTGCCAAAAAGTCTTTTGATTGATTACTTTTACCCGATTGAGAGGCCTTATTTGAAATTGTTTGGTTCGGGAAGCAATAATACCTTCGGGATCAGAGAGATACTGTATGGAATGCTGCAAAAATTCCCGATTGGCCAATTGCAGTTCCCCAATCGGATCCTGGCCCAAGGGTAAGGTTTCTCCTGATACAGGATCAGACATGCTTTTTATAAAACTACCATCACCCACTACCAATACCTTCCCTACTGATCCGCTGTCCCGAAATGCCGTTGGATCGAAACCTTCCGGAACAAATCGATTTTTAAAATAGGACGTGAAATCCCCCTCCAGAAGATAGGCCAGTGGCAATCGACTCCATCTAAACGTAGCTATATCCGGTTCGTTGACCATATCTTCAAAGGCCACCCTAACCGGAGCGTCCAGCTTTTTGCTGTACTCACTTGAAAAAATCAGCGGTATTTTCTTTACCCCATCTGCCTTTACGGTATCCATGGTACTTACAAAGCGGAACTGCACTTGATCCAATCCTTTTGTAATGGGATGGTCTGCCATGCTACCTGCCATTACATAAAATGGCCACGGCAAAGGTACTATTTGGGACTGATTGCCAAATTCCCCCGCCACCACAGGATGATAGCCGAAATTTAGGTCCTGAATTAGATCCCTGTTGATTCTTATGCCATACCGAAACAACAGGTCATCCAAACCGGTGTCAAAGGGCATGGCGATAGTCCCACTTCCGCCCGCATCTTTAAGGTCTACCGCCAATTGATCGATAAAAAACAACAGGTTTCCCCCATACATCAGGTATTGGTCCAGCAGGTATTTCTCCCGCTCAGAAAATGTAGCTTGCGGTCCCGCAATTATCAAGGCCTCAAATTCCATCAAATCAGCAACTTCATCCGCCTGATCCAATGGTACTTTATATATTTCAAAATCATCTGAAAGTGCTTCCACCATGCCATACCCATCATCGGCATCCATTTCCCCATGTCCCATTATCAATCCCACAGAACGCTGGTAGCGGGCGACCAGCCGCTTTATCGCTCTTCCAACCTCAAATTCAAGATTCTCTATGGACATATTCAATATTTCATCCGGACTCATCCCCTGCTCACCCTTCAGCAGCAATGCGCCTAATTCGTATTCTTCATTACGCACGACAATACCGGGAAATATCATTCTAGAGGTTTGTCCGCCATTTCGGGAGGCATGTAGGTTGGTGGGGTTTATTCCATATTCGGCAAGGGTCAATATATATTCACGTTGTATTTCCGACGGCAGTTCAAGAGGGTTTTGATAAAATACCCGAATGGGTTGAGAGCTGTATGCGTCAAAGGTTTTGATGGTCTGCTCTATAGCTTTCTGAAACCGCCGCATCCCACCGGGTAATTCTCCTGTCAGCAAAATCTCCACCTCTATAGGGGCGTCCAAATCTGCCAAAATTTCCTTGGTGGCATCAGAGATGGAATACCGTCCTTCCTCAGTAAGGTCCCATCGGAAAGGTAGCCAATTGGATGCCTGGGAGAAGACTACAAGCATGATAACCAGCAGCAGTGAAACCTTTAAGAAAATGGTTGTGTTGTGGCTCATTTTTTCGATATTATCCCCCAGGTAATCGTTAAAACACAGGCAATGAACGCCGCAAAGTAATAAACATTCTCTGCGACGATGACACCCCTTGACATACTTTCATAATGATAACTCAGGCTTAAACTCTCCATGATGTAGCCAAATTGCCCACTTAATTCGGCCAACGCATTGAGTCCGATATATAGTATAAAGGATGTAAAAACCCCAATGACAAAAGCGACAATCTGATTATCAGTAAGGGAGGAACTGAACATTCCAATAGCCGCCATGGCTGCCGCTATCAGCAACAACCCAATGAATGACCCGAAAAATCCGGCACTGTCAATATTCCCTACCGGATCACCTAACTGTACAATGCTATAATAATAAATCAAGGTAGGCAAAAGGGTAAGTGTAATCAATACCATCGTGGCTAAATACTTTGCCAGCATAATCTGCCAAACTGGAAGCGGTGAAGTCATCAGCAATTCCCAAGTACCAGATTTCTTTTCTTCGGCAATCATCCTCATGGTGACAGCGGGAATCAAAAACATAAATACCAAAGGGGTATAAGAAAATAAGGACTCCAAGTCAGAATACCCATATTCCAGCACGCTCGTTCCCGGAAACACCCAGACGATCAGACCAAGTGCAACCAAAAAAACGACCATAATCATGTAGCCGGTGATGTTGGTAAAAAAAGCATTTATTTCTTTCCAAAAAAGGCTGCTCATACACTGGCTTGGGTTAGTTGATGAAATACAGCCTCCAGATTTTTAGTTTCCTGTTTGAGCTCGACGAGATTTAATTGCCTTTCGTGTATAAGGTGCAAAACCTGCTTTCTGAATAGATGCGGGTCAGCGGTTCGAATCAGGAAACGGTTAGCAGACAGTACTTTCAGATCTATGAGACTCACTGAGGAGAACCATTCAGCATCCAATATTTCTTCTGTAGCCAACACAAAGGTGAATCCTTTTTCGGTCGCAGTAAGATTTTGAAGTAAGTCTTGGGCCACAATTTTCCCTCGGTGGATAATGACAACTTTCTCACAGATAGCCTCCACTTCTTGCATGATATGGGTACTAAGTACCAAAGTTTTATTCAAGCTAATTGTTTTGATCAAGTTTCTAATTTCTACCAACTGATTGGGATCCAGCCCCGTGGTGGGTTCATCCAAAATGATTATTTCAGGATCATGTACCAAAGTCTTAGCCAGCCCTACCCGCTGCCGGTACCCTTTGGACAGTTGGCTGATTTTCTTGGTCTTTTCAGGCATGAGCCCGCATTCCTCCATCACATTGGATACATTATTCGCAAGTTCCTTTCCCGAAAGTTGATAGAGCCCTCCCATAAAGGACAAAAATTCGGGAATATACATATCCAGGTACAGGGGATTGTGTTCTGGCAGGTATCCCACCATTTTACTGACCACGAGTGGATGCTTGGTTACGGATACCCCTTTTATGATCACATCCCCTCCATCCGGGAGCAAAAATCCTGTAGCAATCTTCATCGCTGTGGATTTTCCGGCACCATTGGGCCCCAAAAATCCAAGAATCTGTCCCGGTTTAGCCTGAAAGCTAATGCCATCCAAGGCCTTTTGTGACCCGTAAAGTTTGGAAAGGTTATTTACTTCTATTGACATAAATGGGTTTTTCTGCCTGGTTGGATTGAAAACTCTAGTCACCTTCACCTTACTGCCACCCTTCCCCGGCTACTTTATAACGTAACTATTCGGAAGATATTAAAAAAATAAAAGCTATACAATCAAAAAGCAGGATTAGGCCCGAGCCTAATCCTGCCAATAGTTTGAAATATAACTATTTATGGCTCCAATGCCTTTACCCCCGGAAGTTCCTTTCCTTCCATCAGTTCCAATAATGCTCCTCCGCCTGTTGACACATAAGATACCCTATCCCCGTAGCCGAAGATATTTACCGCAGCCGCAGAATCACCTCCACCTATGAGCGAAAATGCACCCTTCTCGGTAGCGGCAACTATTGCCTCGGCGACGGCCTTTGTACCTTCTTGAAAGCTGCTCATTTCGAACACTCCCATCGGACCATTCCAGAGAATGGTTTTTGAATTGGCGATGACCTCAGCAAACGATTCGCAACTCTTAGGCCCAATATCCAATCCCATCCAACCATCAGGGATTTCACCCCGGTTGGCAACACCTTGCTCCGCGTCGTTGGCGAAGGCTTTTGAAATTTTGGAATCTTCAGGTAAAATAATGTTGACTCCTTTGCTTTTAGCTTTTTCCACCAATTCCAAGGCCAACTCCATTTTATCCTCTTCGAGCAGGGAATCTCCAATCGTTCCACCCATTGCCTTGGCAAAGGTATACGACATGCCACCACCAATGATAAGGTTGTCGACATTATCCAAAAGCCGCTCAATAATCTGTATTTTGTCTGAGATTTTGGCTCCTCCCATAATGGCTGTGAAAGGGCGTTCCGCACTGGTCAATATCTTTTCGGCATTCTCCAATTCAGCCTGCATCAGATATCCCGCGGCTTTTTCTATAAAAAACTGGGCAACTATTGCTGTAGATGCGTGAGCACGGTGGGCTGTTCCAAATGCGTCATTTACATAGATATCCCCTAATTTCGAAAGCTTCTCCGCAAAATCAAGGTCACCCTTTTCTTCCTGCTTATAAAAACGTAAATTTTCCAGGAGAAGCACTTCACCCGGATTTAAGGATGTCGCCAAGCTAGTCACCTCAGTGCCAATACAATCCTGGGCAAACTTCACTTTTAGATCCAGAGCTTTATTTAAGTCCACGACTATATGCTTGAGGGAAAATTTGTCCTCAGGGCCGGATTTAGGCCTACCTAGGTGAGACATTAATATCACCGAGCCCCCATCTTTCAAAATCTTTTTTATCGTCGGAACGGCTGACGTTATCCGCGTATCATCGGTTACATTGCCTTTTTCATCCAATGGGACATTAAAGTCCACCCGCACTAATGCCTTTTTACCTTTGAAATCTACGTTATCTACTGTCTTAATTCTATTTTTCATCGTTGGAATTTATATTGGTTGATTCAAAAATACGCATTTTATTTCGCAGCAGCTCTGCGAAGTCGGTCATTTATGGCCTTTCCCAAGTCTTTTTCCGGGAGTTCCTCTGCCAAAATTACGGAAACATCCGCCTTATCCAACAACCGCATTCCAGAAAATAGATTTCTGGCGGCC
>DATHWC010000369.1:0-14841 GCA_035460985.1 Lunatimonas sp.
GCTCCAGTATTTAGAAAAAAGACCTTCGGGGTTTCAAAAACCCCAAAGGTCTTGGGAGAGGGATTTAGGAAGGTATAAATACCTCTTCCTTTCCGGATTCAAGATCCAAGATCACATTGCCGATCTTTTTCCCCGCAGCTACGTATATGTACGCTTCCTTTGCCTTTTCCAAGGGATAACTTCTGTCCAGCAACGGTCTAAAAGATCCCAAAATGAGAAGTTCTTGAATATAGGCCATACTGCCTTTAATATCTGCGGGCAGGGGAAAAATAACCTGCTTCCCTCCCCGGATGGAAGTAATCATTGGCAGATAAAGATTTTCAATTCCATCTCCCAACTCGGAGGACAGGTAGATGCCGTTTCCCTTCAGAATGGGTTTGCATTTTCCAAAGGTACTTTTCCCCACAGCATCAAATACGATGTCGAACTTATCCGCAATTTTGGTAAAATCCTCTTTATCATAAGGGATGACTTTCCTTACACCCTTGTTTTTGATTAACTCTACATGTTGAGAATGAGCCGTGGCAGTAACATCCGTTTTTTCATGAAGTAGAATCTGCACCATTGCTGACCCTATCCCTCCAGTAGCGCCATTCACCAGCACACTGAAGGAAGGTTTTAGGGTTACCTTATTCAGAAAATTAACCGCATAATGGGCGGCTTCCGCAGATGCGGCTGCTTCTTGGAAACTTATTCCTTCGGGAATAAGCATAAGGTTACCGTCTTCCCTATAGGCCATAAATTCTGCTTGGGAAGGGAGGCCGTTATCATCGAAGCCCCAAACTTTATCTCCTACCTTAAACTTAGTGACCTTATTGCCCGCCTCTACCACTACGCCGGCAAAATCAGTCCCAAGAACAGGCGTTCTGGGGTGAGGCCAACCCACAAAAAACCGAAAAATATACGGTGCGCCGCTTAAAACCCCGCAATCCGTCCGGTTTACCGTAGTAGCTTTGATTCTAATAAGGAGTTCGTTTTCATTTGGTACAGGTTTTGGGTAATCCGTTACTAAAATTCTATCAGGACTACCATAGTGATACCGAAGGGCTGCTTGCATAAAGGTGGGGTGGTGTTAGTAATGTTAATATAACCATTTATTGCAATTTCTGACAGCGATATTCCTTAATTTAATGTATCCCTCTCCAACAAATCAGCTTCCTTCTTACGAATTAAAAATTACGAATTACGAAAGTTGTTAATGGTTAATGGGTTTGGAGTTAATTACGATTTAAATCACGAATTGTGGGTCAGGTCACATTGGCAAATAAATTCGAATCATAATAGCCGCAAATGGGCGAAATCACCAGTCATTAGTTTAGCACCAGCGAAGTATTCCCAGCCATGAAAGGGCGAAATCTCTTAGCGTAGGGTGTTGCGTAGTGGAGCCCCAGGACAAGAAAGAGCATCTCGATTGAGTTTTTGCAGCCTAGATGGTTGTGGTGCCGTTCCTTTACCGCCAAAACCCGAATCTGTCTAGCTCTGACTTTTCTCGTGCGAATGACGTCCTATAGTCGGTTTACTAAATTTATAAAGAAGGTCAGCTGGTTGAGAAGGCCTCCATGAGAAAAATCGGGATTTGCGATTTCTCTCATGGAGGCTATCAATTTTTATAATTAGACGTAATTATCTCTTTTGGATACTGTTTGAAATCCCACTATTGTCAATTTGAAAACTTTTTGACACCTCAAAAAAAAATACAGAAAATCAGAACATAAACATAATGGTATAGAGACATTGGGTGAAATTTCAGTGGTAAAGAATTACTTTACACCTGCTGCGGATCAGGAATGATGAAGGCTTTGATTGACTCCAAATTTGTTTGATGACTTATCCGCACTAATTCGTAATACGCATTAAAACGAATAATTTTTGGAATAGCAATCAAGATCCCAAAACTAGAGAAGTTTCGAGAATAAACAGGCCAATCTCAAATAACAATCACCTATTCCCTTTCATTATCTTCGTTTTGGTCGCTTCCGAGACTGTAAAGGTTGTTTTCCTCGTCCTCACTTCCTATTTCCTCCTGCTCATCATCCAATTCACTACCGGGGACATCAAGGTCCTCGCCCGCAAAATCAACTTTCCGCTTTCTACTCAATAATTCCTCATCATCCCCCCCATCCATACTTAGGTCTTTTGGCCCAAGGGCCCGTCGGTCCTCCGGAGTAAGGTCATATTCCGTATCGGAATTTTTCTCCTGTAACCGATCCAAGCTATCTTTGGCAGCTTTTTCTTGATCTACAGTTGGTTTCTTGTTCTTGTTTTGCTCGCTCATGATGTTTTGGTTTTAAATCAATATTATTTTCTGACTGAAGGGTTTCACCGCTCCTGCCCTAGAAAGCCATCCCCACATGCGATTATATGCAACAAATGATCCAAAAACCTAGTGTAATCCAAACTGCCCAATGGAGCGAATATGGCGTATAAATGATTTTCGGTGGGGTAAGGATTTCACCTACATAAAAGTCGGGAGCAGGATTTTTTCCTCAAAATGAGGAGAAAATACGCTGGTTTGTTTTCAAGAATGGAGGTAACGTTTCAAGCCCTTAAAGCGATAAGAGACTTGCTTTTCTCTTTGGCAGAGAATGGACTCTATAAACCAAAGTGGTCAGCAGAAATTCAAGAAGAATGGTCTCTAAACCTATTGTTGAATCGATCTGACTTGAAAAAGGAACAACTACAATTAACTGTTGAATCCATGAATCTGGCATTCCCGGATTCCAATGTCGACAAGTACAGTTCTCTTATTTCTAGTATCACACTCCCTGATCCCTATGACCGTCACTTTGTTGCGGCAGCGATTCTTTCAAAGGCGTTGAAGCCGAAAGAGATTTTGTGGCAAAAAGTTTTTAAATTGTGGCAAACAATAAGCTTATGTCAACTGGAGAATTAAGAAAGCGGTTAATAGACAAATTCAAAAGACCCAAGACGGAAGAATTCTAGAAGAAGTATACCAAATTCTGGAACTGGAATCTGATGATATCCAAATCCATATGTTAATTAAAAGCCGAAAAAAACAATCAGTTTAGCCCGTAAACAGTTTAAACACGGGAAATTTTTGAGCGAAGAAGATGCCGGTAAGGCTATTTGGCGTATTTATACTTCTAGTATAATTATGCATGCTACAATGCCCTAAAAATTTTTAGCTAAATTTTAATCAAAAGATGATTTTTCAACTTGAAAAGTTATCTTCGTTTTTGTCTGAGTATCTGCGAACGCTAAAATGTATTTGCTCAAGCGAAATTCCGGTATGTTCCGGATCATTAGGCGAACTTTAAAGATCCAAGGCATCTGTTTTTTCCAAAGCCGACTTCTTCACGGACAGTAATATGGTATGACGAAATTTAACGAAGATTCAAGAGTGAAGATCCCCGCCATTCTGCACATGTGCAAACTTGGTTACAAGTATATCTCATTCAAAACCGGAGTTTGGGACACAGAAACAAATATTTTTACAGACATATTCAAAGAATCAATTTGCAGAATCAATCCCGACTTTTGGAAAACGAAAGCTATTTCAGTACCCAAATGATGCGATTGGTGATTGACCAATTCAAAAACAAAAACAAGATCAATTTGAATGGGAGAAAAATACCAAAACTTTTAATGGCAGAAGGGAAGTTTTTCTGTCAATCCAACAGAAATTAATATTGTAGAAAAGTATATTGAAAATCAGGCAGAACACCACAAAACCAAGACCTTTCAGGAGGAGTATCTAGCGTTTTTGAAAAAATACAACATAGAATATGATGAACGATATTTGTGGGATTAATTCCGCACCGTTGGTGCTTGGGGAGGTTTGGCCGCATGATTCCATAGCCCTTGCAGGCTATGCTAATGCTTTTGCACCGTTGGTGCTTTTATCTCTAGACCATTGGGGAATTAGCAAAGCGCCAACGGCGCAAAATCAATAGTCTAGGGTGCAGCCCTAGGAAGGAATAAACGGATAGATAAACCTAAGCGCCAAAGGCGCATAATCAATAGCCTAGGGTGAAGCCCTAGGAAAGTGAATAACCGACAAGCCCAAGCACCAACGGTGCGAAATAAATATTTGTAAATAAAAATATGAACGACATATATTTTAAAGAAAAAACCAAAGCCCTTACCGATAGCCTAAAAAGCATCAGCGCCAATTACGGCCTGGGCAATGATGGCAACGAGTTCAAAATCATTACGCAGGTGTTCCTGTACAAATTTTTAAACGACAAATTTGCCTTCGAAGTAAAGAAACTCGACCCAAAATTGAACGATGCCGACAATTGGGAAGAAGTAATAAAAGCCTATTCAGCCGACGATCACGAAATGTTGCTGCTGCAATTGGGAGCGGACACCGCCAAACTCAAACCACACCATTTTATTTCTGAATTGTTCAGCCGACAAAACGAAAGTGATTTTGCCAAATTGTTTGACGACACCTTGTTGGATATTGCCATTATCAACAACGATATAGTTTCAGTAAAAACATATGGTGTTACATATAATAAAAAAGCCCCTCTACGTGCTGTAAAGAGGCATTTTGTGGGCCCACCTGGGCTCGAACCAGGGACCTCCTGATTATGAGTCAGAAGCTCTAACCAACTGAGCTATAGGCCCTATTAATTTTGGCCGTCCCCTACCAGAGAGAACAACCGGCAAATTCAATCCTTCCCAATAATCAAACCGCTTTTCCAGACTTCCGATCAAATAACTAGAGGGCTCTCACCACTTAATTTTCCAACCAAATATCGCCCTTTCCTAGCGGCTTACCTTGCTTTTGGGACTGCAATGTTACATATTTGGTTTTAATTTCGCAACTTTGCCGTGCATGAAAAAACTAAATGGAATCAAGTTTTTAATATTCGATTTGGGCAATGTCATCTATGACATTGATTATTCCCTTACCTTCAATAAGTTAAACAGCCGCCTACCCGAAAAGGATCACGGACTCGGAAAAAAATTTCTGGTCTCCGATACACATTTTAACCTGGAAACTGGAAAAATATCCGAGGAAAACTTCCGAAATGGGGTGCGGGAATATTTCAGCCAAGACTGGGATGACGCCTGGATAGACGAAATCTGGAATGCCCTTTTGGTGGATATCCCCATGGACCGCATTCAACTGTTGCTGCGATTAAAGGAACACTACCCGCTCTACCTGCTTAGCAATACCAATTCCATACATTTTAAAGTCGTGGAGCAAGTATTTAGGGAAAAACTTACCGATACCGAGTGGTCCATGCTTTTCGACAAAGTCTTTCTAAGCCATGAAATGGGCCTGCGTAAGCCCTCGGAGGAGATATACAGGGAAGTGGTGCGGCAGATCGGCGGGGAAGCTCAGGAGTGCCTGTTTTTTGATGACCTTTCGGAAAACCTTAAGGGAGCAAAAAAGGTTGGAATGAGAACGGTTCATATCGACAATCCCAATGCCCTAATCCGTTTTTTTGAAGATGTATAGTACCAAAGAGTACCTGAAGCATGGGCTTCTATTTGTGCTGACCTTAATCGCTACCACGCTCGCGGGTGGGGAATGGCTTTTTGGAAGGAGTATACTGTCCAGCGAACGCCCTCTGGATTGGGAACACTTCCTCGGCAGCCTGCATTTCTCCATTCCCTTTATAGGTATACTGCTAGTCCATGAGTTGGGGCATTTGTTTACTTCCATTCACCACCGGGTCAAGTCCTCCCTACCCTACTTTATACCCGCTTGGCTCGGCTTTATCGGTGCGCCTTCCATAGGAACCTTTGGGGCTATTATCCATATGAAAAGCTTTGTCAGCAGCCGCAGGAAGTTTTTCGATATTGGCGTAGCTGGCCCCTTGGCGGGGTTTGTTTTGGCACTCTTTATCCTTATCTACGGATTTACCAACCTGCCGGAAGCGGATTTCATCTACGAAATCCATCCCGAATATGCAGACCCTAACTATGTGCCAGGCGAAAACGAAGACGCCATGGACCTGAGGCTGGGGTACAACCTGCTGTTTTGGGCCATGGAAAACACCTTGGCCAATCCGGAAAAAATGCCCAATATGTCCGAGGTCATTCACTTCCCCTATCTGTTTGCGGGTTATTTGGCCTTGTTTTTCACTGCCATCAACCTCCTACCCATAGGACAATTGGATGGTGGACATATCATATTCGGTCTTTTTCCAAAAAATCACAAAAGGATTTCCTTTGGGGCCTATACTATCTTTTTGTTTTTTGCAGGGCTTGGAATCGTAAACCCTCAGGAGGATTTCAATTATTTGATAATTGCCCTCCCGATCTATGTGGGCTTTGTCTATATCTGCTTCCGCAAATCGGGCCTATCCAACACCAATAAGTGGACGATAGCCTTACTGATCGTTGCTGTTCAATACAGTATCGTGAGTGCTTTCCCAAGTGTGGAAGGATACAGTGGTTGGCTGTTTTTTGCCTTTCTCATAGGCAGGGTTTTGGGGATTAACCATCCTGAAGTCATGGATCCAACGCCATTAACCAAAAATCAAAAAATTCTGGGTTGGTTGGCGGTGTTCTTATTTATTATATGCTTTACGCCTCAACCCTTTATTATTAAATAAAAAGAGGAAGATACTAATCTTCCTCTTCTTCCAACGCCCGGTAGGCCAAAATTCCCCCCAACACGTTTCTGACATTCGAGAAGCCTTTGCTTGCCAGAAAGTTTTTGGCATTGCCACTTCTGGCTCCTGACCGGCAGTGAATAATTATTTCTTCGTCTTTGTGGGCTTCCAATTCATCCAATTTGTCAGGAAGTTCCCCTAAAGGAATGTTCAGCGCTTCCAGATTATCATCCTCATACTCATACTCTTCCCGCACGTCGATAAATACGAATTTATCCCCCCTATCTAACCGTTCTTTTAATTCACTGACTGTAATGTCCTTCATGTGTTTATAATTTGTTTCTTAATGGTCATAACTTGCCCCGAGTATCGGGGTAGCCTGTCCCGACTTTCGGGAGAGTCTCGCAAGTTTGGTAATCATCCCAGTTTGTGACGATTTTCGTCATGCTTGATTTCATCTGTTTATTTTACCAAAATACGAATGGATTTCATTTTATTTTGGTGCCTATACCTAATCAGGTAGATCCCTTTATGTTGGTTCACAAAAGTAAGCACTTTACCGTTTTCCTCAGAATCAATCGGGACATTAATTTGCCTTCCCTGAAAATCAAATACACGAATCTCATCTACATCCCCTTCTACCGTCAGGCGGTTAAGGACGGGGTTTGGATAAACTCTGACTTCCTCTTCTGTTGTCTCTTCCGGTATAAAAGGGGGCGTTAACGTGAGATGTGGACGGATCATCAGGCTTCCTGCTACCGTGGTGTTTTGTTCCCAGGTTCCGTACACATTAAAAAACACTTCTTCCCCGGTGTCGGTAGTTTTGTCCAGCCCTACATAAATAAAATCATTGGTAAACTGGGTAAATCCCACAAAGAAATCCCCCGAGACGCGGATAGTAGTATCAATAGGGAAATAGGCGAAATCATTTAAATCTTCTAATTCAGGGATTAGGACTTCTTCCTGATATATGGGCTGCATACCAAGGGAATCCCACACCATCAGTTCCACCGAATTTCCACGCTGGAGATAATTGGTGAAATTAATACTGACTCCCGAGATAAAGGCATCTCCTTCCACCTCATATTTTAAGGCGAGCATTCCCGACCTTTGGTTGATGCCTGCGGAATAGTCGGCGGAGCCATCGTCATAGGCCAAAAAATCCCGTACCGGCAACATAAATTTTACCGTATCATTCACTCTAAAATCGATCGACGGTTCAAATACCGTGTCCCTGCCAACTACTTGGCGGACCTTAAATTCATCGCCTGTCGAGAGGTAAAGCCGTGTTTCCAAATCGAAGGGTTCATCTTCTGTCCAGACAATGGGTTCTGAAATCCGGGTGGCGAAGTTACGTCTCTCCTGAGCTTGTGGCACCGGGTTGATCGGGGTGTTTGTATTGATGCTTTTTATAAGGCTGCCTGTCTCCCGATTGCGTAGCTCCAAGGTAAACTCCATCGCTCTAAAGCGATTACTCAGGTTATTGAATTGCCCTTCTATTTCACTCAGAAAGTCATTTCCCTGTCCCTGAAGCATGTAAAGCGGAATTGCGGTATATCTCCCAAAGGGGCTGTTAGGTACTTTGGTCAGCGCCCTATCTTCAAAGAAATAATCCGAGGCATTTCTCCCCTTATTCAGGTACACATAATCCAAGATCCAAGTATCAAAAGGACCAGAAAGCCTACCCACGTATTGAAATTTGAATTGAAAATTTTCGTGGAAATACTCAGGCGTAATTCGGATTAGTTCCTGGGTAAATTGCTGTCTAAGTGATTCATCTCCCCCTAATACCTCCCAAATTTTCACCCATTGTCCATCATTATTCATTATATGAAGTTCCAGTTGGTCTGTAACATCGGGCATCTCACCCTTGCCGCCCGGCTGCCAATAGAAACTGAGGAACACGGAATTTTCCTCTGCTGAAGTGATGGTGGAAAGGTCAATGGGTTTTGAAATCAACCGATCCCCTTCACCGTTTATGAGCCGATCCCTTTCATAGGGATTGCCGCGAGAATCTACTCCGTCCAAAAAACATACCCCAATTGTTGGTGGATCAATTCCCAAGGTCATGGAAGGCTGGACCCCCCTGCTTACCCACAGCTCTGAAGAGATATTTCCACTGGAAAAATCATCCCAGAACGGCAAACTAAGAGGCTCCTCCAATAATCTTGCTTGGGGCTGATCTGAAGATGGGCCTTCAGGATGTACAACAGGTAGTTGTTTGAATTGCGCCCAAAGCGGTGTACCGCAAAGCATCAGCACCGAAGTGACGAGGGCTATCAAACATAATTTCCTGTCAACTATTCCCATTACAATATTTCTCCCAATTCAGAAACCCAAATATCTACGCGCTCCCCCGTTTTGGCGTTGACTCCTTCAGGAGGCAGTTGTCTTATGACTGTGCCCTTTGGGACAGTGTCTGTTTGGACATAATTGACATTTCCCAATCTGAGCCCGGATCCTAATATAAGAAACTCTGCCTCCGCATCATCCATCCCAATCACGTTGGGCATGGGTAAACTTTGGTTACCATACCCATCACCAACTACCAGATCAATCTGTGAACCTTTCGGAATCTCAAAACCTTCGCTAATATCCCTTCCCCTATACTTTTGCTCCAATACGACATTGATTCCGATATCCGGCACATACACAATATCACCGCGAATCAGACCGTAATTGGCTAAAACCTCCTGCGCATTTTTCAACTGGGTGTTTACCAATCCCGGCATTTTGATCATGGGGGCGTTTTCCGCATTCAGGGTAACGTATATTTTCCGGTTTTGCTTCACTTTTGTGCCGGGTTTGGGATTCTGCTTTAGCACGGCTAAGGGACTCGATTCCGCCACAAATCCACTGTCGAGCGTAACCTCATACCTGAGGTCCCTAGCCTTAAGAAATGATTCAAGCTCATTGTAATGCATTCCCTCCAACTCAGGCACAGTGACCGATTCACCATGGTTGGTGTAACTGGGTAGGTAAATTGCGAAGAAAGTAAAGAGCAAAACCATAATTATCCCAAGCATAATTAAGAGGTTGATACCTACTTTTTTTAATCCGACTTTAAGATCTGTCATACATCAATTTAATCAGTGTTAGAATCGTAAAATTAGTGAAAATTCAATCCCTACCGATGGAAAGGTTTGAAGAATCGCTACACATGGTAAAAAGAAACGTAAACTATCCGTAAACTTGTATAATTTACTTGATAATTAGCCTCTTTGTTGCGGAAACAGCACCGCTGGTAATTTTCACAATGTAGACTCCCTTGGGAAAAAACTCCGTTCCAAAACGATACGTCTGATTAAGCGTGTTTTCAAATGTTTTATCATAGGCCAATTTGCCGGACATCGTCAATATTTCAATCCGTACATCCTCAAATTCCTCCAGGTTAAAGACGATTTGAAATCTATCTTCCGCTGGATTTGGATAAATCAACGTATTGTTTAGGCCGGGGTCCACACGGAAAGGTTCATTGGAATAAAATAACTCCAGGTTGTTTATAAAAACACTGGCACCGGCAGCTCCCTCGTCGCTTAAACGGAAAAACAACCTCAATTGCACATCTTCAATGCCGGCAAAGGCACTTAGGTCTATGAACTCACTCCTGAAATCCTCCGGGCTATTGATGGAAGGCATGGTGCCTGATCCAAGTGGATTCAATTCTCCGCCTGACTTGCTCCATACCACATCACCGGTAACTCCGCCATCCCTGCTTACGAGTACTTCCAAGGCAATTGGAGACCCCGCTTCAAAACCTCCTGCTGTCCAGTCAAATACAAGGCTAGCTTCGGAGGTTTCACTTAAATCAAATAAGGGTGAAGCCAGCCAATAGGATAACCCGGATTCTAGGGATACCGCTCCCAGTACGTTTTGATCTCCTTCGGCAAGTGGAAAGAGTCTCCAGGAAGTAAAATTCCTTTCCGGATTGATCCTCATCCAAGAGCCAATTGCCTCCAACCCATTAAAATTCTGCCTCCACGGGCTTTGAATTTCAGCGTCGTTTTGGACAAAATATCTCGTCAGCAAACTTTCATTACCGCCATTCTGGTCAAAATTGGGTTCATATATTCTATAGTCCACCCTATTCTGTCCGTTTCTGATCGTGTTGGGCAAGGGGATTGGAATAGTCTCACCCGGCGCTAAATTAATATCTTCAATCACATAGGTTTCCCTTTCATCCGTTCTGCTATTAAGCAGAATATCAACCGGAAAGCGGCGAATGGGAAGATTGCCCGTGTTTTGTACAGCGATGATTTCATTTTCCTGGTTTCCCGCAGTGACAGGCAATGGGCTTAAAAGCCTTTCAATCCTGAAATCATAGCGGTAGATTTCCGATTCGTTGATGGCAATATCTTTTAGATACAGATTGTTTCCAAAACCGTTGGAAGAAATAAAAGCGATCCTTACATCTGAAAGCCCCGAATAGGCGCTGAGATTCACGAGTTCACGTCTGAATTGGTCATTGGAGCTCGGAGTAAACCCCGAGAACGTCAGCGGTTGTGTTGCCAAGGATTCATACCGTTTGCTGTATAAATAATCAATCACCTCAAAGGTGTTGCCGCAATCTACAGATACAGCTACGGTCAGCCTTTCCTGATATAGCTCATTGTCAAAAGGGGAATAAGCCAGATTAAAGGTGAGTTGCGCCTCTTCCACATCAGAAAGATCAAAGCTGGGGCTTATAAAATAATCCACTTCACCCTGCACGTTATAATTGAAAGCATTAAGGTAAATCAGCGATTCCGCCGTCCCATCAATAGGAAGGGAGATCTGCTCCCAAGTAACTGAGTTGTCGGGATTTTGTATATCCCAGTCATCAAAGTCAGTCGGTGAATAGACAAAAGGTAGTGAGATATGTTCTATATGTCGGGGAAATGAATTTTTGTAATTGTTACTGGGGTCGGAATCATCCACCCCGTTCACAGTTAGCACCTCGACCTCAAAAATATTTGAGTTTCCGGTTGGAATTGAAATGGGATTAAAACTTAAGGTAGTTGTCTCCCCGTAGTTCAAGGCCAGCTGAAAACGCTTCACTTCGACCTGGTTGTCATTCAACCGAACGGCTACCTCCAACTCTTGAATTTGGTTGCTTCCCTTATTGGCAACGATTATCCCTGGGGTTACTTCCGGAGCACAAACATAATTTTCAGGTTCAAGAATACGCTCCACAGAAATATCATTCTCCAATAATTCCGGTTGATCCAATGCATTGCTAAACAACAGGGAGTTTCTACGAGGGCTAAATTGAATTACCACATTCATCCGGTCTACCTGTCCTTGGGTAAAGATATTCATGCAGTTGTCGGGAGAATAATCCATGTAATTTTCGACCATGTCCCTGGATCCACATGAGACTCTGGGAGTGGCGGTACAATTTGTGGTAAATGACTGCTGAGCGGGTGTGTCATCGACAAAATCGTCTACATTACAGTCCGAATTATCTCCCCAAATATGGCGAAGTCCGAAAAAATGGCCAACTTCATGGGTAGCAGTCCTGCCGGAAACACTGGGAAGCGCATTTCCACCACTACCAAAATAACGGTAATCAATGGTAACTCCATCTGTCTGCCGGGTAGAAGCTGGAAAATCCAACCCCTCCAATTCGTTGGAAATGGGGAAGGTCGCATAACCGATATTCGGAGCCTGCATCGGAACCACCCAGATATTCAGGTAATCCTCAGGAGGCCAAGAAGCCAATTGAGAAATAAAGGCATTAAAACCCAGGGGATAACTTTCCCTGGGCCCTTCGACTCGGTTAATGCCGTTGGTTGGCATGCCTTCAGGATCCCTGCTGGCCAAGACAAACTCTATCTTTGCATCGGCAGCCACATCCAAAAATTCTTCCGGAGTGTTGACTGCATCCGGGTTTAATCGCCTAAAGTCCTGGTTCAGAATTTCAATTTGGGAAAAAACCTGCTCATCGGGTATATTGGCTTCTATGCCTAGTGGCGTTCCGTTATGGATCACATGCACTACTACCGGAATACGTCGTATAGCTTCATCGGTTTTTCGGGACGAATTTTCAAGTCTGGAAATCTCACTTTGCTTATCCTGAATCCAGGATTCGAAATATTCTCTAGTACCGAATATGCCCAGCTCCTTTTCTTGGCGTTTTTCCAAAAATACGCTGGCACATTTCTCATCGTGCTGATGCGTGGTATTCAACCCAAAATAGGTCTGGGAAAGACCATTCGGAAAAAATGGAAAAAACAAGAAAATAGCAGCCGTTAGGACGGCTGCTTTTCTACCTGTTTCTATGATACCATAGGATGCGTTAAGCGATTTCAACATTTACCGCTTCTACTTTTAATATTTCTGGGATAGCTTTTTTGATGGCTTCCTCCACACCCGCTTTGAGCGTCATCGTGGACATCGGACAAGAACTACAGGCTCCCAAAAGCTCCAATTTTAAAACCATGTCCTCTGTGAGGTCGATAACTTTCACGTTTCCACCGTCTGCCTCCAAATAGGGCCTGATGGTGTCCAAAGCGGTTTCGATTTGATCTATATATTGATTAAGCATATTTTTAATTAGGAATTTACCTGAACAACCTCTGTTTTTTTCTTCTCAGCATTTCTGATGGCGACCTGTCGCGCCACATTTTCAGCTAGCAGGTTGAAGGCCTCACCGGAAACACCTTCTTTGAGAACAGCGGGATACCCGCTGTCACCACTTTCGCGAATGCTTTGAACGATGGGGATTTCACCCAAGAAAGGTACTTGAAACTTTTCCGCCAATCTCTTCCCACCATCTTTCCCGAAAATGTAGTATTTATTGTCGGGAAGCTCCTCAGGTGTAAAATAAGCCATATTTTCTATAACACCCAACACAGGCACATTTATTTGTGGTTGCCTGAACATAGTCAGCCCCTTCGTTGCGTCTGACAACGCTACTTTCTGGGGGGTAGTTACGATTACCGCACCGGTCACCGGAATGGTTTGCACCATGGTCAAATGGATATCGGAGGTGCCCGGAGGCAAATCCAACAACAGGTAATCCAATTCACCCCAATCTACATCCCCGATAAACTGCTTCAGCGCAGAACTTGCCATAGGACCTCTCCATACCACCGCGCTGTCTGCGGGAGTTAAAAATCCAATGGACATCAGTTTGACACCATATTGTTCTATCGGCAAAATGATGTTTTTCCCGTTATCCTGTCTGACAGACGGCTGCTCCCCTTCCACGTTAAACATAGTGGGAACAGAGGGTCCTGAAATGTCCGCATCTATTAGGCCCACTTTAGCCCCCAACTGGGCCAGTGCGACAGCCAAATTGGCCGCACAGGTTGATTTTCCCACTCCCCCTTTTCCGGATGCAATGGCTACGATATTTTTGACACCGGGTAGTAAGGGAGAATTATTACGGGTCGTGGTTACGTTGGATGTCATGAAGATATCCAGGACAGGTGTCTCTCCAAATGCCTTCTTAAGTGCCTGAATACAATCATTTTTTATAACCTCTTTTAAAGGGCAGGCCGGGGTGGTCAACACTACCTTGAAAGAAATTTTTTCCTCACTGACTTTCAAGTCCTGTATCATACCCAGTGAAACCAGATCCCGCTTAAGATCCGGGTCATTCACGGTAGACAAAGCCTTTAAAACATTATCTTCTGAAAGATGCATATCTATTACTTACGAAATTTTTTGCAATTTAGTCTGAATTACCTTCTTATTAAAATTAATCTTGAATTCATGACTGGGGTTCATTCATGAATTCTTAATTGCCTGAAAAATGTCAACTTTAAAGAAATCACCGTCATTATGGAAACCACCATTACCACAATTGGTTTAAAAACGAGTTTTAAAATCTACCAGTCTAATCTAAAGATATGGCGTATCTTTGTTGGCAGATTAGGCATCATCACAAATGGGAATCAGTAATGTCACAACCGACAGCGTTCGGGAACGGGTAGATATAGAGGAAGTTGTCAACGACTATGTGCAACTTAAGCGCAAGGGGCAAAACCTTTGGGCCTGCTGTCCCTTTCATCAGGAAAAATCCCCCTCCTTTTCAGTTTCTCCCGCCAAACAAATTTACAAATGCTTTGGCTGCGGAAAAGCCGGTGACCCCATACAATTTATTATGGATATTGAAGGGGTTGGATTTACAGAAGCCATCCGTCATCTGGCCCTAAAATATGGCATCGATATAATAGAAGATGAGCATCAGGCAAGCCCCGAAGCCGTACAGGCTTATAATGAGAAGGAGAGCCTGTATATAGCACTTAGGTTTGCCAGAGACGAATTTGTCAAAAACCTCCAATCTCCTGAGGGCAAATCAATTGGGTTAAGTTATTTT
>DATHWC010000370.1:0-10490 GCA_035460985.1 Lunatimonas sp.
AAAATGAAAATTTATCGAGTATGTTACACAAATTTAGAGGTCATTAAATCTAAATACAAGCACGAACGGCTAACAGCCGTTTCTCGCAATTGCGAATTTTGTAGTAAGCAGGAACTTTTGGGGCACAGATCCCTGAGGACGACCTCGGTTTACCTGAATGTGACCATCTTCGAGCCCTCAAAGATCAAAAGTCCACTGGATGAGCTGAGATGGAAACGGCCAACAACAGGAACGGCGGCCCGGAGCTTTCTGATATTCTGGGATCCCAAAAGGAAAACTTCCTGGGCGGGGGAAGGCTTTGCGCCGACCAGGCGAAGGCCTACAACGCCATACTGGACTGCAGGACCGCAAAAATGGGCAGCCATACCCTCACCTGGGACACCTGTGGCAAAAGCAGGGTAAGTTACAACAGCTGCCGTAACCGCCAACAGAAAGGAATGTACGCCGCCCCGGAGCTTTTAAAAAAAGGAAGCCTATTCGAAGTCCTGGCATGTCTATATCAAAAAAACGTTCAGGGGGGGCAACCAGGTGGTCAGCTATCTGGGCAGGTACACCCACCGGGTGGCAATCAGCAACAGCCGGATACTGGCCGTCGAAGACGGCACCGTAAAGTTCAGGTGGAAGGATTACCGGGACCGTAAAAGCAAGATCATGGAACTTCCCGGCGCCGAATTCACCCGCAGGTTCATGCAGCACATTCTGCCCAGCGGATTTTACAAGATAAGGTATTACGGGATCATGTCGTCGGCGAGCAGCAAGACCAAAATGGAAGACTACTTCAGGCTGCTGAATGCGGCGAGGTTCATCTCCTTTTATGAGAGGTTGTCGACCTATGAGATTCTGGAGGAAATACTGGGTAAGGACCCATTCAAGTGCCGCTGTTGCGAAACAGGGAACATGGTCTATGGCCTTGCCGATGGGAAGGGCAAAGAGCCCTGATAGGACCCAGCATAACAACGCTCTTTGAAATCATGATCCAAACCAAAACGCATCCGGGCGTTAATGGGAAAGGACTGCCCTTACGGTATCGAAAGCATCCGGAGGTCAGCGGTTATCGATATCAAAACTGGGGTTGTCGGTACCTCACACCCCAAAATCCTCCAGAATAAAGAAACATAAATACCCATAGACAGCCCCCCGGTTTCGTCCAACTAAGTTTTAACCGCAATCTAGGTGACCCCAATTCAAATAGTATTTTTTTTTGGCTAGATTGCGTTTAAAACTCTGCTGTGGTGCATGATAAAATGACCTCCGATTTAAAAAATTCGTATCTTTAAGAAAGATTAAAAAAATGGAAACTATTAGAATTGAGATTTTGAATCCTAAAGCCAAAGCCCTTTTGAAAGACTTGGCAAATTTGGATTTGATAAGGATTAAGAAAGACAAATCTGAGAATGCTTTTTCTGAAGTATTGAAAAAATTCAGGAATAAGTCAGATGAAGCCCCAAGTTTAGAAGAAATTACAAAAGAGGTTGAAGCAGTTCGCAAAGCCCGATATGAAAAATAGAAGGGTAATTTTAGACACTAATCTGTGGATAAGTTTTTTGATTTCAAAGAGACAAAAGGAATTGGATGTACTTCTTGAATCTGGCGCAGTAACACTGATTTTTTCCCAAGAATTGCTTGAAGAGTTTTTAGAGGTTTCGGAAAGGCCCAAATTCAAAAGATTTTTTAAAAAATCAGATATCAAGACACTTCTGGCCCAAATTGACACCTTTGGGGAATTAATAAATGTGGAATCAAAAATCGATGAATGTAGGGATCCGAAAGATAATTTTTTATTGAGTCTGTCGATTGATGGTAAAGCAGATTTCTTAGTAACGGGAGATTCTGATTTATTGGTATTAGGGAAGATTGAAATCACACAAATAGTCTCATGGGCGGAATTCATTTCACAAGAATAAAAAATCACGACACCACAACATCACCTTGGATACAGCGGGCGGTACCGAAAATATGAAAGTCAGTATCATTAGAAAGTTAGGAGTAGGTTGGAAGAGAACGTCTCCAAATGCCCACCGTCTCCAAGCTGAATCACGTTGAACAAAACCTCCTACGTCGGTAGTTTTTCACTTTTTCGACACTAATTCTCTTGTTTTCAGATATATACTTATTTTTATTCCATGTATAATCTTAATATTTTATCAATCATGGAAAAAAAAGCCTACCTCAGCAGATGTATGAGGAGATGCAGATCAGAAACTACTCTCCCAGAAGTATCGAAAATTACATTTCCAATGTATCGTCAATTTCCAGCCATTTTGGAAAAAGTCCCGATCTTGTCAGCAAAGCCGAGATAAAAGAGTATCTTTTCCATAAGGTAGAGACGAAAAACCTGTCATCCTCGAGCGTAAACCAGACTATCAGCGCCTTCAAAATTAAATTTCAAAAAGTAAATGAACAATCAACAAATCATAGATTGGTTATTGGAAGGAGATATATCCATACAATATCAGGCATGGCGTGATTTGTTGGGAAGTGATAAAAAGAAACTTCAAGACAGGATAGCGATTGAAGGATGGGGCTTAAAATTTCTATCAAAGCGGCATTCAAATGGACATTGGGGTGATAGATTTTATCAACCAAAATGGATTTCTACGCATTACACGTTACTTGACCTTCGCAATTTAAATCTACCCACTAATAATGAAGTTGTGAAAGAGACTATTGAATTGCTTCTACAAAATGATAAAGCAGAAGATGGTGGTATTTGGTTAGGACCGAGCACGTTTCAACATAGTGATGTATGTGTAAATGGAATGTTCTTAAATTATGCTTCATACTTTATGACGTCTGAAATGAAACTTCATTCCATTATTGACAGTATTCTGGCTGAGATAATGCCTGACGGAGGTTTTAATTGTCGAACAACAAGAAGTGGAGCCATACACAGCTCACTGCATTCCACTATCTCCGTTCTCGAAGGTTTCACAGAATTTCAGAAAGCAGGCTACAACTATAGAAAGAAAGAAATATCTGATGCCATAAAAACAGGTATTGAATTTATCCTGATACACCGACTTTTTTTATCAGACAGAACCGGTCAAATAATTGACAAGAATTTTCTTAGGTTGGCTTATCCCTGTAGGTGGCGGTATGACATTCTTCGGACTATGGATTATTTTCAATATGCGGAGGTAGAATGGGACAACAGGATGACAGAAGCAATCACTTATTTGAATAAAAAGCAAAATAAAGACGGAACATGGAATATGCAAGCTGCTCATGCTGGACAAGTTCATTTTATAATGGAAAAAGCGGGCAAACCAAGCAGATGGAACACACTAAGAATGTTACGAATAAAAAAACACTTAGGAATTGAATAACTACAGCGAACATGTGTTTGGCTAAATGGCGGGTGAAGTGGTTAATTGAGGATTCTACCTCGCATCAACTTTTGTGGTGTATTGACAGTTTTGTGCTCCGAAACCCGCCCGAACGCCAAGCCCGAAAACGATGAACAAAACCTCCTACGTCGGTAGTTTTTCACTTTTTCAGAATTAAACATCTTATTTTCAAATATATAGCTTATTTTTATTCCATGTATGATCTTTAAACTTTATCAATCATGCAAAAAATGCCCATAGATAGACCCCCGGTTATCCCGAAAAATCTAAGTTTTAACCGCAACATAGTGAGCTCCAACTAAAAAAGCTGTTTTTTTGGTTAGATTGCGGTTAAAACTATTTACGTTAGCACGGCTTGACGAACTCGCAACAAGACAGCCTTACAACTGAAAACAATCACATTTTTCGTATCAAAATCAAATCTAAACGTATCAAATCGTGTCAAAATGGACAACGTAGTATATAATTTCAAACTGAATATTGATTGGAAACTGATTAACTTAATTTGATTTCAACGCTTTTATTGCTCAAAAACGGATAAAAATGGATACAATACGTGAGTTTTGAACACGAAATTAAAAATCGAAAAAACGAATATTATCAAGTTCTCAGAAGTTGTCAAACACAACGCCCCAACGAAGATGTAACCGTTTGGATGCAGTTCTTTTTGAGTTGCTTGTCTGATATTCAATCCCAACTTATGACGAAATTGAATAAAAGCTGTTTGGAAACACAACTTTCGCCCAAGGAAAAATCAATCTTTACGATTATTCAAAACCGCCCGAACATACAGTCTGGGGAAATTTTTGAAAAATTGGGGATACCGTCACCTACAGTATAACATATTTTGTCAGAGTTAATCAATAAAGGAATTTTCGAAAAACAAGGAAGCGGACGCAATGTGAGTTACATAATAAAATAATACAACGATGAAATCTAATAACAGCAATGTAAGCGAACGTCCAACCCCATCTATTTTTTTTTGGTAGGGGTTCCGGACCTTTGCCGTCATGAAAGATCCATAAACTACCTCCTCCAGGGATTATTATCATTCCCTTCTGTCTACCTACATTGGGGTTATTTTTTATTCCCTCAGCCATTTTACCTGCCGGATTCCCTCCCTGCGAATCCAACGGATAATATATAAACCCCGAGGTAATTCTATTAATTTTTCTTCAATCCGGCTCACACCCTGAGAGGAATCAGTATTAATCTGTAAACATATTGTTCCCCTTCCATCAATTGCCTGAACCATTACGTTATCGCTTCCAGTTACGGGTGAAATTTGAAGGGTTAGCTTTCCTCCGAAATAGGGGTTTGGGAAAACTCGAATCCCTTCGAATGGAAATTTAGGGCTTTCTAAGCGGAATACCGGACTTTCATCCACAAGTATTCCGTCGATTTCTGCTCGGATTTGATAATACACCGATCCCGAATGTTGATCGTTCCAAAAGTTATCAATAAAATCATAGCTATGATATTCGTTAGAAGGGATGCTGGATTCGATGATGCCAATGGGTGAAAATTGCAGGTCTGGTCCTAGACTTCTATATATTATGAATATGGTGCCGACTTCTGCCTTGACCTTCCAGCTTACCTGAACCCTATTGTCAAGAAAATTGGCAGCGTAACTTAACCAACCAAGTGGCAGGACACTTAACTCACCAGAACTTGCCAAGGTAAGAGTTCGACCGTTCAATTCGTGGAGGGAGACACTTCTATTGGCCCACAGTTCGCCTTCCTGTATCGTTGCCTTCTCATGGAATCCCGGAGCTATTTCTCCGTATCCCGAAATTCGCAGGTCTTCAATGTCATCCAAGACCATATCATTTGCCAATATCTGAATGTCTATTAATTCCGTTGACGTGTTACTTGTGTTAACTAGAAAATGGCTGTTCAGGTGGTAATAAATGGTTTTACCGTCTGAGTCGGTTAAATTAGCATTGTGTTCTACTCCGGGCAGTTGGATATGTTGTATGGAAAGCGATCCGACTTGATCGGGCAGGGAGCCAATTAGGCGCAGGGTCCGGTTTTCTCCCTCAAAAGAATCAAAAAAGGGAAAGGTAGCATTACTTGTTTTGAAGTCAGGGGGCAGGTTGACTATTGTAACCTCCGCAAGATTAGCCCATAAGCCACCTATATAGTTGTAGAATGCTTCTGTTGAACCGTTTATTTCTAACGTTTGGTTATTAAAGTCTACCATACCATCCCTCATGGTAAAATTACCTATAAGCGCGAGAGGTTGGATAAATGTCAGGACTCCGGAGGATTTGTTTATCTCCAAATGGGAGACGGGTAGGTGTGCCGCGTCTACCACCTGGTCTTCGGACCCAAAAAGATAAAGAGTTGTGGGGTAGTCCTTAAGTGTTTCGCCTGGGACTGTAAGGTCTCCAGACACCTCCAATATCGGAGGCAGGGTCCGTATTGCATAACCGTCAAGGTATAAATCGTGATAGCTAAAAATAGGTTGGGAAGTGGGAAAGGTATGGGTAAGAAACTGTTGGGTTGGTTGGTTACTGATATAGCGGACTTCACCATCTAGGATGACAGAAGCGGCGTCAATTACCGGTCGGTCGCCCAATAGCTCAAGAACGGCCCCTTCTTCGAGGATAAATTCGGCTGCAGGGCGTGTATCTGATCTTCGAACTATCTGGTCGAATTCTTCTGAAGTTTCTGAAATCAATTTGGCTCCAGAACGAATTATTAAGGAGCCATAGGCACCATCACCAAAACTAGGGTGTGTATTAAAAGTAAACGAAGAACTTGCAGGAGTACCATTTTGGTTTACAGTTTGAAAAACAGTTCCACTTTCTATGATAAATTGACTGGCCTTGAAAGCAGCATTTACGGTTAATGTATCGTTAGGTTCAGGGTTGAAGCGCACAGTGTAATTACTATTGAAAGTTTGACCACTCCAGGAGTCTCGATCAACTACGATTCGGGATGTTCCCTTGAACACTATGGAACCTTCTATAGGATATATCCAATCAGTTACAGCGTTTGCTAAATTATAAAGTAAAAAGTTTGAATCTTCCATTCTAAAACAATGCAAAGAGCCATACACGCTTAAATCATATACTTGTAAATTCAATTTTCTTCCGGGACTAGCCGCACTAAAAAGATACAAATTCTTGACCTCCTCATTTTTGGTAATTCGGATTTCTTGACCTTGATGTATAAAGACATCATTGGTCCGGTTTGGGGGAAAAGTAGCTGCCTCCCATGCACCATCCTGCCAAACTTGCCAGCTGTAGGGATCATTCCAATCACCCACTGCTACATTTGATTGATAGGTCTGATTTTCGAGTACAATTTGACCCACGGCGAGATTGGGGAATATACAGCAAACTACGTGTAGGTCTAAGGACACCCACGTGATGAAAAAACACCTAAAAAACGATATGTTATCAAAATCATACATTTGAAAAAGAGAAAAGTGATTCAAAATAGAAAATTATAATCGTATTTGCAAGAATTATCTACAAAAAAGATAGTGTAAAAAGCGTTTTCTACATATAAAAAGTAGGTTCGGAAGAAATATGATCTATTTTAATCATCTGAAATAAGGCCGATTTCCCGACTTCGCAAACGAAAAAACAGATTTAATCGTTTAAATTTGCCTGCTTATCCGGTCCCTCAGGCTGTGATCTGATTTTGAACTCTTTACTGCCCTATGAAAACCCTTTTTCCCAACTTTCAAAAAACTACACATGCCGCCTACCTCTGTTTGGTAGTAGTCATGCTGGGGTTTTTAACCGTCCCTCAAGTTCACGCTCAAACTTACCAGATTAGTCTAATTACCTGTGATCCGGGTGATGAGCTTTATTCCACTTTTGGGCATAGCGCCATTAGGGTGTTGGATACCGATTCGGGACGGGACTTGGTATTTAACTACGGCACCTTTGATTTCAATACCCCTTTTTTCTATGTCAAATTTACCCGAAGGACACTTGATTATCAGTTGGCCCTAACGACGTTTGATCAGTTTCTGTACGAGTATAATTACTTTAAGCGTAGCGTCCGGGAGCAGGTTCTGGACTTAAATCCCGAACAGACTGCCGAAATCATCGATTTTTTACGTACCAATTATGAACCCGAAAACCGGAAATACCGCTATGATTTCTTCTATGACAACTGTTCTACCCGTATAAGAAATTTGATGGAAACCATGCTTGGAGAGAATTTGAAATGGAATGAACCTGACACAAGCGTTGCTAAAACCTTTAGAGATTTAATCGACGAGTACGTTTACCCCCTTCCCTGGTCAGACTTAGGGATTGACTTGGCATTGGGGGCGGTTATTGACCAGAATGCGACCGAACGGGAAAGGCTTTTTTTACCGGATTACCTTTCCGCCGCTTTTGGACGCGCAAGTGTGGTGGGAGACGGTCCAAGCCGACCTCTTGTACGCGAAGAAAATATCATTTACGACTTCCCAGAAAGAGAAGGTAATATCAATTTTTTGCTGAGCCCCTATTTTCTTTTTTGGATGTTGGCTATCTTATTTGGTGCATTCACTTATATCGGGTTTAAGCGTAAACGACTCTACTTGGGTCTCGACATAGCACTCTTGGGGGCCATGGGCGTTTTGGGCATTTTGGTAGTTTACCTGTGGTTCTTTACGGCCCATTCCCAAACGAAATCCAATTGGAATATCCTCTGGGCATTACCATTGCATTTTGTCGGTATCTATGGACTATTGACGGGCAAAAGATGGGTTAGACATTACTTGCTGGGTGCGTTAATTTTAGCAGATCTGGCATTGGTGATTTGGATATTCGGCATTCAGTCCTTTCATCCGAGTATTTTGCCCTTACTGTTGGCCGTTATATTAAGGACGAATTTCCTTTACTACCATGTAGATAAGTGGAAACCTCAAAAAGCATCCGGATAGGTCCAAACTTTTCACCCCAATAGATACGTTATAGACTATACTCAACAGGAAGGCATGGCATTTCAAATCACTTCGGATTACCAACCCACCGGCGACCAGCCAACGGCTATCAAAAGTCTCGTGGAAGGCATAAAGGAACAGGAACCCGCGCAGGTGCTACTTGGAGTGACTGGATCCGGAAAGACCTTCACCATCGCAAACGTAATCCAGGAAGTCCAAAAACCAACATTGGTGCTCAGCCACAACAAAACCCTGGCGGCACAGCTTTATGGTGAATTCAAACAGTTTTTTCCGAATAACTCGGTTCAATATTTTATATCCTATTACGATTATTATCAGCCGGAAGCATTTATACCCACTAGCGGTACGTATATAGAAAAGGATCTTTCGATCAACGAAGAAATTGAGAAATTGCGTCTTGCGGCTACCTCCGCCCTTCTATCCGGAAGAAGGGATGTAATCGTAGTAGCTTCCGTATCCTGCATCTATGGTATAGGAAACCCGGAGGAATTTGGCAAAAACGTGATTCGCCTTCAAGAGGGGGACCGCATTCCAAGAAATCAGCTTTTGTTTAAGTTGGTGGAGGTGCTCTACAGCCGTGCTACGGCAGAGTTTTCCCGAGGCACGTTTAGAGTTAAGGGAGACACGGTAGATGTTTTCGTAGCTTATGGGGATTTTGCTTACCGCATTTATTTCTGGGGGGATGAGATTGAAGCCATACAGCGGGTGGATCCTGAGTCTGGAAAAAAGATTGCTGACGAAAAAATCATTTCCATATTTCCGGCTAACCTTTTCGTGACCGGAAGGGATGTGATCGATCAGGCCATCCATGAGATTCAGGATGATCTTATGGCACAGGTTTCTTTTTTTGAACGGGACATGCGCTTGGTGGAGGCAAAGCGACTAAGGGAGCGCACAGAGTTTGACCTGGAGATGATTCGTGAATTGGGGTACTGTTCTGGGGTAGAAAACTATTCCCGGTATTTCGACCGACGTATGCCGGGTACTAGACCCTTCTGTCTGTTGGATTATTTTCCCAATGATTACCTATTGGTAATCGATGAGAGCCATGTGACGGTTCCTCAAGTCCGCGCTATGTGGGGGGGAGACCGTTCCAGAAAAATGAACTTGGTAGATTATGGATTTAGACTTCCATCCGCCTTGGACAACCGGCCGTTGAAATTCGAGGAGTTTGAAGACCTGACCAACCAAGTCATCTATGTGAGTGCTACACCGGCGGATTATGAGCTGACCCGTTCGGGTGGGGTCGTTGTGGAGCAGATTATCCGGCCTACCGGCTTACTTGATCCGGTTATTGAAGTCCGGCCCAGTGCCAATCAGATTGATGATTTACTTGAGGAAATAGATCAGACAATAATCGCTGGATTTCGGGTACTCGTGACAACCCTTACCAAACGAATGGCGGAGGAGTTAAACAAGTTTTTGGAAAAAGCGGGAGTTAAGTCGCGATATATCCACTCTGAAGTTAAGCCGCTGGATCGGGTGGAGATTTTGAGGGAGCTTCGGCTAGGGGTGTTTGATGTATTGGTGGGAGTAAACCTGTTACGGGAAGGATTGGATCTTCCGGAAGTGTCGTTGGTCGCCATATTGGATGCGGACAAGGAAGGATTTCTCCGGAATGTACGGAGTTTGGTGCAGACAATCGGGCGGGCTGCCAGAAACGAACAGGGTAGGGTTATCATGTACGCCGATAAAATGACGGACTCCATGCAGGTAGCCATCGATGAGACCAACAGAAGGCGGGCAATACAGCAGGATTATAACCTGGAGCATGGTATCGTTCCGACGACTATCCTGAAGTCCAGGGAAAGAATCATGGGTCAGACCAAGGTTGCTGATAGTAAGAAAAACGCAAAAGTTTACGCAGAAAATTATGACAGCGAAAATGGTGTGGCTGCTGATCCAGTAGTGCAATATTTGAGCAAGGATAAGCTGGAGAAACTTATTTCCCAAACCCAGAAAAGAATGGAAGCAGCAGCCAAAGACCTTAACTTTATGGAAGCTGCAAGGCTTCGGGACGAATGGCAGGGAATGAAAAACAGATTGGCGGAACTAAACCGGGGATTGGGATGAAAAAATTAATTGGTATAATAAGTTTAATCTGGTTGGGCGCAAGTGCCGATGTTTTTGGTCAGCAGGCGGAGGGAAGCATTCTTGTTTCGAGTGCTATCGATGTAGTACGCACAGACGTTCCGGGCGTGATACGCCGATATCAGGTAGGCGTGGAG
>DATHWC010000371.1:0-11361 GCA_035460985.1 Lunatimonas sp.
ATGTTGTATTCGCAATCGCCAATTCTTCGAAGCAGGGAAAAGTTCAAAATAGTACCCTCATTTTTCTTATCCTGAAAACACAGGTCAATGATCGATTCAAAATCTGCGGAGGGAATTTCATTCTTTCCATAAACAGCAAGAATCATGTCCTCGATGACTTTCAGCTCCATGGGAGACATCCTGAGGAATTTGCTGGATAAAAAGGCTTCTGCCAACATCCCTATAGCGATGGCTTCTCCGTGAAGTAAATGCCTCTCTGTATCTAGGTAGAAAGATTCTATGGCATGGCCGATAGTGTGGCCAAAGTTTAGAATTTTGCGCAGGCCATCTTCTTTTGGATCTTTTTCTACCACGTCCTTCTTTATTCCGACTGAGATTTCAATGATTGCTTTCCAGTCTTGTCGCTGCCAATCTTTGGATTTGAGACCTTCGAAATAGTTGGCGTTGGAAATTAATCCGTGTTTGATGATTTCAGCATATCCGGAGCGGAGTTCGGCCTCTGGAAGTGATTTGAGAAACTCATCGCTGATAAGTACAGCCTCCGGTTGATTAAAGATCCCTATATGGTTTTTATAACCCATAAAATCTATACCCAACTTTCCGCCTACACTCGCATCCACTTGGGATAGGAGAGTAGTAGGTATGTTAATGAAACGGATGCCCCGTTTGTAAGTACTTGCGCAAAAACCACCCATATCCCCCGTTACTCCTCCTCCCAAATTGACAATTAGTGCTTTGCGATCGAAGGCCTGTTCTGTCATCCACTGCCAAATCTGGATACAGGTGTCCAGATTTTTGTGGATTTCGCCAGCCTCAAAGGTGTAGACGGAATGTTCCGGCAGGGATGACTGAATAATGGGGTAACAATGTTGGATGGTGTGGCTATCCGCAATTACCCCCAGTTTGGAATATTTGCGGGTTTGTAGATAGCGTGCCAAGTCCTGCGCAATTTGGGCAGAGAATATGATTGTTTCCAATACAGGTTTTTTTTATTGAAAGAAAGAGAGCTTAAAATTAGACAGTTTTCTTTACAGAAACCTCTTCTCTCAATTTTTTCTCCTGCCTTTTCACAGATTCCTCATGGATGCAATAAAGCAATTCCTTCATAAATTTTTCGCTGAGGTTTTTTGAAATTCCCTTTTGGGTTCTGGAATCCATTACGGCCTTCCATCGATCCGCTTGGAATACAGTAAGGTTATGCTCACGCTTGTGGTCGCCGATTTGATCAATAATAGCAAATCTCTCAGACAACAAATCCAACAACTGATCATCGATATGGTCCACCGCATTCCTTAAGTCCTGAAGTCTTTCTGAAGGCTGTTCGGTTTCCATGGGTTTTTTGAAATCGATGCTATCCAGAATATCTCTTAGTTGTTTGGGGGTTACCTGTTGTTTGGCATCACTCCAGGCGTTGTCCGGGTCGTGGTGCGTCTCGATCATCAGTCCGTCTAGTCCGAAATTGATGGCTCGCTGGGCTGTTTCTAATAGGCCCGTTCGATTGCCGACAATATGACTCGGATCATTGATAACCTGCATGCCTGGCCAGATGCGTTTGAGGTGGATAGGCATGGACCAGTTGGGCTTGTTACGGAATTTCTTGTCATAAGCATCGCTGAATCCCCTATGAATAGCGGCTAATTTATTTATTCCCATCGCCTGAAGACGCTCTAGTGCTCCTCTCCAAAGTTCCAAATCAGGATTCATGGGGTTTTTCACCATGACCGGGATGTCCACTCCTCTCAACGCTTCGGCGATTTCCTGTACGGCAAATGGATTTACGGTGGTTCTAGCGCCGATCCACAACACATCTACCCCATGCTTAAGAGCTGATTCTACGTGGGCAGTATTTCCTACTTCCGTCGTAATAGGGATGTTTAGGTGGTGACGGACAATTTCCATCCATTTCAATCCATCCTCACCGATTCCTTCGAAGCTGCCCGGGCGGGTTCTTGGTTTCCAAATTCCCGCTCTGAAGATATCGGGAATCACATTCGCTGCGATCATGTCAAGGCATACCTGTTCGATTTGCTCTGGGGTCTCTGCACTGCAGGGACCGGCGATGATTAGATGCTTGGCTTTCAGGCCTAAGCCCCAATCTTGAGTTTGTAAGTGATTTTCCATAGTTTCATTTAATAAAAAAGCCCGATTCTTTCGAATCGGGCTCCTGTGTGTGTTTATCTTTAGTTTATTTTTTTACCAGACAATACGCAGCTCCGATTCGACCTTGGGGACGAAAGTAAAAGTAAAAGAAGCTAAAATAAGTAGCTGCGAAATTTTTCATGTGCCAAATGTAATTGTCTCGATTTAAAAATCAAACATTTTCAGTGAATTTTTCGGATATTTTGCTGTATTCAGATGGATTACACCCAAAAAACAGTTTGAAACTCTTCCGGAAGTGTTTTGGATCTGCGAAACCAACTCGTTTAGCCACATCTACAACGCTCAGGTTTCCCATTTTTAGTAAAGACGCTGCCTTTTTAAAACGGATCTGATTGATAAAATCTATAATGCTTAATCCAGTTAGCTGCTTAAGCTTACGGTATAGCACAGGTCTACTCATCCCGATTTCAATGGATAAACATCAAAATTTTCCTCAAGTTCGTGAACAATGATTTCCCGAAGTTTACTGTTGTCTTCCACCACCATAATTTTAGGTAATGCCTGTTGTTGTTTTTTATTTTTTTCAGCCAAATTTTTTGTGGTTGTGATTTGAAAACGTACTTGTTTAAAAGTGACCTTAAAGGGAAAGAAATAAGCATACTCAAAACCAACTACAGAAATACACCCGCTGTGACAGAGCTTGCCAATAAATTACTGAAAATTAAAACCAGTCGATTTGGGGCAATTTATAAAGAGAGCACTTATTTGGTACATTCTGTCAGCAAAAGAGCGGGGAAGTGATATTTCTCCAGGCCAACGACAAACTAAAATCAGAACTTAACCAAAATACCCGGGGATTAGCCAGGTATGCTGTCATAGTAATGCGGAATGAAGACAAGGTAGAAGCACGGAGAATCTTCAAAACCCCTCTGCTTTTTTCAATTCATGAAGCCAAAGGTTTGGAATATGACAATATTATCTTGGTTAATTTCGTAACTGATTATCAGAAGAAGTTTAAGGAAATTTGTGCTGGAGTTCGACCTGCTGATATAGAAGGCGATGGTGAAATCAAATTCTCAAGGGGAAAAGACAAGACAGATAAGTCTCTGGACCGCTACAAATTTGACCAAGACGCATATATGGAAAAAGTGCGTGCTAGGCTGTTTGAAGAACGGAAGCTGTACTTAGAACAATTATCCCTTAGGCATGGTTGATGGAAATAATCACAGCCCTAAAAATCAACAAGTTCAAAAGAATTTTTTAAGTAGGTGTTAAGTTTGTCTTAAGGTAACCTTAAGACAGAATTGGGAGATTTGCATGCAAATCAAAAGTAGATGGATGGGTGATTTTTAATTGAAAAACATTATATTCAACTGTCGCCATCTTATTTCAACCAATACATACTTATGAGAATCTTAGTGATTGAAGACGAACCTGGGATCTGGGGCTTTCTAAAGCAAGGGCTGGAAGAAGAAGGATATAGCGTCGACGTGGCTGAGGAGGGAAACAAAGGGTTGGATATGGCCCTTGAAGGAGTTTATGACCTGATTTTGGTAGACTGGATGCTTCCCGGTATCAGTGGAGTGGAGGTTACGCGGAATTTCAGAAAGGAATATCCAGATACGCCGGTAATTTTTCTCACCGCCAAAGATACCACACAGGAAGCTGTTTTTGCATTGCAGACCGGAGCAAACGATTTTATCCGGAAACCCTTCCAGTTTGAAGAGTTATTAGCTCGAATTGGGGTGCAATTACGTGCCAAAACTGGGGAACAAGTCGTTTTTACATTAGGTCCCATCAAGTTGTTCACCGATACCCATCGGGTGGAAAATAACGGGCAGGAGGTATTGCTAACCTTGAAGGAATTTGCGTTGTTGGAATATTTAATCCGCAATAAAGGAAAGGTGTGCCGGCGTACGCGCATCATAGAAAGCGTCTGGGACATGCATTTTGATTACGATACCGGAGTAATTGACGTGTTTATCAATTCTATACGTAAAAAATTGGGATTGACAAAAGAAGACAATTCCATTCAGACGATAAGGGGAGTTGGTTATATGGCCAGGGAACTATGAACTTACCTTATAAAATCCGCCTTTCGCTATATCTAACCCTTGCGACCTCCTTGATTGTGTTGATGGCATTCATCTTCATTTATATGGTGGCCAATTGGACATTGCTCGATTCCGTGGATCGGGATTTGGCCCTAGAAACCAAAATACACGAAGACCAAATATCTCTGGTGGAAGGGGAGCTTCGGTTTTTGCATAAAGACGAGTGGGAGGAAGCGGAACATCAGGAAATCCAGTTTCATCCAATTTTCATAGAAATCGTGGATACCGCCGGCAATCAGCTGGACAAATCTCCAAATCTCGGAATTCTACGGCTAAGCTTCAGAGAAGGACATTCTTCCACTGACGTAGGGTTCAATCAAATGCTCAAAGATCAGGAAGTGCGGCAAATGCAGATAGCCTTAACCCATGATTCCAAGGTAGAAGGATATCTGTTGGTGGCGACTTCCTTTGAGCAGGCCAGAAAATTATTGTCAAACCTGAAGTCTATCTTGTTTTTACTCTATCCCATAATCTTGGTATCACTCTTTTTGACCATGCGGTATTTGGCAGGCAAAAGCATTAAGCCGGTAGTAAAAACCACGAAATTGACCAATTTGATTTCCCAAAATAACCTAGATCAGCGGATTCCCCTCTCTGAGAACAATGATGAAATAAAACAGCTTACGGTAGCCATCAATGGCCTGTTGGAAAGATTGGAGCAAGCCATGAAGAGGGAGCAACAGTTTACTTCCGATGCTTCCCATGAACTGAGAACACCACTTGCCGTACTGAGGGGAAGCTTTGAGGTGTTAATTCGAAAGCCAAGAACTCCTGAGGAATATATATCGAAAATACAATCCGGTCTGATAGAAATTGATAAGCTAAATGAAATTATCGATCAACTTTTGGACTTGGCAAGGGCAGAATTAGACGTTTGGGATATTCATGAGATCGATCTAGGCAACATTGTTGAAGAAGTTGTAGCCGCTACTAAGATTAATGGTGAAAGGAAAATAAATTTTTCAATCCCATCCTCAAACGGCATATACGTGAGGTCCAATGAAAAATCTCTTTTTATTATCTTAACCAACCTTATCCAAAATGCCTTAAAATATTCCAAGCACTCAACTGAGATAAAGGTGGTGCTTTTTCAAGAAGAAGCTCGCACTATCGTAGAAGTTCGGGACCAAGGGACAGGAATTAAAGAGGAATCCCTGACCAAAATTTTTAACCCGTTCTTTAGGGAGAGCGCCGGAGAAAACCGGAAAATCCCAGGATCAGGCTTGGGGCTGTCCATTGTCAAAAGGCTCTGTAACCAACTTGGGATAGCCATTTTTGTCGACAGTCAACTCGGAAATGGGACTACGGTAAGACTTATTTTTCCCTCCCATCCCGAAATTTAAGCAAACCTTAAGGAAGCGCTAAGGAAGCTAAAAGACTTTGAGTTCTACATTTGGGTAATCAAGATAAAAACTTGACTGTGTACAACACGACCATTGAAGGAAATAACCTTATGATTTTCTCTTAGTAAAACCATGAAAAAATTATTGCTGATTTACTCGATTTTCTTCGCAATGGTCAACCAAGCCTTTGCCCAAGACGTGGACAGCCTTCTACTCTCTCTAGATGATGAGATTGAGGAACCAACTTCTTTGCATCCGGATAAATTTATGCTAACCCAGCGTATATTCTGGGGCGAAAAAGGCTTGCTTAGAACAACCGACATCATGCCGCTTACTGAAAGTAACCGAATCAAAGAGCTCAAAATCCGGCGAACCATGCTTGTAACACATCAAATATTGGGATATGCAACCTTAGCTGGCATGAATGCACAAGGCGTTGTCGGACAGCGGATTTACAGCGGTGAAGGACAACTAAAAGATTTGCATGAAGGACTAGCAGGTGCTGTTGATGTAGGATATTTCACAGGAGCCGCATTGTCTCTTTTTTCCCCACCGCCATTGATTTCTAAAGAAGTAAAAGGACTCAACTCCGGTAAGGCCCATAAGATCTTGGCCTCTATCCATTTGAGGCAAACGTAGCGAATGTCAAAAAAGGGATTGTCGTAGAAGAAATTATTCCAGTTTCTTTAGAAGCTTTTAAAATAGAAAGACCAAGTTTTATGCTTATAAAAACAGATGATCTCATCCGGATAAATTTTCACCTTGAGTTTTTCCCAGAAAACTAACAAAAAAAACAGAAAGCCATAAAAGAACATGCTAGATAAAATCATCCGGTGGAGTGTTGAAAATAAAATTATTGTCTTCCTTTTTATTTTTGCTCTTATTGGGTTTGGAACCTATTCATTGACACAGATCCCCATCGGAGCCGTTCCGGACGTGACCAACAATCAGGTGCAGGTTATCACCACTTCGAGAAACCTGTCAACAGAAGATGTAGAAAAATACCTGACTTACCCGATTGAACTGGAAATGGTCAACCTGCCGGGAGTAAAGGAGATCCGCTCGGTTTCCAAATTCGGGTTATCGGTGGTAACCATCGTTTTTGAGGATAAAATGGGTACCTATCTGCCCCGTCAGTTGATAGCGGAGAAAATCAAAACAGCGGAGGAAAATATTCCCACCGGATTTGGCCAGCCGTTTATGGGGCCTATTTCCACAGGACTAGGAGAGATATTCCAATACATCATCGATGTCAAACCCGGCTATGAAGACAGGTATAGCTTGACAGACCTAAGGACGATTCAGGATTGGGTAGTAAAAAGACAACTTTCGGGAATTGCCGGCGTCGTGGAAGTCAATACCTGGGGCGGATTTTTGAAACAATATGAGGTGGCGGTCAGTCCCGAGCGGCTTAAATCCATGAACATCGACCTTCTCCAGGTTTTCCAGGCACTTGAAGCAAACAACTCCATTGCAGGTGGAGGATATATTGAAAAGACCAATGAATCCTATTTTATCCGGGCGGAAGGTCAAGTCAAGACCCTGGAGGAAATCGGGCTGATTGTGGTGGATATCCGCGATGGTATGCCCATCTATGTAAGAGATTTGGCGAAAGTAGGATTTGGACACGCCAATCGGTTTGGGGCAATCACGGCAAACGGGCAAGGTGAAAAAGTTCTCGGTCAAGTTATGATGCTCAAAGACGCCGATTCAAAAGCGACAATAGACCGGGTGAAAGAAAAACTGGAACAAATCTCTCCAACACTTCCAGAAGGGATCGTGGTCAATGGCTTTTTGGACAGAAGTGAACTGATCGGCAAGACCACTTTCACCATTGCGGAAAACCTGATTCTAGGCTGTTTGATTGTCGTGTTTGTAGTGGTTTTGCTTTTGGGAAATTTTAGATCTGGATTGGTAGTATCATCTGTCATCCCCCTGAGCTTATTCTTTGCACTGTCCATGATGTACCTATTTGGGGTAGATGCGAATCTCATGAGTCTCGGAGCGATTGACTTCGGTATCATAATCGATGGTGCGGTCATCATCGTAGAATTCATTGCTTTTCAGCTGACGGCAAAATATGCTATGCTCTTAGGACTTTCAAAATCTGAAATGAAAATCCAAAAAGACAAAATCGCCATCGAAAGCGCTTCCAAAATGATGCATTCGGCTGTTTTTGGACAGATTATCATCATCATCGTCTTTATTCCCATACTGTCCCTTTCGGGTGTGGAAGGAAAAATGTTCGGCCCCATGGCTAAAGTGTTCAGCTTTGCACTTCTAGGGACCATGATATTAGGACTTACCTATGTGCCTGTCGTAGCATCGCTCTTTCTCAAAGCCACTGACCCAAAAAAGAGAACAATCAGTAATAGGCTTATTGATTGGATCAACAGCGTATATCAGCCATCAATCTCTTGGGCATTGGAAAGAAAAAAGACCGTTCTAAGCATTGCCGTGGTATTATTGATTGTCTCTTTTGGAATATTTTCCAGAATGGGTGCGGAATTCATTCCTACGCTGGATGAAGGTGATTTTGTTATTCAACCTGTTTTAAAAACAGGTACCACACTCAGCAATACCATCGAAATTACAACCGAAATTGAGAAAATTCTTCTCTCATTTCCTGAGGTGGATCAGGTAGTTAGCCGTATCGGTGCCGCAGAAATCCCCACCGATCCGATGTCTATGGAAGAAAGTGACATCATAGTGACCTTAAGATCCCATAAGGAATGGACTAGTGCGTCCACCAAAGACGAATTGGCAGACGCATTCAAAGAATCCCTGTCGGTCATAGCCGGATTGGAGTTTGAGTTCACCCAACCTATTGAAATGAGATTCAATGAGTTGATTACAGGTGTCCGGGCTGATTTGGCCATAAAAGTATTTGGGGAAGATCTTACTTTGCTTAACGAGAAAGCCCAGGAAATTGAAGCTGCCATCCGTGGGGTGGAGGGAGCTGCCGATATAATTGTCGAAAAAACAGCGGGATTGCCCCAGATGAAAATCAGGTATGATCGTGAGAAGATTGCCAAGTATGGAATCAACATAAGTACCCTGAATGATATTATTACCATGGGCTTTGCAGGAAAGACTGCAGGAACGGTTTTCGAGGGGGAAAAGCAATTTGATCTGGTCACCAGATTTCCAATTGAATTTAGAAAAGACCTCGACAATATTAGACAGGCATCCGTCAATCTTCCCAATGGCAGTTCCCTGCCATTAAGTGAATTTGCCGAAATCTATCTTGACAAAGGCCCTGCTAAAATATCCCGTGATGGTACGAGAAGAAGAGTGGTGATAGGCGTCAACGTTAGAAATAGGGATTTACAGTCGGTAGTAAATGATATCCAGGCCATTATTCAATCCAACGTGGTGCTACCGGAAGGGTATTATGTGGATTATGGCGGTCAGTTCGAAAACCTTAATATGGCTAAAGCAAGGTTGATTGTTGCTGTTCCTATAGCATTGGCCCTGATATTCTTACTCCTGTTCTTTGCCCTTTCCTCGATAAAGGAAGCCCTGATGATCTATACCGCCATTCCTTTTTCCGCTGTAGGCGGAATCCTGCTGCTATACTTCCGGGGAATGCCATTTAGTATATCGGCTGGGGTGGGTTTTATCGCCCTGTTCGGGATTGCCGTTCTCAATGGAATCGTACTTATCGAGCATTTCAAGGAATTGCAAAAGGAGCATGTTGGAGACCTTAAATCCTTAATTTTAAGAGGAACCAAAGAAAGACTCCGCCCTGTTTTACTTACGGCAGCGGCAGCGGCAATGGGTTTTTTGCCGATGGCTATTTCAACTTCTGCGGGTGCGGAAGTGCAGCGGCCATTGGCAACGGTGGTTGTGGGAGGCTTAATATCTGCTACCTTGCTCACAATGATAGTTCTCCCGGTATTATACACGATGTTTCATTCAACAAAAAAAAACCATGAAGCTCACGAGTAAGACTCTTTATTTCCTCCTTTGGTTGTTTTTAGCCTTTCCTTACAAGACTTTTTCCCAAAAAGCAACACTGGATCTTGCCGCAGCCATAGACTCAGCCCTACAAAATAACCTGGGCCTTCAATCAGCCTATCAAAAATTAGAAGCCACAAGAGCGATGATTCCAATGGGGTTCAATTTGGATAAGACCCAAGTCTTTTATAGGCATGACCAAAATGACGTTGCTGAAAATGGCTTATCAAACAAAGTCTTCGGTATAAGCCAAAACCTGCAGTTTCCCACTGTCTATGGAAAACAACGCCAAGTATATGAAGATATGACTATGGTAGAACAGCAACAGTTTTATCTGACCCAAAATCAGATTATCAAAGAAGTATCACAGGCCTTTTATACCATATTGTACCTTCAGAAGCTTGAGGAAAATTATCGCTTTTTGGACAGCCTTTACCAGCAGTTTTCCATTGCGGCAGATAGAAGGTATGATGTGGGTGAAACTAACTACCTCGAAAAATTAACTGCCCGTAGCAAAATGCGGGAGCTTGCTGTACGGCTCGCACAGACCACTGAAAGCAAAAATCAGACATATGTTAGATTGGAACAACTCATACAATCAGGTGGGGAATTTGAGGTCCCAGACCAAGTTCTTCAACCCTTGCCAACAAAGGACTGGAAGGAAGAAACGCATCCCGGCATACAGTTTTTTCAGCAATCTATAAATTGGAGAGCGGATATTTTATCCCTAGAAAAGCAAAGGCTTCTGCCCGACCTACATGGTGAGTTTTTCCGAGGAACAAATACCGGTCCTAATGCAAGAGTTTATCCGGGTATCCAAGTTGGGGTTTCTATCCCACTTTGGTTTGGAGCCCAAAAAGCCAAAATAAATTCTTCGAAATATGAACTGGCCCAGACCAACTTGGCAGCCGAAAATTATGGCTTTCAACTTGCCAATAGGAGAGAGCAACTGGTAATAGAATTGCAGAAATTCCAAGAGGCGATATCATTCTATACTGAGGAAGGTCAGCAGCTAAGCAAGCAGCTAATCACCCAAGGAAATCAAGCATTCAAAGGTGGTGAAATCGACTTCTTTCAGTATGTGCTGCTGCTTGAGAATTCCAGAAATATTGAGGTCGATTACCTTGTCAATCTTCAAGGGTACAATATGACCGTGTTGGAAATCAACTACCTGATCAATCCCTAACTTATGAGAAATTATTTCTATATAGCCCTTCTTTTGGCACTTTCATCTCCATTGTATTATGCATGTGGGACGAGTAAAGACCAATCCATCGAAATACCTCATGAGAGGGATCCCAATGAAATCATCATTACGCAAACGCAGTTTGACAAAGCGCAAATGGCTTGGGATTCACTTTCAGCCCATACCTTTTCGGATTTCATCCTTACTAATGGTATCGTCAATATTCCCGCTGAAGGACGCTTTGATGTGAGTTCTTATTTTGGGGGAAACATCATCCGGTTTGACTTGTTGGTAGGTCAAAAGATTCAAAAAGGACAAGTTCTCTTTACCTTGGAAAACCCGGAATTTGTGCAGATGCAACAGGATTACTTGGATGCGATGAGCCAGCTGTCCTACCTCAAGTCGGACTATGAACGCCAAAAAACGCTCAATGCTGAAAATATCTCCTCGCAAAAGAGTTTTGCCAAAGCAGAGTACGACTACAAAAGCACCATGGCTATCACAGAAAGCCTCCGGAAAAAACTGGAGTTGGTCAATATATCCGCCAGCGATCTGGACCCTACCAAAATCACCTCCAGGGCCAATATCTATGCACCCATTTCAGGCTTCATTGAATCCATAAAAGTCAACCAAGGAACTTACCTCAAACCTTCTGATA
>DATHWC010000372.1:0-4193 GCA_035460985.1 Lunatimonas sp.
ATTCTAAGTTGATAACCACGCCGATTTGTTTGATGCCATCAGAAATGGGAACCATAATTTCTTTTACCGTGGCACCGCGTTTTTTATAAACATCGTGAAGGATAGGCATAGCTTTTTGAAGAATGCCGTTATTTTTGCTGACATAGTTTTTGTATGCTGCGTCAAAAAGTTGCCTGGTAAGAACACCCGTATCCTTCTCTTTTAGGTCGGTTGCGGATATGCTATAATCGATTCCCAAAGAGCTAAAGATATTCATCCGTAGATTTTCTATATCTTCCGTGCTCTTGGCCATCTCGATGATTCCCTCGGATACATCGTAAAGAATATTCAATATATCCAGCTCCAAACGGTCTCCAAGAAGTGCATTTTTTCTTCGTCGATAGACGACTTCCCGCTGACTGTTCATGACATCATCATATTCGAGAAGTCGCTTACGTACGCCGAAGTTGTTTTCTTCCACTTTTCTTTGTGCCCGTTCAATCGATTTTGTGATCATCGAATGTTGGATTACCTCTCCCTCCTCAAGGCCCATCCGATCCATCAATTTAGCGATCCTTTCTGAACCGAAGAGACGCATCAGATTATCTTCCAACGAAACGAAAAACTGGGAAGACCCCGGATCACCCTGTCTGCCAGACCTACCTCTTAGCTGTCTGTCTACCCGACGGGATTCATGTCTTTCGGTACCGATGATTGCCAAACCTCCCGCAGCTTTTGATTCAGGGGTGAGTTTAATATCCGTACCCCTACCAGCCATGTTGGTGGCGATAGTCACCGTTTTGGGTTTACCTGCCTCGGCTACCACGTCCGCTTCCCGGGCATGTTGTTTGGCATTCAATACCTGATGTTTTATTTTCCTCAAAGTGAGCATTCTACTTAGCAATTCGGAAATCTCCACAGAAGTAGTACCCACCAAGACAGGACGGTTGGCTTCGGTAAGGGCGTTGATTTCATCTACGACAGCATTGAATTTCTCCCTTACAGTCTTAAACACCATGTCCTCCCGGTCAGCACGTTGTATGGGTTTGTTTGTCGGGATGACAATTACATCAAGCTTATATATTTCCCAAAATTCACCAGCCTCGGTTTCTGCCGTACCAGTCATACCGGCAAGCTTATGGTACATTCGGAAATAATTCTGTAGCGTAATGGTGGCGTATGTCTGAGTAGCGTCTTCTACTTTTACGTTTTCCTTAGCTTCTATGGCCTGATGAAGTCCATCTGAATACCTTCGGCCTTCCATCACCCGTCCGGTTTGCTCATCCACTATTTTCACTTTGCCGTCTACCAGGATGTATTCAGTGTCCTTTTCGAACATGCAGTAGGCTTTGAGCAATTGGTTTACCGTATGTATACGCTGGGCTTTTACCCCGTAATCCTTAATTAGTTCTTCTTTCCGGATGAGCTTTTCCTTGTCATCCAGTTCGACGGTCTTTTCCATATCCGCAATTTCCATCCCAATGTCAGGTAGGATAAAAAAGTCCGGATTCTCGTTTTTGCGGGTAATGGTTTCGATGCCGTTGTCGGTTAGGTCTACGGAATTTGTTTTTTCATCAATCGTAAAAAGAAGCGGCTCATCAGCTTCAGGCATCATGCGTTTATTATCCTGCAAGTAAAAATTTTCTGTTTTTTGCAAAATAACCCTGATTCCAGGTTCGGAAAGATATTTGATCAAAGGTTTGTATTTCGGAAGACCTCGGAACACCCGAAAGAGTGCAAGTCCCCCTTCTTTTTCATTTCCTTCTTTAAGAAGTCTTTTGGCATCGGTCAGATAGCCTTGCACCAATTTGCGCTGCTCATCTACCAATGTAGAAACCCGAGGCTTCATATCATAGAATTCATGTACGTCTCCTTTAGGAATAGGACCCGAGATAATCAATGGGGTACGCGCATCGTCTATCAGTACGGAATCGACTTCATCGATCATGGCAAAATGGTGCTTTCCCTGTACCAGATCACGTGAATCTCGGGCCATATTGTCCCGGAGGTAGTCAAATCCAAATTCATTGTTTGTGCCATAGACGATGTCACAGGCATAGGCATTTCTTCTAGCTTCTGAATTTGGCGGATATTTGTCGATGCAATCAACCTTTAAGCCGTGAAATTCAAAAAGTGGCGCATTCCATTCGGAATCCCTTTTGGCAAGATAATCATTTACCGTTACGATATGTACCCCCCGGCCGGATAAGGCATTGAGATAAGCTGGCAACGTAGAAACCAGCGTCTTTCCTTCACCCGTAGTCATTTCAGCTATATTTCCTTTATGCAAGGCAACACCACCCAGCAACTGAACATCGTAGTGCAACATGTCCCAGGTAACTTCTACCCCGGCAGCATTCCAAGTATTGCCCCAAGTAGCGGTGTCTTCGTTAATGGTGACATAGCTCTTCACCGCAGCCAATTCCAAGTCTCTTATATTGGCAGTGACTTCAAGTTTTCCGTTCTCCTTTAGCCGTCTAGCTGTCTCTTTTACTACTGCAAATGCCTGAGGCAGAACTTTTTCCAAGGTTTTTTCCAACCCCTCGTTACGTGCTTTTTCAGTGATGTCGATTTCATTGAAAAGCGCATCTTTTGCTTGAACTTCCACGGGAGAAAGCCCGTCGATTTTCGCTTTTATTTCAAGGATCTTATCGTCAAAACTTTTTAAGTCGGAATCGATAATGTCTTTTATTTGTTGGGTCTGCTGCCTTAATTCATCGTCGGTCAAAACCTGAAGTTTTGCGTACGCTTCCTTTATGCTATCCACAACCGGGTTGAGCAGCTTAATATCCCTATCTGATTTGGTACCAAATACCTTCGATAGTCCTTTTGCAATAAAATCTAACATAAATAGAATGTATAATTATCTTTTTTTTTAACGTTCAATTTGAAGCTAGTGCTTCTTGGGGAATATGTATGATTCCCTGAAAAACCTGCTCGGCAGGCCCTATTAATCTGATATTTTTGTATCCCCCCTTTCCGTCGGGATTGAATCGTACTTTCAAGTTACCCCCTTTGGTTTCAATGCAAACGTCTTCCAATTCCTTCAGCTTGCCATATAAGAGCGCACATGCAGTTACACCTGTTCCACAGGAAAGCGTTTCGTCTTCCACGCCTCGCTCGTAAGTTCGCACCTGAATTGAACCTTTACCGAGTTCCGTCACGAAATTTACGTTTGTTCCCTGCGGGTACAGTTCTTTATTATATCTGACTTTGGCTCCCTCCAGGACAACGGGATAATGATTAATGTTTTCCACAAAACGGATATGATGCGGAGCACCGGTGTTTATAAAATAATCATCATCAATTTGGAGAAATTCATGTACCGGGCTCATCTCCAATTCAACTATGTTGCCTTTGATGGACGCCGTGTGGGGGCCGTCTACTGCCATAAAATGGCATTCGTTCCCACACATGCCCAAAAATGCCGCAAATGAAACGGCACATCGGGCACCGTTACCGCACATGCTTTGTGAGCCATCTGCGTTGAAATATACCATTTCGAAATCGTAGCCTTCCCGTGTTCTGAGAAGTATTAATCCATCTGAACCCACCCCCAGTCTTCGGTGACAAAGGGCCTGAATTAAGGACAAATTGTCAGCTTCGAAGGAAAGACTTCTATCATCAATCATGACAAAGTCATTTCCTGTGCCTTGATATTTATAGAAGGATGTTGTCATTTTCCATTTATTTGTTCGTTTGAAGACAATCGGTCCAGGGTTAAATGGAGCCCGATCCACAAAAATAAGCAACTTGGCTGAATATATGGCCTAAACCTGTATTAATACCTGCTACCCTACCGCTATTATTAACAATAATTAGGCCTATTCACCCATTGTTAATAGACCACAGTCCATAAAATGTGCCGACAGTCACTGTAATAAAGGATAGTCATAATAATAAGCGGATAAAAAACGGAATAGTTAATGTGAAAATTATTTTTGACTACTTATTCTGCGCTTGGTTATACGATTTAGGGATTTATTGGCTAATTTAGCATTGCGCTAGCTAATTAATAATAAGTCAGCTAATAAAAAAACACTAAAATTAAACCAATACGATGAAAAAACCATCTCTTAATAAATCTAGAAGAACATTCCTATCGCAGAGTACCAAAGTATCCTTATCGGTGGGGTTTGGAAGCAGTTTGATAGGTTCCGCTTTATTTTCTTCCTGCGCGTCTGAAGAATCGAAAAAAGAACCGATAATTACCG
>DATHWC010000373.1:0-35515 GCA_035460985.1 Lunatimonas sp.
AACACCCCAAGTGGTTTTCCAGATTCCTGAAAAAATTCGTTTTTAACTATTCAGATAAAATTCTGGTAGTGTCCAGGGCTGTGAAAGATCATTGGCAGGTTGATTTGCCATCTGGAAAGTTTGAACTTATTTATAATGGAATCGACTATGAGCCGTATTTGCATGTTGGCAAATCACTGAGAAAAGAGTTGGCTATTCCTGAAAACGCCTGTGTTATTGGCATGATTGCCAGGGTTAGTCCGTGGAAGGGGCAACAATACTTTTTGGAAATTGCGAAAGAATTAAACAAAAAGTTCATAAATTTAATTTTTATTATGACAGGTGACGCTTTTCCCGGCTCTGAATACGTTTATAAAGAAATTAAAGACAAAATCAACGAACATAATTTAGACAAATTCGTCATTGATTTGGGGTTTAGAACGGATATTCCGGAGGTGTTAGCTACCATGGATGTGTTAGTTTTGCCATCTATACTTCCTGATCCATTCCCTACCGTAATTTTAGAAGGAATGGCTGCCGGTAAACCAGTTGTAGCAACGACTCACGGAGGAGCTCCCGAAATGTTGGTGGATCAAAAAAGTGGCTATTTGATTCCGTGGGACGACGCACCTGAAGCTGCCCGAATGATATCGCCTTTGATCGAAAATCTAAACTTAAGGCGGGAAATGGGAGTATTTAACAAAAATAGAGTATTAACTAATTTTTCCTTAACGTCTTTTCAAGAAAATATCGCAAGTGTTTTTCAGAAAGGATAATGATTAATCAGTATGTCAAAAGATAGCAAACCTATGCGGGTAGCCATTTTGGGAACGAGAGGATATCCTTTTGTTTATAGTGGATATGAAACCTTTGTCAAGGAAATGGGTGAGAGGTTGGTGAGCAGAGATGTGGAAGTGACCGTATACTGTCATAGTCCTTTATTTAAGGAAAAGCCAAAAATGGTAAATGGTATTCATTTGGTATATATTCCAAGCATAGAAACGAAGTCACTCAGCCAATTGACAAGCTCCTTTTTCTCATTCATTCATGTCTGTTTTTCCAAAGCCGACGTAGTCTTTGTTGCCAACAGTGCCAATGGGCCTTTTGGTATTTTCACGAAATTATGGGGGAAACCGTCCGTGATCAATGTGGATGGGTTGGAATGGCTAAGACCTAAATGGAAAGGATTGGGTTCTTGGTATTATAGGATGGCATCCAGATTGGCGACTAAACTTTTTGATCAGGTTATTACCGATTCAGATGAAATGCAACGGATTTATTTGGAGCTATTCAATGCCCCCTCCAAAATGATCGCATATGGTGCCAACCCTCGGATGAACTCGGATGAGACGCTTATCGAACAATGGAATCTTGAACCAGAATCTTATTTTTTGATTGTAGGAAGGCTCATCCCGGATAACAACTCGGATTTGATTGTCAAGGGATTTTTGAAGTCAAACTCCAAAAGAAAATTGGTCGTGGTAGGTGATGTGCCCTATCAGGATCAGTTTGCGACAAAGATGAAAGGGATTCCCGATGATCGGTTGGTATTTACCGGATACGTCAAAGACGCCGAGGCACTTGCTTCCCTGTATCACAATTGCTATGCGTATTTTCACGGGCACGAATATGGTGGAACAAACCCAGCCATGCTGAAAGCATTGGGATATGGGTGTGCTATCCTTGCTTTAAATACACCCTTTAATCAAGAAATGCTTCAAGACGGAAAATACGGATGGTACTTTGAAAAAAACATCCCTTCCGTAGTGAAAATTGTGGAAGCAGCGGAAAAGGTACCCGAAAAAATGGGGATTCTCAGGGAGAAATCCAGGGATGGACTCGTTCAGAAGTATAACTGGGATTTTGTCACGGATGAATATGAAACGCTCTTCAAAAAGCTCTGCAAACGAAAAATTGTAGAGAAATTGGTGCAAAAAAATTAAGCAACCAAGAAGAAAAACCCCCCCCGATAGTAATTGAAGGGGTTTTTTAATTTTCTAAATCTGACTTTAGATTTTCATCAACGCCTCGAGAAAGCCCATATTTTCCCCGCGTTTTTTGAGAACCAATGTTGGAATATCATCATTAAGTTGGATAAGCCTTTCTGATACCGAGCCAAGCAAAATAGCAGCGGAATTGCTTCTACCCCTGCTTCCAATAACAATAAAGTCGACCTGTTCCTTTTCAGCCAATTTCACTATATATCTAGCCTCACTTTTATCCTCTTTTAATATAAATTCACAGGAAATATCTCCAAGACCAGCCTTTTCGATGAATTTTTTGAAATCTTTTTTGGCATGTTCCAACATTACCTTTGCAAATTCACTGTGGGATTTCCCAGTCTTGGAATAACCGGCTGGAATCTCGTACAAATGGCAGCATAGAATTTTCGAATGGATTCCCTTGGCTATGGAATTGGCAAGTTCCAGTGTCATTAGTGAATAGTCGGAGAAATCCACAGGAACTAATACTCGGTTTATTTCATGGACGTTGGCCTTTTCCGGGATGAAAAGAATGGAGGTTGGGGCCCGCTGCGCCAGATTTTTGGCAAGCGTTCCGGAACCTAGGTCTACCGATTTTCTACCCATTACCAAAAGATCCACATCCTTGATTTTGCACCATCTCAGAATGGTTTCCATTGGGTTTCCCTCTTTCACAAGGACCTCATAGGGGATTTCCTTCATCCCCGCTATTTTTACTTCATGTTCGATCCCCGCGCGAATGGTTTCATCAGCAGGGGCCAGCAAATCTGGATAGGTTTTTTTGATATCCTCCGGTATAGACAAGTCTTTGGAAACATGAACAAAATAAATTTTCTCTGTATCAAAGACAGCTATCATGTGCTTTATATTCATCAATATAGTCTCATCCATAGAACTGAGATCCATACCGATCATGATTTTTTTGAAGTGTTTCATCTGTTTATAATTTGTTTTTCAGCGGTCAGATGCCTGCCTGTCCGCAGACAGGGAATCTCGCCATGATGATCATCCCAGTGTTTGACAATCCCGTCATGCTCGATTTCATCAAGCGATTTGTAAAGTTTCTTCAATTTAAGTGATTACCCAAAACTTTTAAAGCAGAGTTCCATATTTTGTAGAAAAATTTGTTGGAGGTCGATTTTTTTGGTTTTCATTTGTCTTTTAGGAAACGGAAATAACTCTGTAAAAGATTCTATGGCTAAAACATTAGGGAAATATTTTATAGCAATTGTACCGGAAGGTGAAATCCAGGAAAAGTCCATGGCTCTTAAACTGGTTCTGAAAGACACCTATGGAATCCGGTACGGATTACGTTCTCCCGCCCATGTAACCCTTAAGATGCCCTTTCTTTGGAATGAAAAAAAAGAATCGGAGCTCTCCGGAAAATTGAGTCGGTTTTTTGAAGGGAAATTACCTTTTGAGATTCATTTTAAGGGTGTTGATACCTTTGGGAAACGGGTTATTTTTTCCAGAGTAAAGAAAAACCCTGCTCTGAATAAGCTTCAGGCGGAATTGATTATGTATTGTAAGACCGTCTTAAAACAGGATATGGAATTAAGCGACCGGATTTATACCCCGCACATGACAATAGCATTCAAAGATTTGAAGGAAGCAGATTTTTCAGCATACCTCGAAATCGCAAAGAAGATGGCCCTCAATGAGAGATATATGGTAAATCAAGTTTCCTTGCTTAAGAAGGATGGCGGGAAATGGTCAGTTTGCGGGACTTTCCCCTTGAAAACCCCTTCAGTTTAAAAACAAAACTAGTGGTATGATTTTTCTCCCGGAGGGTCGATCAGAACCGCAATTCCCCTTCCGGCTTGTCAGCAGTAGTAATAATGCTTTTAGGACGCTGGTCAACATAAAAATTGACGATGTTTTGCTGAGTCGGGAATTCACTTGTCAGAATCGAATTCCTGACCATAACTTCTCTGGGCCTGGGAACATTAGTGGACTCAAAATAGAACCAAGCCGCGTCCTCTTCAATCTCATGCCCCAAATATTCAAGGGAAATTAACTGGCCGTTGACATGTATTTTATTCTGAGCCAAAAGATATTCACGCACCATATCATCCAACTGAGTACGGTCGGAAGTATTTAGAAAATCAACTGGAGTTTTGTGTTTTCTTGACAAAGCTACTTCAAGGTCATCCCAGAAAATTTTTTGGGCGATTTCCAAGCGTTGTTCATCAGCTTTATATACCATGTCTGTCAGGCTGATATAGAATGGATGCATCGTAAACAGCCCAAACAAGCTAACTACCGATAAATGAAAAGAAAGCATTTGGATCATTAAAATTTATTGAATATGTGAAATATGCATTAATATTACGACAAAAATCCGATTCGGATTGACTTTCAACCAACCAATTGCATGAATCAATTTCAGTTATATTTTAAATTAGGTTACCAACATATTTTAGACCTTGCGGGGTTTGATCATATTTTATTTGTAATTGCACTCTGCGTCATATACCTGATGAGAGACTGGAGAAAGATCCTGATATTAGTTACCGCTTTTACAATAGGCCACTCCCTGACCCTGGCTCTAGCCACGTTGAAGGTTGTTAAAGTAGACACCGACCTTGTGGAATTTTTAATTCCTGTGACCATTGCCTTAACTTGTCTATCCAATATTTTAAAACCCAAACCGGCAGGAGGCAACGGGTATGTGCAGCTAAATTATGCGCTTGCCTTATTTTTCGGACTGATACATGGATTGGGATTTTCGAATTACCTTAGTACCCTGCTCGGGAGGGAATCCTCGATTTTCCAACCGCTCCTCGCCTTTAATATTGGACTTGAAGTAGGGCAGCTTGTTATCGTTTCCATTTTCCTCATAGTTTCTTCCCTGATGGTTGGAATACTTGGTGTGAAGCGAAAGGAATGGATTCTGATTATATCCTCCATAGTACTAGGAATGTCGATGATGATGATATTGGAGAATCGGTATTGGTAGATGGAAAAAAATCTTCCGGGAAAATTGATTTTGTTTGAGAAAGCTATCTGCATGTATGTATGCCGTAATTAAATCTCGAATTTTTAATAAGTAGGATTAAAATGAAGGCAAAATTTTAAAATCTATAACCCAAATTGGAAAGTGTGGTTATTATATTTGTTTTTGATCGAAACAGAATGGTGAACTTGTGGTTTATTGATTAAATTGCAGCTTAGTTAATTCCAAAGGGGGGCCTGCCTTCCATTTCTGAATATTATTTGACAGTACTGTACGTATGAGAAAACTGATTATTTTAATTTTGTTTGTGACAGGTAATTCCTTCACGGGTTTTTCCCAAATTGATGAACAAAGACACGGGGTACGCTTTGAGCAATTGGGGACTAAGCTTCGGACTCCTAATGTGTATAGAAACGCCGCTGGAGCCCCCGGGCATATGTACTGGCAGCAACAAGCCGATTATGAAATCGAAGTAACCCTCAATGACGAAAATCAGTCCATTACGGGTACGGCAAACATCACGTATATTAACAATTCCCCGGATGCGTTGGACTATCTCTGGGTACAACTGGACCAGAATCAGCGTGCGAAAGATTCAGAAACCCACAAAATGGCCACCAATAAAATTGAACCCCAAATGAGCCTTCGGCAGTTGCAGGGGATTTTGTGGCACGATCAGGATTTGGGTTATAAAATTACCTCTGTAACCACTACTTCCGGACAGGATATTCCCGTAACAGTAAACCGTACCATGATGCGTATGGACCTTGCCGCACCTCTGTTGCCTGGAGATAATTTTGAATTTAAAATTGACTGGAGCTTTAATATTCATGACAGGATGAGCTTCATTGGTGGTAGACCAGGCTATGAATACTTTGAAAAGGACGGAAACTACTTGTATACCATGGCAGAATGGTTTCCGCGTATGGCTGTTTATTCAGATTTTGAAGGATGGCAGAACATGCAGTTTGTCGGATCAGGAGAATTTGCACTCGTTTTCGGCAACTATGAAGTAAAAATTACCGTACCCGCCGACCATATGGTTGGTGCTACCGGTGTATTGCAAAATCCACAGGAAGTATTGAGCAATACGGAAATGGACCGGTGGAATCAGGCAAAGACCAGTTTTGAAAAGCCGGTCGTCATCCGGACCCAGTCAGAAGCTGAGCGGTTGGAAAGAAACCGGGCAAGCGATACCAAGACATGGATTTATGCCGCAGAAAATGTAAGGGATTTCGCTTGGACTTCTTCGAGGAAGTTTATCTGGGATGCAATGGCAGTGAAAATTGGTGAAAGGGATGTCATGGCTATGTCCTATTACGGAAAAGAAGGCAATCCGCTGTGGGAGCAATACTCTACTTTGGCTGTAGCCCATACCCTTCGCTCTTATTCTAGCCGTACCTTTGATTACCCCTATCCGGTGGCGATTTCTGTAGAGGCAACCAATGGTATGGAATATCCGATGATCTGCTTTAACTATGGCAGGCCGGATGAAGACGGAACCTATTCGGATGCGATAAAATATGGCATGATCTCGGTCATTATCCATGAAGTCGGACACAACTTCTTCCCCATGATCGTCAATTCTGACGAGAGACAATGGACTTGGATGGATGAAGGATTAAATACTTTCTTGCAGTTTTTGGCTGAGCAGGAGTGGGATAGGGATTACCCTTCCAGAAGAGGAGCCCCCCACAAAATCGTCCCTTACATGAAGATGGAGAAAAACTTTTTGGAGCCAATTATGACCAACTCTGAAAACATTATTGCCCTAGGACCAAACGCCTATGCAAAACCGGCAACGGCACTAAATATCTTGAGGGAAACCGTCATGGGCAGGGACTTGTTCGACTATGCGTTTAAGCAATATGCACAGCGATGGATGTTCAAACATCCTACTCCAGATGATTTTTTTCGAACCATGGAGGATGCTTCAGCGGTCGATTTGGATTGGTTTTGGAGAGGTTGGTTTTATGGGACCGAACCGGTTGATATTTCTATTGAAGAGGTGAAATGGTATAAGATCGATTCTAAAAACCCTACAGAATCAAAGGCCCGTGATAGAGAAGCATTTGAACTGGAGGAATCGTATCTTACCAAAGAGCGGAATAAAACTGATGTTCCCCAGACCGTGGTGGAGGCTAATCCTTCAGCAAGAGATTTCTACAACAGCTACGATCCGTTTCGGGTTGGCCCTGCTGACGAAAGGCAATATCAGGATTTCTTAAAGAGCTTGTCTGCAGAGGAAAGAGATTTACTGAACAGTGGTTTGAATTTTTACGAAGTAAAATTGAAAAATATAGGCGGCCTAGTGATGCCAGTCATATTGGAGTTTAAGTACACAGACGGAACTTCGGAAATCGAAAGGCTCCCTGCCCAGATTTGGAGATTGGATGAATACGAGATCACCAAAGTATTTGGGAAGACCAAGGAAGTTGCGGAAATCATTTTGGATCCCTTACGGGAAACGGCCGATATAGATGAGTCAAACAACTATTGGCCCGGAAAACCCACTCCTTCACGGTTTGAACTATTCAAGCGGTCTACTCCCCCAAGAGGGACATCTAGGGGTCAGAATCCGATGCGGGATAATAGGAATTAACTTTCAAATGATTGGGATCTAATGGTATACTATTCCCGAATGATCCGATCATTGAAAGTTTTTGGTTAGCCTTTTGTGGGAGTTGCTCTATTAGGAAATTAAACCAGGTTTAAAAAATAAGCCACTCGGAATTAAGTCCCGAGTGGCTTTTTCATTACAAGGAAATTGAAATTTTACTCCTTAGTAGCAAAATCCGGGTAGGCATGCATGCCGTGTTCATTGATATCCAAGCCTTCCAGTTCCTCCTGTTCGTCAACCCGGATGCCGGTGGTTTTCTTCAACGTATATAAAACAATAAAGGTAAAGGCAACACAAAATGCCCCAATTGATACAATTCCAATCAGTTGTGAAATTATCTGCGACATTCCTGCCAGGTCACCGAAAATTCCAACCGCCAGCGTACCCCAAATACCGCAAACCAAGTGTACTGAGATGGCACCAACTGGATCATCTATTCTTACTTTATCAAAGAAGAGAACACCAAACACAACCAACATACCGCCAATAAATCCGATTACGGCAGCTTCCCAAGGAGCCATCATATCCGCTCCGGCGGTGATGCTTACCAATCCGGCTAGAATTCCGTTTAATACCATGGTGATGTCATAGGCTTTGAATTTGGCATACGAGGCAAACAAGGCCCCGAAAGCACCAGCAGATGCCGCAATTGCGGTTGTTACAAATACAAGTGAAACGGTACCGGGAGCAGCTGACAAAACCGACCCCCCATTAAAACCAAACCATCCAAACCAAAGCAGGAATACACCGAAAGTAGCTAATGGAAGGTTGTGACCCGGTATGGCGTTGATTTTATTGTCTTTGTACTTACCAATTCTTGGTCCCAAAAGATATGCGCCGATAACCGCTCCCCATCCACCAACTGAATGTACTAGAGTAGAACCCGCAAAGTCATAAAATGGAGTGGAGAGTGTTTCCAAAAATCCACCGCCCCATTTCCACATGCCGACAATGGGATAACAAATGCCTACGTATAATAAGGAAAAGAATATAAACGGACCAAGTTTTATCCGTTCTGCAACTGCTCCTGACACGATGGTAGCCGCAGTGGCGGCAAACATTGCCTGAAATATGAAATCCGTATAAAAGGTGTAGCCTTCGGAATAGTTAGTAGTGTCCCACCCATCAGGAAGACTAAGCCCCAAGCCGGAAAGTCCAAAAAATCCACCTTCGAATGCCTCTCCGGGATACATAAGGTTGAAACCTATAAAACCATATGTAAGAATTCCCAAGGCGGGAATGATGGTGTTTTTGAAAAGAATGTTGACAGTATTTTTAGCGCGGGTCAGTCCGGCCTCCAATGCGGCAAAACCCAGGTGCATGATGAAGACCAAAATGGTGGCTACCATCATCCAAAGGTTGTTAATAGTAAATAGTTCTTGGTTCATAATTTATGCTTTTTTAAAGGTGGTTTGAAAGATGGGGTGATTAATAAAGTGATTAAAGGGCTTCCTCTCCGATATCCTCGTTTCTAATCCGGAAGGCTTTTTCTACATTATAGACGAAGATTTTACCGTCACCAACCTGTCCGGTTCTTCCTTCGCGGAGGATGCATGAGATCACAGCTTCCTCCAAATCATCAGGAACCACAATTTCAAGCTTGGTTCTGGGGATGAATGTGGGCTCATATGCCACACCACGGTACTGCTGGGTTTTGGCATGCTGTAGACCCATCCCTTTCACTTCAAAGAAAGTCAGGAAGTTTACTCCCAGTCCCGAAAGGCAGGAATGTATCTCGTCAAATTTTGAGGTTCTGATTAAGGCTTCGATTTTTTTCATTTTATCAACTGGATTTAAGGTTCTTTAATAATTTGGGCTATGAATCGGATAATTTTTGACAATAATAGAAAATATGGTTGACAAAACAATCAATATGATCTGAAAAAGTTAAATTTAGTTGAAAATAGGGTTTAAAAATAACTATGATCTTTATTTTTAGAGTTTCGAGGCAACAGATTTTCCCAAATTGACGGAATTAGGTTTAGGTTAAGTTTTTGCGGTAGGAGTCGGATCGTTAGTTCATATTTCGAGGTATTATACCTAACTAAAAAATTGATGAAGTTGGAAAGAGAAATCCGAATATCGGTTATCTTTGCCCTGTTATTTTAGAGCTTAAAATTTTATAGAACTTAACCAAGGTAAATGAAACCTACACTTTTGATTTTGGCAGCCGGAATGGGCAGCAGGTATGGCGGAGACAAACAAGTTGACGGATTTGGACCCAACGAAGAAACAATTCTCGAATACAGTATATTTGATGCCATTCAGGCAGGGTTTGGCAAGGTTGTATTTATTGTAAGAGACGAAATTGTAGAACTTGCCAAGAACCTGTTCTTACCCAAGCTGGAAGGAAAGATAGCGGTTGACTTTGTGATCCAATCTTTAGAAAGCCAAGTGGATGCCAAGTACAGGAATGCATTGCGCAAGAAGCCATTCGGAACAGCTCATGCGCTGCTTTGTGCCAAGAATGCCATTAACGAACCATTTGCAGTGATTAATGCCGATGATTTTTACGGAAGAGAGGCATTTCAGGCACTTGGGAAATTTTTGGTGAATGATGTAAAAGCAGACCTCCATTGCATGGTAGGCTATGCGATTCAAAATGTATTGTCAGATTATGGCACGGTAAGCCGGGGAGTATGTGTTTCTGATGAGCAAGGACACCTTTTGGGAATGATAGAGCGCACTGCTATCAGTAGACATGGAGATAAAATCCTACATCAGACCGAAAGCGAAACCATCGAAATTCCACTTAACACCCCTGTATCCATGAATTGTTGGGGTTTTCATCCCTCGATTTTTGTGGAGACAGAGAAATTATGGAACGTGTTTTTGAAGGAAAATCATCAAGATTTAAAGTCGGAATTTTATATCCCGACCGTCGCAAACGAATTGATAAAAAAACATAAGGCTGCCGTCAAAATTTTACCTGGTGGCAACACCTGGTTTGGAGTAACCTATGCAGCGGATAAACCTATAGTTACAGATGCCCTTCGACGTTTACACGAAAATGCATATTATCCAGAAAAACTTTTTTAAATCAAGGAATTGTAGGCAAATTACCCTGTTTTTTGAAAAATTGAGGGGTTAAAATTTCTGAGATTAAAATTATTTCGATACTTTTAGCAAGAAAGCGAAAGTTTGTGGAGGAAATCTATGGTTCGGTTTCCATGCAAATAAATAAATAATCCCAAAAACTGACTTAAATGAAGCAGCTTCTTTTTTCACATAAATCCGCAGGAACTGACATATCCCTCCTGATCCTGCGTATAGGTTCAGGCATTCTGCTGTTTATTCACGGTTTGCCCAAAATCATGAATTTCAGTGAACGACTCAATTCATTCGCCGATCCTCTCGGGTTAGGGCCGGCACTTTCGCTGCAACTGGTTGTTTTTGCGGAAGTTTTTTGTACCGCATTGCTGGTGGTTGGTTTTATGAGCCGTGTGGTATTGATTCCGTTGATTATAAATATGACGGTGATTACCTTTATTGTTCACGCTTCAGATCCGTTCGGCAAACAGGAATTACCGCTTCTGTATCTGATTTGTTTTGTAACTTTAATGATCGCTGGCCCTGGCAAATATTCGGTTGATGCCCAGTTGCTCAAAAAGCCAAGATATTGATTTTCTAACCATGCTATATGGAAGTGACTTCAGTTAATTTTCCGTCCGCAATATGGAATAGTTTGGCTGGGATTTGAAGGTCTGAAAAGATCTTAATGGACCGTTCTGGGCGGGCGTCTGTAATGAACAATTGTCCGAAATCTCTTTTTGCGACTAATTTCATCAACTGGCCAATACGTATATCATCCAGTTTGTCAAAAATATCGTCTAAAAGTAAGATGGGTTTTTGTTTTTTCGCAAGTCTGAAGGCATCAAACTGGGCAAGTTTAAGGCTTATTAAATATGACTTTTGCTGTCCTTGAGAACCAAATTTCTTTAACGAATGCTCGCCTATGGTGAATACGTAGTCATCCTTGTGGATGCCCAAATTTGTTCTTTTTAAAATCAGGTCTTTTTCCAGGGAATTTCTAAAATCCTTTTCAAATGTCTTCTCCCCGGCATCGCTCGTGTACGTAATGTCTGTTTTTTCCGATTCACCTGCTATAAACGAATAATGTGATTGAATACCGGGGGCGAAGTTTTGGATAAATTCAAAGCGCTGTCTGTGAATGACCACAGAGAGTTGGATTAATTCTCTTGAATAAGGTTCCAACAACGAAAGGTCTTTTTTACCGGATTCATGAAATTGCTTCAAAAGAGCGTTTCGTTGCTTCAAAAAATGCTGGTATCGCACCAATTGGTTTAAATAATTGCTGCTAAGTTGCGAAAGCATATTGTCAAAAAACCTTCTTCTTTCTTCACTTCCGTCCCGGATAAGGCTGGTGTCGTCTGGAGCTATCAGCACTACTGGAATCAATCCAATATGATCGCTCATTTTTTGGTAAGGTTTACCGTTGAGCACGAGTTGCTTTTTTTTTCCCGACTCCATGTAGCAATCCAATTCGAGGGTTTTTCCATCATTGATAAAGCTTCCTTTCACCATGAAAAAATCCGTTCCATGTAGCATTTGAAACTGGTCGACAGACTGGAAGGCACTTTTAGTCAGGCACAAATAGTGGATAGCATCCAGCAAATTGGTTTTACCAGCGCCGTTTAACCCGAGGAAACAATTGACTTCTTCAGAAAATTCAAACCTATCCGCACTGAAATTTTTGAACTGGCGCAAGCTAATATTTTTCAGGTGCATGTCTAAAAACTCTGTCGATTTTCACTAATTTCGCATTCTGACTCAAAATTACACCCGTTTTCATTATCTTTGGGTTCAAAGTTAGCATATTTATATAATACGATATGGCAAAAAAGAGTTCTAGCACCACAAAGTCTAAAGTAAAATATCCAAAGGAAACCTATGCTTATTGGTACGAAAGCATGCTCTTAATGAGAAGGTTTGAGGAAAAAGCGGGTCAACTGTATGGCCAACAAAAAATAAGAGGATTCTGTCATTTATATATCGGCCAGGAAGCTTGTGCTTCGGGTGCTATTTCGGCCTTGGAAAAAGACGATAAATGGATCACGGCATACCGATGTCACGCCCATCCGCTCGGATTGGGAACAGATCCGGGAGCTGTGATGGCTGAATTGTTCGGCAAGGCAACGGGTACCACCAAAGGTAAAGGCGGGTCTATGCATATTTTTGACAACACCAAAAACTTTGCAGGTGGACACGGAATTGTGGGAGCACAAATTCCCATGGGACTTGGATTGGGTTTTGCCGAAAAATACAAAGGGACTAAAAACCTAGCCATTTGCTACATGGGTGACGGTGCGGTGAGGCAGGGAGCTTTTCATGAGTCTCTCAATCTGGCCATGTTGTACAAAACGCCTGTCATATTCGTGATAGAGAACAACGGCTATGCGATGGGTACCTCCGTGCAGCGTTCTTCTAATGTAAATGAATTATATACCTTGGGAGAAGCCTATGACATGCCCTCGTTTGCGGTAGACGCAATGAATGTGGAGGCTGTCCACGAGGCGGTAGCAGAAGCGGCTGAAAGAGCTCGAAAAGGAGAAGGACCTACCTTGTTGGAATTTAGAACTTATCGGTATAAAGGTCATTCGATGTCAGATCCGCAAAAGTACCGTACCAAGGAAGAGGTGGAAGAATACAAACAACGCGATCCGATCGAACAGGTCAAAATGACTATCTTGGAAAATGAGCTTCTCACAGAGGATGAATTGAAAGAGATAGATGCAAGTATAAAGCAGAAGGTGGCTGATGCGGTGAAGTTTGCGGAGGAATCTCCTTGGCCGGACGGAGCAGACGCTTTCAAAGATGTTTACGCAGAAGATGATTATCCTTTTATTAGGGAGTAATTTCCATTAAATGGTAGACTTCAGCCACCTGTATCTATTAAAATAGGGGTGGCTGATTTTTTTATTATTTGTGATTCAATGAAAACTCCTATATTTGCGACTGAAAAATTAAAGTCATGTCAAAAAGTAAAGTTAAGAATACGAGTAAAAAGAAGGATCCAACCAATGAACTGCTGGAAAATCCGGATGCAATAGCAACCAGGTTGAACCGTGGGGAGAATTTTCTTAAAGAAAATACTAAATTGGTTGCAGGTGCTATTGGTGCCATGATCCTTATCATAGCAGCGATACTATTTTTTCAGATTAATAAAGCGAATCAAAATAAGACTGCACAGGCCGAAATGTTCCAAGCTGTCTACTATTTCGAACAGGATAGTGTTGACTTGGCATTGAACGGTGATGGAGTAAATCCCGGACTGCTTACCATTATAGATAAATATGGAGGAACTGATGCGGCGAATTTGGCCAATTTTTATGTTGGTTCTATTTATTTGTCCCAGGGTCAGCATCAAAAAGCCGCTGACCATCTGAAGAAATTCTCAGCTGACGACTTCTTTATCCAAGCGCAGGCTTATGCCCTTACCGGGGATGCGTATATGGATTTAGGAGATGTTAATGAGGCTATCCGGTATTATAAGCGGGCGGCTAATCATGAGCCGAACAAGTTTTTCACGCCAAAATACCTGAACAAATTAGCAATAGCTTATGAAGAATCCGGTGATTTGAACAGTGCTATCGAAACTTACGAGGAGATCGAAAATAAGTATTTTGATTCGTATGAGTTTACCAATGCCCGAAAACACAAGGCTCGCCTTCAAGGCCTTGCCTCAAACTAAAAAAACACCCCGTGTTTTTAAGAAAGAGTAAGGCCTTGGGTTTTACTCTTTTTTTTGTCCAATCACCGAATAGAACATCATGGCTACATCACTAAAAAACCTCAGTCAACACTCCGACTCAAACATCAAAGAAATCAAGGATAAGAAATTCGGAATCATCGTCTCTGAGTGGAATGAGGAAGTAACGGAGTCCCTATATAACGGGGCACTGGAAACGCTCTTAAAGTACGGGGCTAATCGGCAGCATATTTATCGAAAAAATGTCCCGGGTTCTTTTGAATTGCCATTGGCCGCGCAATGGATGGCTCAGGTGGATGAGATAGACGCAGTGATATGTATCGGCTGTGTAATCCAGGGTGAGACCAAACATTTTGATTTTATTTGTCAAGCAGTTGCGCAGGGTATTACAGAGGTGGGGCTTAAATTCAACAAACCTGTGATATTCGGAGTCCTCACCCCAAATACCCAGCAGCAAGCCTTGGATAGAGCAGGCGGGAAACATGGAAATAAGGGAGATGAGGCCGCAATCACCGCCGTTAAAATGCTTGGATTTTAGTTATGCCTGTACCTACAGGATACCGGATTTTTAGTTGTTGAATAAGATATTTGAAATAACAGTCAGTCAATGAAAATAATGAAATTTGGGGGGACCTCTGTAGGGAAACCCGAGCGAATGCATCAAGTCAAAGACCTCATCGTAAAAGGAGATGAGCCCAAAATTGTGGTTTTGTCAGCCCTGTCAGGAACTACCAATACATTGGTGGGCATCGGGGATGCCTTAGCAGCGGGTGATAAAGCTACTGCCAAGTCTAAAATTGACCAACTACAGGAGCATTATGAACAATTCTGCGATGACTTGTTTTCCTCAGCGGAAGCAAAAAAAGAAGGCCTTAAGATCATTCACGAGCATTTCGAATTTCTGAACATTATCCTGAAAATATCCTTCAACGAAGCCATTAACAAGGATATACTGGCACAAGGAGAATTACTTTCCACGAAGTTGTTTTATGAATTGCTTAGCGAACTGGGAATTAAATCTGTTTTCTTGCCTGCGCTTGAGTTCATGAGCATAGATGAAAACAACGAACCCGAGCTGCCAAAAATTCAGGAAAGACTGGGTAAACTATTGGCTGAAAACAAACAGGAAAAAATCTTTGTAACCCAAGGATATATTTGTAAAAACCACCGAAATGAGGTGGATAACCTCAAAAGAGGGGGGAGTGATTATACGGCTTCTCTTATTGGTGCGGCGATTTCCGCATCAGTTGTTGAGATATGGACGGACATAGACGGGATGCATAACAACGATCCCCGAATAGTAGACAAAACCAGACCTATCGCAAAGCTTTCCTTTGAAGAGGCAGCTGAATTGGCTTACTTTGGAGCGAAAATTTTACATCCCGCCTCCATATGGCCAGCCCAGCAATTCAATGTTCCAGTTAAGTTGCTTAATACGATGGAGCCAGATGCCTTGGGTACGACCATTACGGCAGATATGTCCGAAATAGGAGGAGTCAAAGCACTGGCGGGAAAAGACGGCATTACAGCAATCAAAATCAAATCCAGCCGAATGTTGTTGGCCTATGGATTTCTTAGAAGGGTGTTTGAAGTGTTCGAGAAGTATAAAACATCCATCGATATGATCACCACTTCCGAAGTGGCTATCTCGCTTACCATTGATGATATCACGCATTTAGAGGAAATAAAAGGTGAGTTGGCAGCATTTGGCCATGTGGAAATAGACCATAATTTATCCATTATTTGTATTGTAGGAAACCTTATCATGGAGCAGAGTGGAGTCCTGCAAGACATTATGGCTAGTTTGGCGAATATTCCCCTTCGCATGGTGTCTTATGGAGGAAGTAAGCACAATGTCTCCGTTTTGGTAGATGCGGCCTACAAAAATGCGGCTCTCAAAAGCCTTAACGATGGTTTGTTTGAGTTTTAGTTGGAGTTGAAACCCAGGAGAAGATCATTTCGCATCGATTGAGATCTATTCTCTTTACAGGCGAAATGATTTCTATTAGAATTGCCTTATAATTTCATCTCACATATTTGATTTCCGTTATGACCGAAACTACTGGAGAAAATCACCAAAAAAGCTGGCTTCAAAAATTGCAGGACAAATGGAAATTAAAAAGCATTTGGCAGGTAATTTTGGTTCTCATTGTTTTTGCATGTACTGGTATGACGGTATTGTATATTAAAAAGCCTATTTTCGCCTTGTTGGGAGTGGATATGAGCACTGGGGGATTTTATAAAACAGTACTTTATTTGTTGCTTGTACTTCCCCTCTACCAAGTGTTTTTACTTATTTACGGGTTTATTTTTGGCCAATTTAGTTTCTTTTGGGAAAAGGAGAAACAGTTTTTGAGAAGAATCACCGGAAGGAAAGCGGTGGACAAATAGTGAGTTTGAAAGCAATTAAGGCCCTTTCAATATGAATATTGGCTTATATAAATCATTTCGAAAGAAATGTGGTTGTCATAGGTGGGTAATTTGACTTAAATTTAGGCCCACTAAATAAGAAAATGAATTAAATGGCGAAATCAAGAGGATTGGCACTAGACGAAAGTGAGAAAAGAAAACTAAATAAACAGAATTTTCAAAAACTCATAGGGATTTTTAGTTTTGCCTATCCCTATAAAGGACCTTTTTTATTGGGAATGATTTTTCTGATTTTTTCAAGTTTGATGTTATTGACGTTTCCATTTGTTGCGGGGAAGCTTATTGATGCTGCTTCTGGGGAATCATGGATTGTGGATGATATCAATAGCATAGCCTTTATCCTTTTAGGCATTTTGCTTGTTCAAAGTGTGTTTTCATTCTTTCGGGTTTGGCTTTTTGCGCAGGTAAGTGAAAAGTCAATGCGGGACATTCGGAAGGCAATTTATAGCCGTTTGGTCCATTTGCCCATGACCTTTTTTGACAAACGAAGGACTGGAGAACTAATTAGTAGGATCACTTCGGATGTGTCACTGCTACAGGATACTTTTTCCATTACCCTAGCAGAGCTAATGCGGCAGGTAATTACGCTTTTGGCAGGAATAGGTTTTCTGTTATATACTACGCCAAAGCTGACTTTCTTCATGTTGGCTACCATCCCCGTTTTGGTGGTAATAGCCATGGTGTTTGGAAGGTTTATTCGTAGACTGTCCAAAGCTACGCAGGATGAACTTGCGGCAGCCAATGTAGTGGTGGAAGAAACCCTACAGTCCATCATCACAGTAAAATCCTTCACCGGTGAAGCGTACGAATCAAAACGCTATGGGAATGGTTTGGAACGGGTGGTGAATGTGGCGCTTAAAGCGGCTGGGTTTCGTGGCGCCTTCATCTCTTTTATCATCTTTGCGTTGTTTGGTGGCATTGTAGCCGTGATTTGGTATGGAGCTACGCTGGTTAGTGAAGGAGCTATGAGTGTTGGAGATTTGGTAAGTTTCGTCTTATACACCACCTTTATCGGAGGATCTATAGCCGGATTGGGAGATATCTATGGACAGGTTCAGAAGGCCATCGGGTCATCGGAGCGTGTGATTGAGATTTTGGATGAAGTGCCGGAAGCAGAAGGGGATCCGGACGGAGAGAGTATTGTGAAAGGTGATGTGGTGTTCGATGATGTTTATTTTCAATATCCTACCCGAGAAGACCATTTGGTACTTCACGGAATCAGTTTATCTATCCGTTCCGGTGAGAAAGTTGCCCTAGCAGGATATAGTGGAGCCGGGAAATCAACCATCATACAGCTTTTGTTGCGATTTTATGAGGTGGGAAAAGGACAGATATTACTGGATGGGAAGCCCCTACAGCGATGGAACCTTAAACGGCTGCGGTCTAGTATTGGTATTGTCCCCCAAGAGGTGTTGTTGTTTGGCGGCAGTATTCGGGAGAATATAGCATATGCGAAGCAAGACGCCACAGAAGACGAAATTATAATGGCTGCTCGAAAAGCAAACGCATGGCAGTTTATAGAAAAGTTTCCTGAAGGGTTGGATACGCTGGTTGGAGAGCGGGGAGTAAAGCTTTCGGGTGGACAGCGACAACGTATTGCCATCGCAAGGGCCATTTTGAAAGATCCTTCTATTCTGATTCTTGACGAAGCTACGTCTTCTTTGGACGCCGAGTCGGAAGCGTTGGTCCAGGAAGCGTTGGATGAATTGATGAAAAACAGAACAACCATTGTAATCGCACATCGACTGGCGACCATCCGCAAAGTGGATAGAATCTATATGATCAAAGATGGTGAAATTGTTGAAGAGGGAAGTCACGAAGGACTGGCATCCGTAGAGAACGGTTATTATGCCAACTTGGTAAAATTGCAGTTTAATGAACCTGTTTTACCGCCTTCAGACTGATGTCCAAGCTTTTGACTTGGTGGGTTAATGCTCCGACCGAAATGTAATCTACCCCACACTCGGCTACTTCCCTAAGCGTCGCTTCTGTAATACCTCCGGAAGCTTCCGTTTCATACCTTCCACCAATTATTTCCACTGCTTTTTTCATAGTAGGGCAGTCCATGTTGTCAAGCATGATGATATCCACACCCCCGATTTCCAACACTTCGTTAACCTCCTGCAAGGTTCTTGTCTCTACTTCAATTTTTAATGTAAGTCGATTCTCTTTAAGGTAGGCTTGGGTGGCTAATATCGCTGGTCGGAGGCCGCCGGCAAAATCAATGTGGTTGTCCTTCAGCATGATCATGTCATACAGCGCGTACCGGTGATTTTTCCCGCCTCCTAGATACACCGCCCACTTTTCCATCATTCGAAAATTGGGAGTTGTTTTTCTGGTATCAAGCAGCTTAGTAGGTGTATGATTGATATACTGGGTCAACTTATGGGTATAGGTAGCTATTCCACTCATCCGTTGCAGACAGTTCAGGACTAGACGCTCCGTTGTAAGTATGGACGCGGCTTTCCCGGAAACCGTTAACCCAACATCTCCATTTTTAACCTGCTGACCGTCTTTTAGAAGCAAAGTGACATTTAAGGATGGGTCAAAATGCTGGAAGATTTTCTTCGCCAGTGCTAGTCCCGCAATGACTCCGTCTTCTTTGATTAGCAGTTGCGCCTTGCCTGTTGCATTTGGGGGAATCGCAGCGAGGGTGGTGTGATCACCTTCACCTACATCTTCTTTTAAGGCTGATCGGATAAACTCATTAAGTCTCTCTTCGGTAATATAAGTCTGTTTCACAAATCAAAAATAGGTTAAATTTCCCAAAAAAATGTCTTGGGTTGCTTTTAGGTTAAGGACTGTGGTAAAAAATGCCGGACATCACGGACTTATTCAGTGAACACTATCTACTACTCCTTGGAAAACTCTAGTCCGTAAATTTTTAATTGGTCATCAACTTTGGATTTGCCTTTTACAAGAATCCTAAAACTATCTGTTTTAGACTGGTATTTTCCGATTATATACCGAATTTTTTCCGCAGATTCGCCCTGCTGTAATACAAGAAAACTTACTGCCGGGAATTTCTTGAAAAAATCCCGCATGACGATTTCGGCTTGGCTTTTGGAGTAATCACCGCGAATTTCTCCGAGCTTAATTTCTACAGAGCTGTCAAAAAATTGCGCCAAATCTTTGCTGGAGTTGTTTTTTATAGATAATGCAATCTGATCGATTTGAGGAAATGGCGGTTCGGTGGTCATACCAGGTTGGCCATTGTTTATTATCCCGAAGATCACAAAAATAATGCATATCAAAGATTTCATAAGTCCGTGATAATCAAATTTTGAGCCAAAGACCTTTTTTTTCGAATTTTTATATGACTTTTTCGTGAAAGCTTTTGTACGGTTGAATACGGGCAGTTTCTTCATGTTGCATACCCTGGCTTTGATTAATATGCTGTATATTTGTCGTCCAACAGAAAAAACACAGCCACATAATCCATACGGGGTATTTTGTGTGCACGACTTAATTTTCATTTCGAAAAAGAACACCCTGATACATGAACAAGAAAGTATTATTGATGATTTTAGATGGCTGGGGTATAGCCAAAAACCCGGAAGTTTCTGCTATTGACAAGGCACAAACTCCATTTATTGACAGCCTATACACCAAATATCCATTCGCCACCCTCGAAGCGTCAGGTTTAGCGGTTGGTCTTCCTGAAGGCCAAATGGGCAATTCTGAAGTGGGTCACATGAATATTGGTGCTGGAAGGGTTGTTTATCAGGATTTGGTGAAAATTAATAAAGCCGTTTCAGAAGGGGACCTAAATACTAATCCGGTTTTAAAAGCAGCGTTCGAACATGCGAAGAACACCGGGAAAAAAGTGCATTTTATCGGATTGGTTTCGGATGGAGGCGTACATGCCCACATTTCACACCTTAAGGGTCTTTGCGATGCGGCTAAGGCTAATGGAATAGATAGGGCATATATTCATGCTTTCACAGATGGACGAGATACAGATCCCAAAAGTGGTTTGAAGTTTTTAACTGAAGTGGCCGAACATACGAAGACATCTACTGGTACGATTGCCACGGTAATTGGAAGATACTACGCCATGGACAGGGATAACCGTTGGGAACGGGTAAGTCTGGCGTATAATGGAATGGTAAAGGGAGAGGGAGAAAAGTCGAAAGATATCCTGACAGCTCTCAAAAAATCCTATGCAAACGGTGTAACTGATGAATTTATCCGTCCCATTATCCAGGTAGATTCCGAGGGAAGACCAGTTGGGAATATCGAGGATGGAGACACGGTAATATGTTTTAATTTCCGAACCGACAGGGGCAGAGAAATAACAGAAGTGCTTACCCAAAATGATTTTCCTGATTTTGGAATGAAAAAGCTTATCCTGCACTACGTTACCTTTACCAGTTACGATGAGACTTTCCAAAATATGCATGTCATTTTTGAGAAGGATAACCTGTATAATACATTAGGTGAGATTTTGGCCAAAAACCACAAAAAGCAAATCAGAATAGCAGAAACTGAAAAATATCCCCATGTCACTTTCTTTTTCTCCGGAGGAAGGGAAAAGGAATTTGAGGGAGAATCCAGGATTCTTTGCTTTTCCCCGAAGGTAGCAACTTATGATTTACAGCCTGAGATGAGCGCCTTCGAGATTGCCAAAAAAATAAATCAGGAGCTTCCGAAAAGGGAGGCGGATTTTATTTGCCTAAATTTTGCCAATGCGGATATGGTTGGCCATACCGGCGTTTTTGACGCAGCGGTTAAAGCCTGCGAGGCTGTCGATAAATGTGCGGAGTCGGTTATTCGAAAAGCGCTGGAACATGACTACACCATCATCGTAATCGCCGATCACGGTAACAGTGATTGCATGATCAACGAAGACGGATCACCGAATACAGCCCATACTACAAGTTTAGTGCCTTGCATTATGGTAGACCGTAACGATAGGCTAACCATTAAGAATGGTAAATTGGGTGATTTGGCACCAACTATACTCACATTGCTTGGCGTAGAAATACCAAAAGAAATGACCGGAGAGATTTTGCTAACCTAACATGAATTCGAGCATGACGAAAGCGTCACACACTGGGATGATTATCCTATATGCGAGATTCCATCTGACAATTGAAAAAACTATTATAAACAGATGAAAATAGCTTCTTCGATACTACCTATTCAGGTCTGGTTGCTGTTGTTTCTTGTGGTTTCCTGCTCGAAAACGGAGCAGGCTCCTCTAGATAATCCAACCCAACTCAATAAATATTTTCCTTTGGTCCAGTTTGTTCAGGACCAAATCCCCCAATTAGATGGGAAGGAGGTATCGAAGAAACTGACCATAAAAGGAAAAGAAGAGGCACTTACGATGGTAATGAGTGCTGACGGTTGGCGTAAAGAATTGGATTTGTTTATTCAGGCAGACATCAACAAAAATTCCCTGGCAGCGTCTTACGCTACACAGGAAAGCCCGCAACTATTACAACATACGCTAATTCCCGGGGAAAAAGGGGAAATTCAGCAGATGAAAATACACCGATCCGGAGATAAAATTAGTAGAATAGATTTCTCCTTCAAAAAGGAGAATCTATTCTATCTTTCTGAGGGTTCCGGAAGCCTAGAAATGACAGCTGATGGACGACAACTGTCGTCCTATGAAGTAAACGGTTATCAGAAAGTCTGGTTTTTGCCCGCCAATGTCATGTCATCCGAGGGTAAAATAAATCCTTGACATAGACCTTCCAAACTTAGACAAACGCAAAGAAAACCAGCCAGACGACAAACAGAATGGGTAGCAATACGGGTATTGAAAATCGAATAATATAACCAAAGAACGACGGCATTTTTATCCCGCTTTGTTCAGCAATAGATTTGACCATGAAATTTGGACCGTTGCCGATATAGGTCATCGCTCCAAAAAACACAGATGCAAGGGAAATAGCCATCAGTTCAAAAGAGGATTCATCATACAGATCCAAGGCAAAATTGCGTACTTCAGCAACATTGCTGATACTGGCTCCTTGGGAGGCCATGGCGGCAGCTAGAAAATTGAGGTAAGTTGGCGCATTGTCCAACACCCCGGAAAGTGCGCCAGTGCCCCAATACAGCGTATTGTGCGTAATGAGGGCCGCCCCATCCGGTGATTTGGCAAATTCTCCCACCAACTCCAACGCTGGCATCATGGTGCCAAAAATACCTATAAATATAAATGCGACTTCCCGGATAGGTTCGAAATTAAACTCGTTGCCATTTATCGCTTCCTTATCAGCATATCTAAAGGAAAAATAGGCGACGGACAACATGATAATTTCTCTGAGGAAGGAAAACTTCTGCCCATCATAGTGAATGGCCGGGACCCATTCCAGCACGTTAGGATCCAAGAACACCGAACAAATCACGACCAGCAGCCAAAGGAAGTTTTTCGACCCAATTAGTGAGATTTTATTCGAATGGATTTCGGGCTCTGAGATTTCCTCATCATTTGCCCGCCCAAATTTCTTATCCAAGAAATAAAACATGACAGCTAAAAAACCCAAAGCCAGAAGCCAAGCAGGCCAGTTGTGTTCCAAGGTCCAAAAGAATGGTACACCCTTAAGGAACCCCAAAAACAACGGTGGATCTCCGATAGGGGTAAGCGATCCTCCTACATTGCTGACCATGAAAATAAAAAATATGATATGGTAGGGTTGTATGTTGTTTTTGTTGAGCCGAATAAATGGACGTATTAAGAGCATGGATGCTCCCGTTGTTCCGATCAGATTTGAAATTAATGCGCCTATTAAGAGCAAAGTTACATTGGCAAACGGTGTTGATCTTTTGTCCACATGTATTAATATCCCACCTGAGGCGATATACAATGATGCCAGTAGTGCAATAAACTGAACGTACTCGGCTAAAGCATGCACAGGTTGGTGAACGTTGTGCAAGACAAACAGATAATAGAGGACTACAATTGCAGCCAACATTACAGCTATTTTCGGATAATTATGGTGCCAGAAATGTTCATAAAACAAGGGCCCGGTCGCAATCATTAACAATAAGATCACAAATGGAAAAACAAGCCATACCGGGGCATGTGCATGGGGTATGTCGGGCACGGGATCGGCTGGCAAATCCGAGGAACTTACCAGAAGAGGGGTTAATGCTGAGATATCAGTAGATGTGAAGCTAGGTGTGTTCTCTTTGCCTTGTGCAGTTGCGGTGGGAAAGTAGGGGATTGTAGTCAAGGCCCAAAGCAAAACACATGAAGCTATTATTTTCTTCATCAAGTTGATTTTAAAGGTTAGGTCAATTTCCGAGGATAAGTTTTAGTTGGCGGGTTAAAAACTTCGTCGAAAATTTTAATTGCACTAAACTACTTATTTTGGTTTACATGAAACAAATAATTTGATCAGAGAAAGGGAAATTTTTATAAACCCTTCAAATTTTAATTCAAAGATACCTGATTTAGGATTGTTTGGATAGCTATTGTTGCCTGATAGGTAAGTAGAAGGAATACGAAAAGGTGCCTCTTAAATCTCGAATCCATATAGCGTGCCACCGCAGTTGTCACGGGATGCCCCACTAACCGAAGCTAGGGAGTTGATTTCATGTCGTAGTCGCAGGACTCCAAGGAAAGCAAACACCAAAGCTTCTTTGTAAGCAATTATGGTCTCTTCGGGTATACTCAACGTAATGCCGCCATCTAATTTCGAAGCTAGTTTCTCCAAAAAAAAGGTGTTAAAGGCTCCGCCTCCAGTTGCCAACAATAAGGCTTTTTTAGGAGATGTTTCGTTGATGGAGCTGGCAATTATGGTGGCAAAATGTTCGGATAAGGTAGCAAGTATATCACAGTGATTTAGATCCGGAAGGTCAACGAGTGGCAAAAAACTCTTTTCTATATCCTCCCTGCCCAGGGATTTCGCTCCCTTTAAAGTATAAAATGTGGCTTGGGAAAGATCATCGAGCAGGTGAGGTATGACAGTGCCGGATCTGGCCAATCTACCGCTATCATCGTATGGTTTACCCGCCTTTTTTGCAAAAAAATTGAAAAGCAGGTTGAACGGGCAAACGTCATATGCAATTCGTTGATTGCCCCGTTCCATAGATATATTAGCAATTCCCCCCAAATTTAGGCAATAGTCGTATGAAGAAAAAAGGAGTTTATCACCTATGGGGACTAGGGGTGCTCCTTGGCCGCCGAGTTGAACATCTAGGCTTCGGAAGTCATTGACTACGGGCAAGTGACTGGATGTATGTAAGGCCCAGCCATTGCCTATCTGAAGGGTCAGGAGTTTTTCAGGTTGATGAAAAACGGTATGCCCATGGGAGGCAACGGCAAGCGGTTTTACCCCATTTTGATTGCAAAAGTCAGCAACCTGCTTGCCCATCCAATGGCCAAAACGGATATCCAGAAGAGCGAGATCTTTACCGTTAAACAAATGGCAATGGCTTAAATCATTTCCCAAATCACCAGGAAATGGGATGGTTTCTCCGCAAACAAGTTCAAAAGTCCAACCTTTACTAAATTCAAATGTTGCGTAAACGATATCCAGGCCATCCCCCGAAGTACCGGACATTAGGCCTATCATGGGGTAGGTTGCGGTCATATCAACGTGGGTTAAAGTTTGTTAAAATAAGATGTGTAAAGTTAAAAATAATTCATGGTTTGAATATACCTTTTTTAATTTGACTAATTTTACATCATTGTCAAGATCGGATCTCGCTGCGAGTCACGCCTTACCTCAAAAAGGTAGTATACTTCAATGTCGAAATATTAAATACCTTTATCAAGGCATATTGCGTTGATTCACACAAGGAGAAAAAGGAGTTGAATTTCTTGCCAATAATCCAATTTACTCCCATGTTGCATACAAGCATCAATTTCAGGGCTCATGGTCTTTATTTGAGGCAGAGATGTCAAATCCTTTGAATACTAAACAAAAGACCACATATTTGTAATCCCAATTTGGTCCTTGATGGACCGAATCGAATTTTAAAATACAATGTCAGCAATAAAAAGCCGTAATGCACTAAGCCTTTTTTTAGGCTTATTTATTATAAATTTCACTTATGGACAGTCCTCTTCCTCCACCTATAGTTCTCTTGGTGTGGGGGAATTCAACTCCTCCGGACTCACCCAAAATCAAGCGATGGGGGGTCAGGGCATTAGTTTCGGGTCACCTTTCAGTGTCAACAATGTAAATCCCGCTCTATCTACCAAAAATGGTGCATTTAGCTTTCAAGCCGCCTTTAACTATGTGACGATGCAAGCCGCCACAGACGCAGGTTCCGAAGAGATAGATGGAGGGGGGTTGAGTTATGTAGCTATGTCCTTGCCTTTGATCCCCCGTAAATGGACATTGGGATTAGGTTTGAATCAAGTAACAGGGGTTGATTATAACCTTGCGATAAATTCTCCCGTCGTCAACTCAGACTTAGTGTCATTTAACACCATAGAGGGTAGGGGCGGATTAAGTGAAGTCTATTTAAGTACCGGATTTCAGCCTGTGACGAATTTGAGTATTGGCCTTCATGGATCTTACTTGTTTGGATCTACCATTCGAACAAATCAGTTGGAACTAATGACAGCTGAGTTGTCGCCTGTAGGAATTTCTTCGGAATATTATGAGCGACTTACCTTTAGTGACGTTACTTTCCGTGGGGGAGTTCACTACCTATTGCCTCTTGGAAATCAAAGAAACCTAAATTTCGGCGCCATCTATCATGTTTTTGGCGACATTAAAGGAAAAGAATTTGCGAAAATGTCGGAATTGGGCCAAGCTGCAATCCCAAATTCACCCGGAGATGTGCTGAGCGACAATTTACAGGGAAGTATTTTTCTTCCGGACAGGTTTGGATATGGTGTATCTTACGAAAAAATTAATAAATTTGTTATTGGCTTCGAAGTCCAACAACAAGATTTTCGGGACTATAGGGGATTCAATTCCTCGACTGGAAATTTAGAGAACTCATTGAAGATGAGCCTTGGAGGTCAATTCGTTCCAAACGCATTTTCCATCGAGCGATTATTGGATAGGGTTACCTTCAGAGGCGGCGTGGAATATGAGCGACTGCCATTCAGTTTGAATGGAACCCAAGTCGACGATGTTGGCATAAATTTTGGAGCTTCAATTCCTGTACACACCTTATCCTTATTAAATTTGGCGTTGAAGGTAGGTACAAGAGGAACGGTAGATAATGGTCTGATTAGAGAAAATTACGTTAAAGTTTCCTTTGGAATTTCAATAAATGATAATAGTTGGTTTTACAAAAAAGTATTTGAATGATGTGGACAAACATGAAATTTAAATCGATGATTATTGGGTGTCTGTCTTTTTTGGCAGTGGGTCTCACTCAAGCCCAAGACGGATGGAATTGGCCCGCTGACACCCAGTTAGAAGCAAAAGGACGGGAGTTAAATGCAGCTTATACGGATTACAAACGCTCTGAGGAGAATTTGAAAGCCAAAGCCGGGTTGCATTGGTTACTAACTAATATTCCCGAATTAAATGAATCCATTTATATCAACGGCGTAGAAATATATGCCGGTGCTGCCAAAGAGGCCACTGACCCCAAGGAGCAACGGGTTTATCAGGATTCTGTTTTGCTTATATATGATTTAAGAAACGATATATATGACAACGAGTCTAAATGGATTGCCAATAAAGCTTATTATGCATACCAATTTTATAGAGGCGATAAGGAAAAGGTAGGTGAAGCAGCTGACCTGTTTGAGCGGGTAATGGAAGTCACTGGTACATTGGGATACCAATTGATTCCTGCCTATTTCGATGCGGTCTACAGAAATTTCGCCTACAATCAAGCTTACACCACTGAGGAGGTTCTTGCCAAGTACGAAAAGGTAAATGCAATATTAGATGAAGAAGAAGGTGCTGGAACGGATGTTAGCAGTCAAAAAGGTACGTTAGAGCAATTGCTCGTGGCGATGGAAATTATTGATTGCGACTTCATCTCCAATGTACTGGGTCCAAAATTGGAAGCGGATGCCGGCAATATGAAAATGGCACAGCAAATTTTCCAATATTCTGTTCAATATAAATGCTTGAATACGCCAACCTTCAACCTGGCATTAGAGGTGATCGATACAAACGATCCCACATTTACCACTTCCCAAGTAAGAGGAATGCGTTACATGCAAAATTCTGAATATGCCAAGGCGGGAGAGTTGTTTGAAAAAGCACTTACTTTGGCTACTACGGATGAGCAGCGCGCGGAGATTCATTGGGATATGGCCAAGGTGCATGCCAATTTGGGAAGAAAAGGTCAAGCAAGAACATCAGCCTTGAAAGCTGCTGAATTAAATTCAGAGCGGACGAAGGATGCTCACGGATTTATCGGAGGTTTGATCATGAGTTCTTCGAATGAATGTAGGGGAGGCCAAAGCCGTGTAAAAGATTACTCCATTTTCATAGCTGCTTATGATGCCTACGCCCGTGCAGGGGATTCCGCAGGCATGGCAAATGCAAAGGCAAGATTCCCATCCAAAGAAGAGTTATTTACTGAAGGCTTCCAGGTGGGAGAAACTATAAACACTGGATGCTGGGTCGGCCAAACAGTGACGTTGGCGACCAGAGACTAATAAAAGATTCACATCTATAAAAAGAAAAGGCGGTCATCAACCGCCTTTTCTTTTTATATTTGAAATCTATGATTAGAAAAGCGATTATCAAAAATTAAGATGAAAGTAGTATCTTGGTTTGGCTTATTAGTGATCCTAGGGATTTTCTCCTGTAGGGAAGATATTGACAAGAGCCAGCTGGAATTCTATGAAGGCCCTACAAGGACTGGTTCCAACATCATATTGGTTCATAGTGATTCTGCAATTGTCCGTACAAAATTGATGGCTGACAAGCAACTGGATTTTCAAAATGGAAATGCCGAATTCCCTGAGGGAATTGTCATCCATTTTTTTGAAAAAGATGGAGAGTTAAGCACTACGATTCGGGCAGATAGGGGATATTATGAAAGGAAAACAGACCTATACAGGGGGGAAGGTGATGTTCAGGTTCACAATCTTGTCAAAAACCAAAAGTTGAGCTCAGAGGAATTGTTTTGGGATAAAGGAAAAAAGAAGATTTTCACAGAGAAATTTGTTACGGTGGAAGAGCCTTCCAGGATTATCAACGGAACCGGCATGGAAGCGGATGAAGGTTTTAATGAATACACCTTTACCAAGGTGACAGGACAAATTGACAATGCGCTATAATAGCTTGAGATGAAAATTTTGGATATAGTTATGCTTCCCTTTGCAGCGGCCCTGGTAATCATCGGAGCTCATGTGACCGTGCAGCATGGCGTTGGTGCCTCCTATCCAATTTTTATGTTTGCGGTGGCTACGCTTTTTTGGTTTCTTCTTCGGAAAAAGCGTAGAGAAGAAAATGAACCTGTGGAAAGTGAATTACCCAAAAAGAAAGAAAAGAGAAAAAGGTAATGGACATACAATATTTTATTTATGTGTTGATTACCCTATTTTTTTCAGCCTTGTTTTCGGGGTTGGAAATGGCTTTTGTATCCGCTAATAGGCTACATATTGAGCTGCAGAATAAGCAAGGTAAATTTTCAGGAAAGATATTGTCGGATTTTGTCAAAAACCCTAGTCAATTTATTGGAACGACCCTTTTAGGAAACACGGTTTCATTGGTTCTATATGGTACCTTTATGGCCTACCTGTTGGAAGGGCCTATTATCAATATTCTGCCTGAAAGCCTAAATAATCAGGCAACGGTGATGCTACTTCAGACAGTGGTGTCCACCATGGTCGTGCTAATTACCGCGGAGTTTATACCAAAAAGCATCTTTATGCTTAACCCCAACAGCCTGCTTTTCTTTTTTTCTATTCCGTTTGCGGCGATCTATTATTTGCTTTATCCGGTAGTATGGTTAGTAGTAGGCTTGTCAAAGCTGGTCATTAACCATATCCTTAAGTTGGATTATAATGAGGATAAGCCCGTATTCAATATTACTGATTTGAACAGTTTTATTCAAAATAACTTGGAAATGAAAGGGGAAGATTCCAAGGTTGACATTGATGCCAAAATCTTTGACAACGCGGTGGAATTTAAGACCGTAAAGGTAAGAGAATGCATGGTTCCCCGAACAGATATTGTAGGATTGGAAATTGAGGACAGTATTACGGATCTAAAGGAAACTTTCATCGAAAGCGGACACTCAAAGGTGATTGTCTACAGAGAAACAATAGATGATGTCATTGGCTATTGCCACCATCTGGAATTGTTTAAAAAGCCAAAATCAATTCAAGATATTCTTACACCTATTGTGATTGTCCCGGAATCCGCCTTGGCCAACGAGCTATTGGTTCAGTTTATAAAGGAGAGAAAGAGCCTCGCGTTGGTAGTTGACGAATTTGGCGGAACAAGCGGTATCGTCAGTATGGAAGACATCATAGAGGAAATATTTGGCGAAATTGAGGATGAATATGACAACGATGATTTGGTGGAGCTGAAGACAGCCGAAAATGAATACCTACTTAGTGCCAGACATGAAATAGATTATCTCAACGAAAAGTACAGTTGGACTCTTCCTTCCGGTGATTTTGAAACCTTGGCTGGTTTTATCCTCTCCCTAGCAGAAAACATCCCACAAAAGGGAGAATCAGTGGTCTATGGACCCTTTACCTTTACCGTCGTATCAAAGCAAGATCACCGGCTTGATACGGTAAAACTTAAAATCAATACACACTAGTTTGCAAATACTACATTTATAAATAGCGGATTACTTTGAATTTAGCTGTAGATGTAATTATTTTGCGACACTTCAAAAAATAGGAGAATGGCATTAATAAAAGAAATAAGACAAAGAACAGGTCTGGCAATAGGTGTAATAGCGGTAGGACTCATATTTTTCCTCGTTGGGGGAGATATTTTGGGGCCAAATTCGATGATTTTAGGACAGGGAAGAACTACTGTCGGGGAAATTGCGGGTGACAAAATATCCTATGAGGAATATATTCAAAAAATAGAAGAAACGAAGTTTTCATTTCAGCAGAATACAGGAAGAACTCCTTCTGAAAATGAACTCTACAGTATTAGGGAGCAAGCTTGGCAGGCCCTTATTGTAGAGCGGGTTTTTTCTTCTCAATATGAAACGCTTGGCTTGACAGTGTCTGATGCGGAACTTATCGATATGGTTCAGGGGAAAAATATAATTGGAGAACTAAGGAGAGAACTTACAAACCCCGAAACTGGAGAGTTCGACAGACAACAGTTGGTAGCATTTCTCCAGTCTCTGGAAACTGCTGATCCGCAACAACAAATGTTTTGGGCACAGCAGGAAAAGCTTTTTGCTGATTCCAGAATGAGGATAAAATATGACAACATGTTGGGATTATCGGAATATGCTTCAACAGCGGAAGGAAGATTGCAGCATAAATTGGCAAATACCATTGCTGATGTGGAGCACATTCATATCCCCTATTATGTGGTATCTGATTCCAGCGTTTCCGTTTCAGAAAATGAGCTTAAGTCCTTCTTGAACAAAAATAAGGAACGCTTTAAAGTAACCGCAAATCGAGATATAGAATATGTTTCTTTTAGCCTGTTTCCAAGTGCGGAAGATTCTGCGGCAGTCATAAGTGAAATCAACTCATTGACAGCTGAATTGCAAAATACCAATGAGGATTCAGTTTTTGTTTTAAGAAATTCAGACGTATCCAATTCCTTTCAGACAATATATCCAGGAGACCCGTTGCCTGCGAACCTCCTTTCTAATGTGGAAAATCCGGAATCGGGAGTAGTATATGGACCGTTCCTTTCAGATCGATCCAGCTATGTTTCATATAAGATCAGCGAGCAATTTGAAGGGGCACCACGTATGCGTGCCAGCCATATCTTATTATCTACTGAGGGAATGGATGAAGCAACCAAAACTCAGGTGAGCCAAGAAGCCCAAAGGATATTAGACGAAGTTAGAACCTCCGGAAATTTCGCTCAAGCAGCCCAACAATATGGACAGGATGGAACCGCCCAAAGAGGTGGTGACTTAGGTTGGTTTGCGAAAGAGGACTTTATAGAAGAATTTGCAGATGCTGTATTTGCAGCCAGGACTACAGGTTTGATTAATCGGATTGTAGAAACAGAATATGGATACCATATCATTGAAGTAACTGAATTACCAAAAACTACAACTTATAAAGTTGCTGTGTTGGAATTAGAGTTGATAGCTAGTGACGTAACAAGAAATGATGTCTTTCGAAACGCTGATTATTTTGCCGCTAATACGTCCAATGCAAAAGAATTCCGGGAAAATGCACAAAAGGAAGGATACCAAGTATTGCGTGCGAATAGTGTCAATCCTTCCGCCAGGTCCTTGAATAATCTGGATGGAGCAAGGGAAATTATCCGATGGTCATTTAACGATGCATCGGTGGGTCAGGTTTCTACGGTGTTTGAACTGGACGATTCATATGTGGTAGCCTTGTTGGCAGGAAAAACCGAGGAGGGGGTAGCAACCTTGGATGATGCGAATACCCGAAGTCAAGTAAGTTCCGAGGTGAGAAATGAAAAGAAAGCAAATTACATTATAGATCAAATCAAAGGGCTGGAAACGCTACAGGCTATTAAAGAAAAATACCCTGATGCGTCCTTGGGATCAACCGCAGATCTTAGAATGAACGCAAGTGTTATACCTGGAATTGGCTTTGCACCTAAGGCAGTAGGGTCCATTTTTGGAATGAAAAATACAGGAGTAATATCAGCACCTATTGTAGAAGACATTGGCGTGATTTTGGTCAAAGTGAACAGCATAACCCCGCCTTCTGAAATTGCTGATTTTACACGGTATCAAAATGAAATTACCAGCAATGCCTCCCAGCGAACGAGTTATATGATTATGATGGCTATGGAAGAATTGGCTGAGGTAAAAGATTACCGATATAAGTTTTTCTAAGTTATAGACACACCAATAAAAGTCCCATTCCCTCAAGGAGTGGGATTTTTTGTGATTTAGGGATTTTATTTTGTAGTCTTAGCGTTGACAATTAAAAGATGATTCATGAACAAAACGTTTGACATCTCCTCTTTCAAAGAAAAACTAGACGCGGAAACAGCTTTTCCTTCCCTGTATATGTTTAAATTTATCGTACCCTCAGGTAAGGAGGATGAGATTGCCGCATTATTGCCCAACAACGAGATGACACTTAAAACCTCGTCCAAAGGAAATTATGTCAGTGCGACCATCAAAGCGATGATGCCCAGCAGTGACGCCATTATAGAAGTTTATCGCAAAGCATCCAATATTGAAGGGGTGATTTCGCTTTAGTTAAAAAAAACAACAAAGCCATGTGGAAAGAAGTAAACAATACAATTGAAAAAACTTTTGAATTCAAGGATTTTACCGAGGCATTCTCATTTATGACCCGCGTTGCTTTTTTGGCCGAAAAACATGGACACCATCCTAATTGGTCAAATGTTTATAATAAAGTTACCATCCAACTGACTACACATGATAAGGGAAATGTGGTTACCCAAAAGGACAGAGATCTTGCCGCTGCGATTGATGCTGTTTGAGTATGAATTCAGAGACTAATCTGTACCTTGTCCCCACACCTATCGGTAACTTGGAAGACATTACGCTCCGGGCGTTGACGGTGCTCAAATCTGTCGATGTAATTCTTGCAGAAGATACCCGGACATCAGGAAAACTTTTAAAACATTTTGGAATTCAACGGCCTCTGGAAAGTTACCACATTTTCAACGAACACAAAAGTGTTGAACGCATTATACAGCGGTTGAAAGATGGCCAGGTTATGGCTTTGATAAGTGACGCAGGCACCCCAGGTATCTCTGACCCGGGTTTTTTGCTTGTGAGGGCAGCAAAAGAGCAAGACCTTGTTGTAAACTGTCTCCCAGGCGCAACCGCTTTCGTTCCGGCCTTGGTAAATTCGGGTCTTCCTAATGACCGTTTTATTTTCGAAGGGTTCCTTCCTCATAAAAAAGGACGTAAAACACGGGTGGAGGCACTTGTTGATGAAACCAGAACAATGATTTTCTATGAATCCCCACATAGACTTATGAAAACGTTGCTGCAACTAGCTGATGCATTTGGCGAAAACCGACAAGCTTGTGTGAGTCGCGAACTGACCAAGATCTATGAGGAAAATATACGGGGCACCTTACAGGAATTGATTCTTTACTATGAGGACAACCCCATTAAAGGAGAAATAGTATTAACAGTGGCAGGAAAAAACTGATATGAATTTAGAAAAAATATTAAAACCAACCATAGAGATTGCGAAAAAGGCGGGAGCATTTATTCGAAAGGAACGTCAAAACTTCAACCTTGAACGAGTGGAAAATAAAGGATTTAATGATTTAGTTTCCTATGTTGACAAGCAGGCAGAAAAGATTATCGTTTCAGGGTTGAAGGATATTTTTCCTGAAGCAGGCTACATCACTGAAGAGGGGACTGTGGATCAAACTCATACAGAATGGCAATGGATCGTAGACCCTTTAGATGGGACCACAAATTTTGTACACGGGGTTCCGGTTTTTTCAGTTTCAATTGCCTTAGCTCATGAAGGACGCATTATGTTGGGGGTGGTTTATGAAGTAAACCTCAGCGAATGTTTTTATGCTTATCGGGGTGGCGGTGCGTTTTGCAACGATACACCTATTCACGTAAGTGGAGCGGCATCCTTAAGAGAATCGTTAATAGCCACTGGGTTTCCGTATCAGGAAGGTGGGAAAATAGAACGTTATCTTGAGCTGTTGAAGTACTTACTTTTAAACTCCCATGGATTAAGAAGGTTGGGTAGCGCGGCTGTGGATCTTTGCTATGTTGCCAGTGGTAGGGTTGAGGCCTACATGGAATATAACCTTCAATCGTATGATGTAGCTGCCGGAACTTTAATTTTGGAAGAAGCTGGAGGAAAAGTTACCGATTTTAGTGGAGGTGAAAATTACATCTTCGGAGGGGAAATAATCGCAAGCAATGGAAAGATCCATGAGTCGCTACGCAAAAAAATGGACGAAATTTTCGCAGGGAAAACTAAGTGATTTTCTTCATTTTTTCTCAGTTTTAATTTTGAAGAAATTAACACAAGGATGTGTTTAATTACAAAAAAGATATTTTAAACAAAATATTTGGTTATGTGAAAATAAAATTTTTAATTTCGCTATAAATACTTAGCTTTCATAAATTTAAATCCTATAGGTAAGTTTTGAGGGAAATATCACCCAACGCAACCTCAAGAATCTCTACCTAGACGCAAGGTTTAAAAATTTACCAATTTACCATTACTTGAAATGACATTAGCAATTTTAGGAGGCAGCAATTTGGCTACAGCGCTAGGCAATAAATATATTGGCAGGGGTATGGATGTCATTTTTGGTTTAAGGGACGGATTTAGTTCAAGGCAGGTAGCTTGGAAAATGCTTAAAATGCAGAATCACAATATGCTAGGATTCCAAGATGCTATTGAGAAGGCAGATGTGGTATTTATTTGCTGTGAGAATGAAGTGTTACCTGCAGTATGTCACGCAATAAACCAGGTAGACACAGCAAATAAACTGTTTGTAGATTGCACCAACGGACAGTCAGACCCTGAATTGGGATGCAACACCACCTATATTCAGACCCTCACCGAAAACCCAATAGTTTTTAAAGCTTTCAACAACCTTGGATTAGATTATCCCAAATCTGACCCGTTGGAATTAGTGAAGGAAACTTATTTTTGTGGCGATGGAATAGAACATCGGCTCCTACTGAAAAAGCTGATTGAGTTGATTGGATTCAAAGCAATAGATGCTGGAAAGTTGAAAAATGCATGTCTGCTGGAAGCTGTATATCATCTTCGCCGTGAGATTTCACATGTCAAGAATGGCCATGGCGATTAT
>DATHWC010000374.1:0-16737 GCA_035460985.1 Lunatimonas sp.
TCCTTCAAGGGGGTACTTCGGAAGTGGGGGTGAGTACTCTGGAACTCGGTCTTTCGAGTTCCGAACTCGACGGTTTGAGTTCGGAAGTGGTTTTTGGAGGTTTTTTATGTCAACGATACGCCGTTTTGGCAGAAAATCGAGTCTTTTTACGTTATTAATGAGGTATTTACCTCCAAACGTGAGGTTCCAAACCGCAACGCCGTGGTTTTTATTTCGGACAGATGAAAAAATGGTATAAATTGATGCAATGTTTAGTGTTTGTAGATTAAGCAATATTTTTCTTCAGAAGTACAATCGGGTTGTTGTTGCTTGACGTGGAATATGCCCCCAATATTTATTTGAATGGCAGGGTTAGAAAGATTTCAGGGCTACGCCCCTAGACTAAAACTATATATGAATCGAAATGACGTAGCCCTGACATCTTGGTTAATCGGTTATAGAACAATAAACAAAGGGCCCCAGCCCTGAAATCTTCCATGGCAAATACATATACACAACTTTACGTCCAATTCGTTTTCTCTGGCCAAAGAACAAACTGAAATAGGTGGGTTGATTTATTAATGCAAAATTGATTCAACTAACTAAAAAAATCCCCAGTCCGCCAACGCAGCCTGGGGATTTTTTTTGCAGCACCTGTCAAGCTTCATGATGGGGGCTTCGATTTTAGATTCGGGTGGAAAATGTGCCCGTCGTTTTTATGTGATTACAAATGGTTAGGATCAGCTTTTTTTGTAGGTCCGGTATGAGGCGGTACCCTACTAAAAACCTTGGTCCATTAGCTTTGGTTTGTATTTTTCCATTGACCGATCAATTGGTCAATTAAATCGAAGGGCAAACGGCTATTCGTTATTTTTAGCATTTCCAAAAGGCTGATGCCTCTTGTTGAATTTATAATGTCATTTTCCACATGTTGCTCTATTACCCAAATACATTCGTGACGACTAACCTCATACCAACTGGTTCATTTGTTCACGGAGTTTCCAAGATGAAATTCCGGCAAAATGTGCCGCCTGGTTTGAAATCCCCGCAGCAGATTTCGCAATAGCAATGAAAGTTCTATTCAGTAATATTGCAGGTCGTCAAGTAAAGATAGTGGATCATCATCTGGTACACTATCTTTGAAAGAATGCTTCCAATTCAACAAAATCAACACCATGGAAATACTAAAAACCATTTTAAAGCAATTTCTCAAAGAAAACGTTATTGAGAGCAAGCAAAAATTATCAGAATCGGCATATAGACTCCGTATCAAAAGTGAAGCCATCAAGAGTGCGGATTTTGTGCCAGGATATTTTTTACGGGTGGGTGTCGGTATTACGGACGAAGGGCTTTCTATGAAAGATTTTGTAAGAAGTTACTCTGTTTGGAACATAGACAAAACCGCCGGAACCATTGACTTGGCTATTGCAACCCACAGCAATGGCCCAGGAGCCAGTTGGGCCAAACAGCGCAAAACAGGCGACACGGTATATTTCAGGTGGAAAAAAGGCAATTTTCTTGTCGACAGCAGTGCGGACAGTTATCTGCTGATTGGCGACTTATCTGCCTTAGCCCATTTGTATATGATCGGGCGGAACATACCCAAAGAAAAGCAAGTTGAAAGCATTTTATACAGTCAACATAAAAACGAATTATACGCTGACATAGATGGAAGCAGGCCCTTTGATTTTTATGAAATGACTGAAAACCCAACGGGGGAAATTATCAGTAAAATCAAAGAAATCATCTCCAAAATGACCGGGAGAAAAATGGCGTACATTGGTGGGGACAGCAGAGTGTGTGTTGCGCTACGCAAATACTTTAAAAATGAATTACATTGGGAAGCCAACCAAATAAAGACAAAACCATTTTGGAACCCGGACAAAAAAGGACTTGAATAATATTTCTCAATAAAGAAAATAATTCGTACTTTAAGAATCCTATCCTAACCGACTAATCCTGCACGCCAATATCTCCTGTGAAAACGCCATGACGGCAGCAAAATAGGGAGGATGCTTTGTTGGTGCTGGACAAAATCTTTTACCCTTACTAAGACCTAAACATTATGGATTTGATCAAGCAGTTCGCCGAAATACGGATAGACGATATTTCCCGGGTAGGTGGAAAAAATGCCTCCCTGGGTGAAATGTACAATCAACTTAACCCAAAAGGAATAGGTGTCCCGGATGGATTTGCCCTTACCGCCGACGCATATCGCCTCTTTTGCGAACAAAACGGGATCGGCAAGCAGTTGACCGATTTATTGCTGTCCCTGGATACGGACCATTATGCCAACCTCACGACTATTGGCGAGACAGCACGAGGCTTAATTTTGTCGGGGGAGTTTCCTGGTGAAATTGTCGCGGCAGTCAACAAAGCCTATCAAGTTCTCTCTACAACATGTGGCATAGAGCAACTGGATGTAGCGGTCCGAAGCAGTGCGACGGCAGAGGACCTCCCGACAGCCAGTTTTGCGGGAAGGATGGAATCCTTTCTGAATATCAGCGGTGAAAAGCAACTATTGGATGCGATCCACCGCTGTTACGCCTCCCTATACACGGACAGAGCGATCAAATACCGCCACGATATGGGATTTACGGGAATGGATGTTGCCATATCGGTAGGTGTACAACAAATGGTGCGCAGCGACAAAGCCTCCTCGGGAGTGGCCTTTACCATTGACCCGGACAGCGGGTTTGAAAAAGGCATCATTATCAATAGCTGCTGGGGCTTGGGCGAAAACATCGTGCAGGGCAGGGTGACGCCCGACGAGTGGCTGGTGTTTAAACCCACCCTTTTTGATGATTCATTAAATCCAATTTTAAAAAGCCACTGCGGAAGAAAGGAATATACCATGCTCTATGTGGAAGATGCAGCAGGAGCGTCCGCAGAAAAGACCATTGTCAACATCGACACATCCCCGGAAAGACAAAACCAATTTTCACTCAGCAAGACGGAAGTGATCCAATTGGCGAAATGGTGTCTCCAAATAGAGCAGCACTACGGAAAGGCCATGGATATCGAATGGGCAAAAGACGGCCTAAACCAGCAATTATATATTGTGCAGGCAAGGCCGGAAACAGTTCACGGAAAAGCGAAGAAACAGATACGGGAAATCTATTCCCTCAAGGAAAAAGGGGAACTCCTCACTTCTGGAATTGCCTTGGGCGATAAAATAGCCTCCGGCAAGGCACGTATATTACTCACACCGCAAGAAGGGGGTCAACTGCAAAAAGGGGAAATACTGGTAACCGACATCACCAATCCGGACTGGGATCCGGTATTGAAAAAGGCCGCTGCCATCATCACAAACAAGGGAGGCAGAACCAGTCATGCGGCCATTGTCGCCCGGGAATTGGGGACTGTAGCCGTGGTAGGATGTGGTAACGCCACGGAGGCCATTGAAGACGGGCAGGAAATAACGGTCTCCTGCGCAGAAGGAAAGGAAGGGCATGTGTATAAGGGGCTTTTGGAATGGGAAACTCAAGAACAGGATTACAGCCAACTGCCCATGCCGGAAACCCATCCGATGTTTATTCTTGCCGACCCGGACCGGGCCTTTGAGTTGAGCCACTATCCAAACAGTGGCGTGGGCCTGTTGCGGTTGGAATTTGCCATCAGCAATAGCATCCGAATACACCCACTGGCCTTGATAGAACCCGAAAAAATCACCGACGGGCAGACAACGTCCGAGATTGAGGAACTGACTAAGGACTATTCAGCGGGCAAGACCTATTTTGTGGAAAAACTCGTGGAGGCAGTTTCCACCGTAGCTGCGGCCTTTTATCCCAAAGATGTCATTGTACGCATGAGTGACTTTAAAAGCAATGAATACGCCAACCTGATCGGGGGAAAATATTTTGAACCGCATGAGGAAAATCCGATGATAGGGCTTCGGGGTGCCTCGCGTTATTACAGTGATTTTTACCGTAAGGGGTTTGCGCTGGAATGTGAAGCCATGAAAAAAGTAAGGGATGAAATGGGCATGACGAATGTGAAATTGATGATCCCCTTTTGCCGTACAGTAGAGGAAGGCGAAAAGGTACTTGCCGAAATGGCATTAAACGGTTTGAAGCAAAAAGAAAACGGACTTGAAATATACGTGATGATCGAGATCCCAAGCAATGTCCTACTGGCCGATGAATTCGCAAAACTATTTGATGGGTTTTCCATAGGATCCAATGACTTGACCCAGCTGACGCTGGGACTGGATAGGGATTCCGCCTTGGTAAGCTACCTGTTCAATGAAGAAAACCCCGCCGTAAAAGGATTGATAAAAGAAACCATTCATGCCGCCAAACGGAACGGCATCAAGGTCGGACTGTGTGGACAGGCTCCCAGTGACCTTCCCGCCTTTGCGAAATTCCTGGTTGACCAAGGAATCGACAGTATTTCCTATAATCCGGATGCGTTGATACGGGGAATTGAAAATATGGTAACGGCGGAAAATTCAGTTAGTAAGCCCAGATAGATCAGATTAAGGACTTAAAGCATTTCAGCACCCTACTCCTTCTATTCCTCTTTCGGGGATCCCCAGCCATAAACTGGTATCTCATAGAGAATTCATGGGATCCTTTTGTGTACATCCCCACATTGCTGATCATCCAGTCATAGCTATAGCCGATTACAATTCCACTTTCCAAGCTAAAGCCTAACAGAAAAATTATTGAGTCCTGGTTAGGCATGCGGTTATTTCCCGGAATCCCACGGAATCCCAATCCAGCTATATATTGGTCATAAAGCATTTGGGAACTGATGTCCAATTGAGAAAAGGGCCCCTGAACGATATAATTTCCCATCAAGGTCATGTTTCTCTGTACGCCCTCCCCCCAATAATTCTGCGGTTCGAAATCAAACTGAACCCCTCCATGTGCACTGAATTTGGTATCCATAAAATCATGCCGGTTTTCTCCGCTATACCTTATTGTGGGATTGTTGACATGATGGGCACTCCCTCCAAACCAAACATCCGGCGTGGTCAACAAAAAACCGAATGAAAGGTCCAAATAATTAAAGGGGTCGACATTTGTTAGAAAATCCGTAGACCCGGGCTGGATTGTCCTGTTGAAAACATCAATCTGGTCGCCAAACAGGGAGTTATCAAAGAAGCCATTTTTCATCACATAGGATGTTTGACTCCCCATCCTCACGTTCCAGGTATCCGACAGATCCAAATTATAGGAATATAGGAATGAAACTTCCGTGGAACTGAGCTTTAGATGCTGTTCATTGAAGCTATGAACCGCCAATCCAATTCCACTTTTAAGATCGAAACTGTAATGGTCCACAAAAGCCGAGTACCCTTTAAAATCAAACTCCAAGCCTGGCCACTGTTTCCTGTAATTGATACCCATCCGGGTCATTTCAGAAGAACCTGTCAGTGCGGGGTTCAAATACAGAGGTGCCGAATAAAACTGGGAGAAGTGGAAATCCTGTCCCTGAACCCTCCCCATACAACCAACCAATAGCAGCAGCAGTAAAATCCGTTTCATAATTATCTGGCTAAGAAGATTTGGCCCGTGCGCTCCAGCACCCTACCGTCCCTTGTGGTGAATATTAATTTGTACACATAATTCCCCTGGGGGGCATCCACAGCCTCCAAGGTTCCATCCCAACCTTTATCATCCAACTTCATGGTATGATAAATGTATTCTCCCCATTTGTTCAAAACCCATAATTCCAAGCTTACTACGTGGATGAATTTGGGGAAGAAACGGTCATTCAGACCATCTCCGTTGGGAGTGAAGATATTGGGAATCTCCAGGAAATAATCAGAGATGCGGATTTCCTTTTGGATATGGGTGGTACAACCATCTACATCCTTCATGGAAAGTGTCACCACATAATTCCCGGCCTTTTCATATCTATGTACAGGGTCCCTGTCACTGCTCGTATTACCGTCTCCGAAATTCCAACCAAATTCCCTTATCTCTCCGACACTGTTGTTGGTAAAATGAATGTCATAATTGGCCAAATGTTCGTAAAACTCTATATAGCTGTCCGACCGGTATTCGAAATCCAATAGAATATCGTCTTCAGCTTTTACGGAGAAAACCTCCACGTACTGACAACCCAACTGATCTGTAACGGTAAGGGTAAACAACCCTTCCTCCTGCGTCACCATGGTGGCCCCTTCATTACTGGATGCGCCTCTGTCCCACGAGATGTCGTAAGGTGGCTGTCCACCAGAGACTACTGTTTCAAATACTGTCTGCATGGTTCTTGGGTCGCAGATCTTGGAAGGGTACTGGATCACTGCTGCCTGTATTGGTTCAGACCCGAGAATGGTAAACTGCTCAATTAGAGAACATCCCCTGGCGTCCCTCACCCTAACACTATATTGCCCTATTCCCAGATTTACTGCAAACCGGTTGTTGCTACCATTGCTCCATTCATAGGTGTAGGGCGGGGTACCGCCTGTTGGGTTTACCTCTATAGCCCCACTAGCTGGATTTTCGCAATTCACAGCGTGAATTACTGAAGACGACATACGCAGCTGGTCGGGCTCATTTATTACAAATACCTCCTTGATTTCGCAGTTGCTTCCGTCAAGTATGGTTGCCGAATAGATGCCCGAAGATAGATTGAAAAGCTCCGGTGTCTGTGGACCATGGTCCCATTTCACTTTCACAGGAGCCTTTCCGCCTTGGATATTCAATTTGATAACACCGTCATTCGATCCTTTACAGGAAATGTCCGACACTTCCGGGTTTATCTTATATAAAGGAGCCTCCTGAATAGTAGCTTCGACACTTGCCTCACATCCATTCCTATCTGTGATCACAGCGTTATAACTGCCTGGGGCCAAATTGTCCAATGTCCATGTGTCGGAGCCATTGTTCCATAGGATGGAATACGGCGCAGTTCCTCCCTCCGCAGTTACACTGATTTTACCATTGTTAGATAGGTAGCATCGGACATCAATAACTTCCACTATTGCCTCCAATTCAGCTTGGGGTTGACTAATCTCTAACCCGGCCACTTCCGTGATATGGCAACCATTGGCATCAGTGACCGAAACATCATATAAGCCAGCCCGTAAATCTGCAAACTCATGAAACAATTCAGATGTTTGGATTGCATCCTCATGAAAAACTCCATTCAGATACTGACCCCTAATTTCATACCGGTATGGGCCTACAGATTGGTTGGGCAGGCTTACCAATATGCTGCCATCTCTTCCATTAAAGCAGGAAACCATCTTAGGCGTAAGGTTCTCCTCACCGATCACCAATTGATCGGGTTCCCTCAGGAGATAGGTGGTTTTGAACCAACAATCTCGCTCATCCTTGACAAACACTTCATATTCTCCGGGGTGGAGTTCTTCTATTTTTTCTGCTTCCGAGTAAAAACCATTAGGGCCCTCCCATATCACAGTATATGCGCCAGTCCCTCCTGAAAGATGTAGGTCTATAAAGCCATTGCTGCCCCCTTTGCAACTAACCTCAAATCCATTGAAATCGGAAATGACGGGGTTTGCTTTCAGTTCAACCGGTTCTGTAATCGTGTATTTCCGTTCCAAAGTACAGTTGATCTCGTCGGTAATCTTTAGGAAGTAGTCTCCAGCATAGAGATCCCTGATATTCTTATTGGTGGAGGTAAAGCCGTTTGGTCCAGTCCAGCTATATCGGTATATACCGGCTCCACCTGAAATATCCAATGTGATCTGACCGTTGTTTTCCCCATAACAGGTAATGGGAATTAATGTCTCCTCAACAAGGATCTCTTCCGGCTCATGAACAGAGACATTGATTGTCGTCACACACTGAACGGCATCGGTTACATTCAGTGTATACTCACCGGCATACAGGTTCTGAAGATTTCTGGACGTATTTACGAATCCATCAGGACCGGTCCAAGAATAGGTATAAGGGGCTGTGCCTCCGGCTACGGAAACATCGATGCTGCCACTATTGTCTTCGAAACATGCGTTATCAGATTTGGAAGTTACCTGCACCTCCACCGGTTCTGGCTCGGTGACGATAAAGGTTTTGATCACTTCACAATTGCTGTCGTCCGTGATGATCAGGATATACTTGCCTGGTCCAATATTCCGCAGGTTGGTTGGTTGAAAAGTTCTGGAGATTACTCCACTACCGTCTTTCATCCACACAAATTGATAGCTACCCGTACCCCCGTTTACATCCTGTATAAAAATGCTACCGTTGTTTTCTCCGCCACAAAGCACATTTTGCTGCAATGTCTGCACGTCAATCGGTTCCGGTCCAAGCATATCAAAATCTCTCGTTATCGCACAGCCATTTTGGTCAGTAAGGGTGAAAGTATATGTTCCAGGAGCGATCCCATCTACGTGAAGGCTGTTCTCCCTAAATCCATTTGGACCTGTCCAAAAATGGGTATAGGGTTCCAATCCTCCTTCCACTTCCAGGTGAATGAAAGCGTCATTCTGACCAAAACAGGAAACGTTAAATCCCTCGTAATCTGAAACAGCCTCATATGTGATCGCCAAAGGAGCCACTGTTTGGTTGACAGTGATGTTGTCTGCGATGGAGACAGTACAGCCGTTACGGTCTTCGATTTCAACACGATAATCCCCGGCTTCCAACCCCTCGAAACTAAAGATGTTTTGTGCGGTAGCCTCAGAGGTAAATCTGTAAGCGTTTCCCTCAAAAGTTACTCCCGAGATAATAAAGGTATAAGGCGAATTCCCTCCAGCTCCTACCGCAACAATGCCACCAGTAGCTTCTCCATAGCAGGCAATATGCCGACGCAAGGAACTATCCTCACTCAAGATCAAGGCCTCGGGCTCCCTTATGATATAGGTTGCTGAAAGTTCACAACCGGTTTGGTCCCTAATAGAGACGGTATAGGTTCCCGCAGTCAATCCAGTAAGGTCCCGGTTGCTCTCCTGTCCCGAAGGTATGTTGCCATCCGGGGTGGACCAGCTGTATTCAAATACACCAGACCCTCCTGACAAAGTCAACGCAATGGTTCCATCATTACCTCCATGACAACTTATTTCAAAGCCATTATAGGTTGAAATGGTTTCGGATACCACCATGGCAGTGGGTTGGGAAATGGAAAACGTATCAGATATAATTGAGCATCCAAATCCATCTTCTACTACCAGATAATAATCGCCACCGACCAAGTCTCTCAAAGCTGTATTGGTGGAGCTACTATTAACTGCATAGGGCTGGCCGTTAAGGAACCAAGAAAAGTTGTATTCCTGCGAGTTTGCCGGTCCGCCCCCTCCTGTTACCTCCACATCGATAGTTCCGTCGGCTTCTCCGCTACAAAGGATATCCGTTTTTTCCTGAAGTGAAAATTCAAGCCCAGCTTTGGGTTCGATAATTTCTATGTTGGAAGATTGCTCTATGCATCCATTGCCATCCTCTACACGCACATTATAAACTCCCGCAACAAGCCCGTCAAAAGTAAAACTTAGGTCTGCGGTAGTGTTGGTGTTTATGGCAGTTTCATCCGCATAAAGCGCATAGGTATATGGCCCCACGGATTCTTGATTGATAGTAGTCTTGAAAGATCCTGTTGCTGCTCCTTTACAAGTTACATCTACCCCGTCGGCCAAACTTAGCTCTAACTGATTGGGTTGGGTTAGGGTGAAAACAGCTGATTCGGTACACCCGTTTTCATCCATCACCTCTAAGCTATAGGTACCGGCAAGCAAACCGGAAAGGTCCTTCTGTGATTTCTGTACTTCAGAAAGCATCCCATCCGAAGTAGACCAGCTATACGAAAATGGCCCCATACCACCTGACAGGGATAACGTAATGGCTCCGTCAGCAGCCCCGTTGCAGGTGATGCCAAAACCGTTATAATCCGATAAGCTACCGTTAACTAACAGTTCATCAGCCTCGGTCAGGTTAAACTCGCTGGATGATAGGGCACAGCCAAAGCCGTCATTGACGATAACCTGATAGATTCCAGGCTCCAGTCCTACCAACGCCCAAGCCGTAGAATTACTGTTTGGTACAAAAATATTCCCATTTAAAGTCCATGAGAACGTATAATCCGGTTGATTGGACGGTCCGCCCCCACCCTGTACATCAATGTTGATCGATCCGTCAGCAGCATTAAAACAGCTGATAGAATTAAATTCCTCCAAGGTGAACGCAATTCCATCAACGGGTTCGAGCACATCCAAGGATTGCGTAGCTTTCACACAGCCATTTTGATCCTCCACCTCTATAAGGTAAGTGCCTACGGAAAGGCCCTCAAATGTATAGGAGACTTGGGTAGTTTGTTCACTGGCCAAAAGTGTATTTCCCTCTAGCAGCCGGTAGGTATAAGGACCTACCGACTGTTGACTTATTGTAGCGACTATAGCGCCAGTGGTTGCTCCCTGACATAGTATATCCACTTTGGAAGGCGCATCCAGAAGAAGTTCGTTGGGAGATGTCAAGATAAAGGTAGCGGATTCGGTGCAGCCATTGGCATCTTCCACTGTCACCGAATAGCTTCCGGCAGGCAGTCCGGTCAGGTCCTTTTGGTTTACAAATGCTTCGTCAACCGTACCGTCCTCAGAAATCCAAGTATATATGAAAGGGTCGATGCCACCCTCGATTGTTAAGCTGATTTCTCCGTCTGAAGCCCCGTGACAACTGACTCCAAATGTGGAATAGTCCTTAAGTAGCCCATCGACCCGCAGTTCATCCGGTTGGTTGACTACATAATATTCAGAAGTGACGGAACAGCCATGCCCATCCCCCACTTCTACATGATAAACACCCGGGGAGAGGTTGGTCAATGCATTAGGGGAATCCCCACCCCGCAGGGCATAGGGCTGTCCGTCCCTATACCAGGTGTAAGTGTATACCGGCATACTTTCCAATCCTCCACCCCCGGTAATCCCGATGCTGATGCTCCCATCGTCCTCTCCAAAACAGGTGATGGCACTTACCTCCTCGTCGATAAGGGCCATGCCAGTGGCAGGCTGCAAGAGGATGAGATCTTCCAAGGTTTCCTCCACTCCGTTGGCATCACGGACGGTGACCGAATAGCGTCCAGCCAACAGTCCCTGGAATTCAAGGAAACTCTCAGAACTTAAAATTTCCTGATTATAGAATATATTTTCATAAGTTATGCCGGAAATGATGTATTGGAATGGCGGTACAGAGGCCGTTTCTATGCTTATCAAAACACGCCCGCTATTTTCTCCATAACAATCAATATTATATAGTACAGGCTCTTCCAAGATTAATTCCTGTGGTTCGATAAGGGTCCATTCCTCCGAGGTGCTACAACCCATCGCATCTATTATTACCACTGAGTATGTTCCTGCAACTAAACCATTCAGGTAATTTTGATTTTCCATTCCGGCAGGGATCAGGCCATCCACTGTAGTCCAAGAATACTCAAAAGGTGCTGTTCCTCCAGCCACAGTCAACGCAATATAACCATCCGATGCCCCTTGCCTACCTATGCCAAATCCGTTGTAATCTGAAAGCATGCCAGAAACTTCCAGTTCATTCGGTTGGGATACAACGAATTCCTCTGAGATTACCGAACAGCCCTCTCCATCGGATACCGTCACTTGGTACCTACCAGGTTCTAGGCCTCTCAGGGATCTTGGGGTTGAACTTGCGTTCTGAACAAAAGGCTGACCGTCTAAGGTCCAAGAAAAATCATAATTGGGGGTATTGGAAGGCCCTCCGCCTCCTGTCACGTCAATTGAAATCGTGCCGTCAGCAGCACCAAAACAGGAAATAGTTGAAAGCCCTCCGGGGATAATTTCTATTCCGGCATCCGGTTCGCCTATGTTGACGGAAATTTCTTTAAAACAGCCATTATTGTCTTCTACCAGAATTATATAAGAACCCGCTACAAGATTTTCAAAAACATAACCAAGTTGCTCCGTGCGCAGATTGGTGAGCTCTGTGCCATCCTGATTCAAGGAAAAGACGTAAGGTCCTACCGATTCCTGCAAAATTTGAATAGCAACAGATCCGGAAGCATCGCCTTTACAAAGCACATCTTCCGACACAGCTTCTTCCAACAACAGCTCTTCGGGCTGGTTTAGAACAAAAGTCCCTGCCTTAATACATCCGTTGTTATCCCGTATCTCCGCTATATAAGTCCCTGCAGATAGTCCCGTGAGGTTTTGTTGGCTCATTTGTGCCTGAGTAAGGCTCCCGCCCATAGTAGTCCAGGAAAATGCATAAGGAGCAATCCCTCCCACAACTTCCAATGTGATGGATCCATCCGAGGCCCCTTGGCAGCTAACGCCAAAACCATTGAAATCAAAAATCGAACCTGACACAATTATGTCGTTAGGCTGTTCCAGGGTATAGGAAAAACTGGCTGTACAACCATTTTCGTCTGTCACCATCAAGGTATAATCCCCGGAAGACAGATCTGAAATAGCGGGGGTGGTTGCAGTGAAACCTGACGGCCCGGTCCAATCAATTTGATATTCCCCCACTCCGCCAAGTATGGCAGGAGAAATCCAACCATCACTAGCTCCAAAGCAGGAAATGTTTTTGTCACCAAAGGTTGAAATTTCACCCGTTTCTATTACCAATTTAGAGTCAGGCTGCGTGATCATAATATCCTCTATTAGCACCTGACAGATATTGGCATCTTCGACCAAAATCTCATAGGTACCTGCCTTCAGTCCGGTAAATGTATGATCGGAAGAAAATGGACTGGAAAAAGACACGAGTTCTCCCGTGAAATCAACACCGGTCAGGGCGGTGCTATATCCTCCAACAGATTCTTGGTAGATGCGTATGGTGATTTCACCCGTTGCCTCACCAAAACAGCTGACATCTACTACTTCTTCCACGGAAAAAAGCAACTCATCCGGTTGCGTAATTTCAAAGTTGTACGCATTTAAACAACTATTGCCATCTCCGACCAAAACAGCATATTGACCTATAGGAAGACCTGCAAGCATGCTGCTTCCCCCGGAGGGAATAATCTCATTTTTAAGTATCTCAGGAAGTCCCCCGGGATTATTCAAGTCTGAAAAATTACCCCGGTACCAGGTGATGGAATAATCAGGGGTACCACCTGTTGGGGCAATGGACAGTTCACCTGAGGATTCTCCATGGCAGAAGACATCAGTTTGGGTGAGGTTCAGTTGGAATTCCTCAGGTTCTCCAATTATAAACGGCCCCAACGTTCTCGCACAAGCGTACTCAATGTCTTCCGGTGCCCGATCATTGGCTGCAATTATTTCCGAAACTTTAATCGTGTATGAGCCTGCCTCCAAATTTTCAAAGTAGGCCATCCAACTGGTTTGGATATCATTGTCATCAAAGACGGGATACTTTGTTTGCACACCTGTAACAGGTATCCCATCTTTTGCCAATTCATACACATAGGAAGGCCCCCAATTGACGGGATTAAATGGGTTCTCCTCAAAAGCCTGAGTCCATCCCCCCATGGTGGAGAACAACAAAGAGCCGTCATTTCCTGAGGGGCAAGTAACCGGACTGGAATCTACCAGATCCAGTTTTATTTCTAAGGGATTTGAAATGGACAGGGGTACCGACCCACCACATTCATTTTTATCTATAAAAGTAAATTCATAATTGCCCGCACCTAAATTGGGTATTACCACCGATACCCCAAACGTCTGAAAATCTCCCGTACTCTCGCTGCTAATTATTTCACTACCGAAATCATCTGTCAGGGTCCACCTTATTGGCAATGCCGCTCCCTCTACCTCAATGTCAATTTTTCCCGAAGGGGAATCAGAACACTCAAATCCGGCAAATGTAACTATGGCTTGGGGATAGTAAGCCTCGAAAATGGTAAACGAACCTCTGACTTCCTGACCAATCACATTAGTAACCACAAACTCGTAATTGGGAGGCGAGAGGTCAAGTCCGCCCAAACTGATAATGTTTGCGCCCGGACCATCGAAAACCTGGGGAAATCCATCGACCAAGTTGCCCCCTGCAAAGACTTCAACCGTATACGGCCTGGAGATGACCGTATTGGAAAAAGTATGTTCGTTGACGCTAACCAAGTATTCACCGGTACAGGTATTATTGAAGGAGGAGGAAAGGGTGAAGTTTCCCACAATTCTGTATCGTAATTCTATTTTTCCCAGGCCGGTAATTATACCGCCGGCTGAGTTCTTTACCCTTCCTGTTACAGTCAAGGTTTGATTGGGAGATCCGATGTACCGTACTGTGTTTTGATTGATAATTTGATAATTGACACCGGGTAATATCTCCAACACCCAATCAGCCGGAATCGGATTAGATGCATTGAAACCGTAAAACACGGCGTTAGGGGGGCTTGTGGAAAACCTCGCTATTGATAGATCTACATAGACTGGGGTGTTGACTTGGTGAACATAGACAAAATTGGTTGCAGGGATTTCGCTGTACTTCTCATTTTGCCCAACCATAATATAGTTTTGGGCAAATCCAGAATGCCAGCAGCCTAGGACTGAAAATAATAAGAGGAAAAATCTCTGCCTATTCACCGGGAAATAATTATTTCCCAAATCTGACAGGTAAAATACTAATAAACAATACCTAACGGGGGATACTTTACATGCGAAAATTATAAAATACCTTTAAATAGTTTCAAAAGACATTTATATTTCAAAGCTCTCAAAATGAATTTTAAAATACACTATTATAAAAAAATTATATATGTATATTTATATTTTTTATGAATTTTCATCTTTTAATATATAAAATAAAATCCTTAAATGTAAATTTACTGTTACCATTGTCGAAAATTTTGCCAGGATGAACGATTTATGCGAAATTGAATAGATTTGGAAATTTCTATCGGGTTTAATTGATAAGGTTACATGGCTTTGTTTGCCTTTAAATCTTAGCAATTCTAACGAGGTAATCTACTTATTTGACAAACATGTATGATAGCTTTTTAAAAAAAGGATGATATATTCTGTAATTCCAAAAAAGCAAATTTGAACCACGTTCTTGTTTGCAAATTCAGATTTCAAACTTTTTTAACCTAAAAGAACTATATTTATCTTCGAAAATTAAAAATGCAATAAAACAGAATTTGGATGACGGAGTACAAAGATGCCACCATATTGGATATAGCCCGGGAGCTAATGGTTTCCAAATCAACGGTATCCCGTACATCGAAAGACCATCCCTCCATAGGCAAAAAAATCAAGCAGGCAATTCAGGAATTACCCTCAAAAGACATTAAAGCAAAACAAAAATCATAAAGTTAATTTTACCCTTGTACAAAACCCTACAGATTAGGAATCCAAAAAAGAATAGGATAATTTTTCCTCCCACGTTTCAGCATCATTTTATCCCCATAACCCAATGAAAAAACACCCAATTAGCCAACATGTAAACCACTCTCTTAGCACGATCCTGCTGCTTTTTTTTATAGGTACACTCGCTATTCAATGTACCGACAAAACCAGTATCCGAAAAACCGGGGGCGGTGAGTATGCCGAAGACGCAAAACCCCGCAGAGCTGAAATCCTATTTCTCGGACACGATAGTGAACATCACGACTCGGGAAGGTTTGCCCCTTGGCTGGCAACGGCGATTTTTTCCAGTGGCATAAACCTTACCTATACCGAATCCACTGCTGATCTCAACCCTGAAAACCTCAGCAAATTCGACGGTCTGTTGATCTATGCGAACCACGAACACCTTTCACCGGACCAGGAAGCGGCCATGAAATCTTTTTTGGAAGGCGGAAAAGGTCTAATTCCGCTTCATTCTGCAACCGGTTGCTTCAAGAACTCAGACTGGTATATCAATACGATTGGAGGTCAGTTTGCCTCGCATGGTGAAGGGGAGTTTACAGGAAAGATTGTGAAAGCCGACCATCCCATTATGCACGGTATCAACGAATTTACTACAGGTGACGAAACCTACGTTCATCAACGGATCAACGAGGATATGGAGGTGTTGATGGTTCGTGAAGAAAACGGCAAATCAGAACCATATAGCTGGGTCAGAAACGTTGGTGAAGGAAGGGTGTTTTACACCGCTTACGGGCACGATGAACGAACTTGGCAAAATCTGGACTTTTTAAATTTGGTCAAAAACGGAATCCTTTGGGCGGTAGGTGACTATGTGCAACAAAGCATTGAGGCATTAAAAATCCCTCAAGTATCCATTTACGATGAACCTATCTCAGATTTTACCAAAAGGTATGAAGTTCCCCGTATACAGCCAGCCCTATCCCCTTCTGAATCCCAAAAACTTATTCAAAAGCCTGTAGATTTTGAAATCAGTCTTTTTGCGTCAGAACCTGATATTCAGAATCCCATTGCCATGGCCTGGGATGAAAGAGGCAGATTGTGGATCGTGGAATCTGTAGATTACCCCAATACATTCAAAGAAACGGACGGCGCAGCCAATGACCGGATCAAAATATGTGAGGACACCAACGGCGACGGAAGGGCGGATAAGTTCACTGTATTTGCAGATGGACTGAACATCCCCACCAGCATGGTATTTGCAAATGGCGGTGTTGTCGTATCCATGGCTCCGGATTTCGTTTTCTTAAAGGATACAGACGGCGACGATGTGGCGGATGTCCGGGAAGTAATCATGACTGGATGGGGAAAAAACGACACCCATGCGGGACCTTCCAACTTGCAATATGGCTTTGACAATAAAATCTGGGGGGTGACCGGCTACTCCGGATTTAAAGGGACAGTGAATGGACAAAGAATGTCATTTCCGCAGGGACTATATAATTTGAAGCCTGACGGAAAGGATTTTGAATACCTTGCTTCCACCAGCAACAATACTTGGGGACTAGGATTTACGGAAGACAATAATGTCTTTATTTCCACCGCCAACAATA
>DATHWC010000375.1:0-3436 GCA_035460985.1 Lunatimonas sp.
GCTGTAACAACGCCCATTCCGGAGGGGTGTCCGGAGAATGGTACGGGATGGCACTTTCTCTTTTAACTTGAGATTGAGAATAGCAGGTTCCGGAAATAAACAGGAGCCCAAACATCATTCCTACAATAAAAAAACGATTCATAACGGGTTATTTTGGAGGGTTTTTCTAATTTTATAGTCATTGCAAAATAATCTAAACAAGATAACGCTTTCCAAAAAGAATTCCCAATATTGCGGCAGGCAGGTTTCTACTATACACTGAACCGCTACGCTCCTCAGGGTCTACGCTGCGCTCCGATTTCCACCATATTTCCCTTCAATAATATCCATCAATATCGAATATCAACTAATATCCAACCTCACGTATCAACCAATATCCAATATAACTACCACACCAATTCAGCCTTCCTCATAAAATATCCATACCCATAACTAACTGAAAGTATATCACCCTTCTCCATCCTTATTACCTGCCCGTTATTACGAATTTCATTTCCAACGATTTCCAACGAACCTGACAGGAATTTAGAATAAGGGTCGTTTTCAACCAAATTCACAGGCATGCATGTCCCGTCTGCATTGCAAAGCTGTACATCCGCAGAGTCCACTGTCTCTTGATTAAAGTTTAACGGTGCTTCTAATTGGATACGCAATTGGTTGTCTCCGGACTTTGTTAAAGAAATATCGGTATAATAATTCGCCATATACGCCATGCTGGTATTATAAGCCGTATTGAACTGCACCCAGCCTTCCGTCCAGCCTACGTTACCCGCCTCGGGATGGTTGGGATAGTGAAAGGATTTTGGGGAGCCATCAAAGACAAACGGCAATTCGTCCAAAAGTCCTATACCCCCTTTATGTCGGCTATACCAGCCCAAATCCACCCCTTCTACTTCCTCAGGACCTTTATAGGAAAAATGTCGGCCAGTGGGATTTCTACCAAAGGCATTTTCGAAATTGGACCACGCCAAAATCTCCATTTGTTCCTTTAATTCTGAATCCTCCAATACCGTCATTGCGGCAAAGGCAGAAGCGGGAAAACCCAATATATTTCCTGTCTCATTCCAACCGGGAGGAGTCCATTCATCTTCATCGTATTTGCGGAAATCCCACATATTGTCCGAACGGGAAATGGCAATTTTGGCCCACTCATCCACTTTTTCACTTAACCCTTTCGGTGCTTTGTCTGGATACTGCGTATGGAAAAATGCAAATGCCCGCATGGTTATGTGTTCTGACATTCGCTGCCCCTTGGTGGTCATGGGATCATGCCAGTCCAAGTTTTCAATCATCCAATCCATTTGATTATACGCCGCCTGAAAGTACTTTTCCGCATCAGTAGCTCCTTCCCGAATGGTGACTTCATACATCATCAAATTGGGGATAATGGAAAACCCGGGAGGCATCTCTCCTTTTGTCGTTCCCAATTGCGTTTTTAAAGCCAGCAGATTGTGCTCGGGACTAAGGTCATATTGGGAAAGTGAATGCTTGGATACATCTGCTTTTTCCCAAACAGAGGTGGCATAAGCATAGACAGCATCGAAATTTTGTCGAGGGAGCCATTTTTTCAAATATGGCCAGGCATATAAAAAATGAGCCAGTTCGGCTTTTTGCATTTCATGATCCAATTTTTTTGATACTTTAACATCCGCATCCCAATGAATGAGTTGTATGATATCGGGGGTTTTTGGGCCATGCGCATCCAGTTCACCCCAAAATCCCCTGTATTTTTCTGGAAAAGATTCGTTTGGAACATACGCTGATGTCACTTCCATCCGCTCATAGGCCTCTGGGTTTGAAAGATACATCGCTACAAGGCTCTGCATCGCCCAGTTGAAAAAATCTCCATCCCTCCATTCAAAGGATATAGGCCTAATATCAGTCACGTTGCCCACATAATGCCGGGCACCAATCATAAAGTCCAGCATTCCTCTGTAGGATACTCTTTCCAACCAGTTGGGTCCTATCCGAAATGGAAAGGATTCCTCTCCTGCTGCCTTGACCTTATATTCGGCATGAGAGGTAGGATTGAATCTGGACAAGTCTCCCTTTCCACCTTGGATCACTCCTTCGTACAGTACCTTTTCGCATCCAACTTCTGAAATAACAAAGGGGGTTTGATCCTTTATTTCCGGCGCGGAGAAACGTTTTGGCCTATAGAGATTATAGCCACTTTGATTAACTAAGATAGGTTTTGCTGCCAAATCTACCGTATCCACATATACCTGTCCAAACAGACTAAAATCAATCACCTGCATGGGTTGCTGATCCGCAGCGGCCAGTCTAATTCTGTCTGTCAATAGTTCCTTCTTTAACACAATATCTACACTTTCAGACCTGTTATTTTCAATTGTTTCAACAATTCTCCATTCCCCATTTAATAGGTATTGGAGGTGGAATTTGCTGTTCGGTTTTCGTTCTGGCCCGAATTGAACTGAAATGCGGGTTAGTTCAGTAGCTCCTGGCAAGCGAACCGTAAGCCAGGCATTGCGGTCCTCCGCTTCACTGGACCAAAAGGTATTCGGATCGCCATCAATTGCTGAACTTGGTGCTGATTGATTTTGACTTGAGCTTGCCGTAGCCTGACCTGTCAGGGAGAGGTTATTTTGGCCAAAGGAATTCACGATTCCAACACTTCCTATCAGGAAAAAGAGCAGTACTGTAACTTGAGTAATTTTCATAGGAGAGTTGCTTTTAATAACAAAGGATTCCAAAAAGCGAAGCAGGTACCTGCGCACTGGGGTGTTGTAGATAAATTTTAAGCTGTTGCGTTTCTACTGCTTCTTTTAATGTCAGCGTAAAAACGGATTGATGGTTATCTTTGATTTCAGCGAGAAGATCGCCAGTTCCGGCACAAATCTTAACGTAAGGCACACAGAAAGGAATCTCCGATTCCGGATGTCCCATTAAAGTCGATTCCATGGGATGATCCGAATCGGTGTCGAAGAATAATTTTATTTCACTGATATTCTGTTTTTTATCCCAGATTATATCAAGTGATGGTTCACTATCCGATGGGTCCGCCACCCAACAGTTTGACAGTAAGGACGGTCTAAATACTCCATTGGTCAGATGCTGCGTCGGGAATATATCCAACGGCTTACTGAAAGTGATGGCAAGATTATGCCCACCAGGCCGACGCTCCGGCAGCCAGAAATCAAACTCATCTATCCCTATGCACTCAGGAGGCTCTTGCCTACTACTAACTGCCACTGCCTTATTGAATTTTTGAAAAACCGTCAGCAGACCACTAACCCGCTGTTGGGTACTCTTCACTTCCACCAAAGAATTTGCCTGAAAGGCGAGAAAGAGATAACCTGGTTCAACTAACTCATAATCAAAGGAAAAAGAGGTTTGATTTTCACCTCTATTTACCTCAATACACTTCTCTTCCAATACCACATCAGGTGTGAAATTTCCGGGTTTGGAAGCCGCC
>DATHWC010000376.1:0-18447 GCA_035460985.1 Lunatimonas sp.
TAGCTTTGGTTTCCGAATAATAAATTAAAATAACACATTTACTCAATTCCGGGTCCTCCTAGTTAATGTCTGTCCAATGCATACAAACTGCCTATTTGTCTATAAAATCATGTAAAAAGTAAAAATATACATTTTAATATTATAATTTTTTGAAAAAGTATATCATTTGGAAAAATATTTCAATTAATTTTTTTTTAAAGGTCTTCGTTTCATACTAAAATGAAAAGTAATTGTTATAATTATAAAATGCAAAAATAATTATTTAAAATACTTTTTTTTATATTTGAATTGGTTTGCATATTTGATTTCTATAGGAGATATTTGGATGAATAATATATTATTTGATTTGAATAAGAGAGATTTAAAAAAACGAGGGAACCAATCATTTTAGTAAAAATCAATTTATTTCATGATTTATTAATATTTATTCAACGAAAATGTATGACCCATTTACCCCTTTAACTTCATGGATAACTTAGAAACAAAAAAAGCACTACCACTAACTACAGAAATCACCTATCCTCATCACCTGATGTATAATGGGCATAATCAAAAAGGGCCCTCTAACATTTTAAATCTAAAACCTAGGGTTGCTGGTAAATTTATCTATATAGGAGAGGAGAAGTTTTTTATTAAGGGGGTATCATATGGTGCGTTTAGGCCTGATGAGTTTGGTTGTGAATACCAAGATAAGGAAAGGTTAGAAAAGGATTTTAGACAAATGTGTCAGAATGGCATAAATACAGTAAGAATCCCTCATACAAGCCCCCCACGTCATCTTCTTGACATAGCGGAAAAACATGGACTAAAAGTAATGATTGGCCTTTCTGCTGAGCAATATGTAGGCTACCTTATTGATACAGAAAAAAAGATTGACCTGTTTTCTATAATTCGAGAAAAATTAGAAGCCTGTAAAAACCATTCAGCTTTACTGTGTATTTCAATTGGGAATGAAATTCCATCCAGTTTGGTCAGGTGGATCGGAAAAAGAAAAATTGAGAAGTACTTAAAATCCATATATAATTTTGTAAAGGATGAAATTCCTGACGCTATTGTCACCTATGTCAATTATCCTACGACAGAATACCTGGATTTATCCTTTTTGGATATTCTAAGTTTCAATGTTTATCTTGAATCGAAAGATAAATTGGAGCCATACCTGTATCGACTTCAAAACCTTGCCGGAAACCGTCCTTTGCTCATGGGCGAAATCGGATTGGATAGTATGAGAAATGGACTTTCCCACCAAGCAGAATCCCTCAGTTGGCAGATAGACTCGGTATTCCAATCAGGGTGTGTAGGTTTAATTATTTTTTCGTGGACCGATGAATGGTATAGGGGAGAAGAGGAAGTGTATGATTGGGCGTTTGGGTTAACCAATAGGGAAAGGGATCCGAAACCGGCATTAATAGCCGTTAAAGACGCCTTCGAAAGGAATCCTTTTTCGCAAACATCAGAATGGCCTTTGGTATCCGTTGTGGTATGCGTTTATAATGGTTGTTCCACAATAAAAGAATGCTTGGAAGGAATTCAAAAGCTAAATTACCCTTTCTTTGAGGTTATTGTTGTGGACGATGGCTCAACGGACGGTACCCATGAATTAGTTTCTGAATTTGATGTACGGCTAATTCGAACCCCAAATAACGGTCTAAGTGCTGCAAGAAACCTAGGGATGAGATCATCAAAGGGAGAAATTGTCGCTTATATCGATTCAGACGCTTATCCAGACCAAGATTGGTTGAACTACTTGGTTCAAGAATTTAATAACTCGGATTTCGCAGCTATTGGAGGGCCTAATATATCTCCTGAAAATTTGGGATTTAAGGCCTCTTGTGTGAATTACGCTCCGGGGTCTCCCACGCACGTACTTTATGGAGATCGGATTGCCGAACATATTCCAGGATGCAACATGGCCTTTAGGAAAAGTGCCCTGCAAAATATAGGTGGGTTTGACCCCTTGTTCCGAATAGCGGGGGACGATGTCGATGTTTGCTGGCGTTTGCAGGAAATGGGCGAAAATATAGGCTTTTCACCATCTGCACTAGTTTGGCATCATCGAAGAAAGACTATATCCAGTTATTGGAGACAACAGTATTTTTATGGAAAAGCAGAGGCTTTTTTGGAAAAAAAATGGCCAAAAAAATACAATGAATTTGGTCATCGAACCTGGCAGGGTAAAATTTATGGGGATGGCATGGCTTTTTTCGATTCTTTAAGTCATAAAAGAATTTATGGCGGAATCTGGGGGACAGCTCCTTTTCAATCAATATATGAGGTCGGGCAAATACACATATTGTCTTTTTGTCTAATGCCAGAATGGTACTTGCTGTGCGCATTTTGTTTTACCCTTTCTCTTTTTGGGTTTATATGGCCATCCTTGTTTCTTTTTGCTGTTGTTGGATTAATTCTATGCGCCCTACCCTTGACAGTCATCTTACCTCCTATATTAAAGATAAATACAACCCCTCTTAATATCAGGAATAGAATAAAAAAATTTGCGTTTCATAGCACAGTTTTATTTCTTTTCACCATTCAACCGATTGCGAGGCTATTGGGTAGAATAAGCAGTGACCTTACTCCGTGGAGGAGACATGGAACCACCCATTTTTCACAAGGATTAAACAGAAGATTCTCGGTTTGGACGGAGTCTTGGTTGTCTCCAGAGGTTAGGTTAGAGACCTTGGAAAAAGACTTGGAAGAAATCAACCCTTCAGTATTTAGGGGTGGAGATTTCGATAGGTGGGATATTGGTATAAAAGGAGGTGCATTTGGGGGGGTAAAATTACTAATGGCATCAGAAGATCATCCTAAAGGGAGCCAGTATTTGAGATACAGGCTTACTCCATATCTCTCCAAATTTTCAAAATATTCTTTGGCCGTGACAGCTTCCCTTGTACTTTTTTCTTCCTTGGACGGAGGCTTTGGCTCAGCTGTGCTTTTTTTATCGTTACTGTTGGTTTTGACAGGTAGAATTTATTGGGATATCAATACAGCTTCAGGGTGCTGTTCCGCGGCCATTAAAAAACAGAAACATGCCGAATAAACAGGGTACTACCATGTGGTATGTCTTTTCTAAAGTAGCCCCCTACGCCAAACCTTACCTTGCCCTGATAGTGGTTACCTTGCTCCTTAACCTGCTATCTACCCCTTTGATTCTATTGAATCCTTTACCCTTGAAAATTGTGATAGACTCTGCATTTGGCGATGAACCGTTGCCGGGGTTTATTCAAAACCTTTTCCCGGCAACTCAGGGTTTCGGATTCAATCAAATTTTACTTTTTGCAGCAGGGATGATAATAGGAATCAGCCTTTTAAAGAATCTGCAAGGGTTATTCCTTTGGGTGTTACAATCATACGTGGGGGAAAAGATTGTGTTAGCTTTTCGAAACGCTTTATTTGGCCGAATTCAAAGGTTGTCGATGGTATACCATGACAGCGTCGGGGTATCAGATTCAGTTTACCGTATTCAATATGATGCCGCTGCTATCCGCGACTTGGTGTTGAATGCATTATCACCGTTACTAACTGCTTTGTTTACTATTTCCGGCATGATTTTCATCCTGATTTCCTTCCATTGGAAATTAGCCCTCATTGCATTATCCATTATTCCTTTCCTGTCTTATTTTACCAAATACTCCAGCGAAAAGTTAAAGGACAATTGGTCCGGGGTAAAGGCATCCGAGAGTGCTGCCATGGCAGTTGTTCACGAGTCCCTTTCATCACTCAGGGTTGTTAAATCTTTTGTAATGGAAAATCACGAGCAAAAACGGTTCTACGAAAAATCTCAAGTTGCCCTTAAAGGCCAGTTAAAGGTAGCTTTAATAGGCGGGCTTTTTGATCTCATGGTCGGCCTGTTGATTGCGGGGGGAACAGCTTTATTTCTCTATACTGCCGCAGTTTTTGTTCAGGATGGAATTATTACAGTGGGAGATTTGGTATTAATTATGGCGTATTTAGTACAACTATTCGGCCCTTTGACCTCCATCAGTAAACAGGTTAATTATCTACAATCCTCTTTTGCTAGTCTTGAACGAGTAGTAGGCCTCTTGGACGAAGAACAGGATGTGAAGGAAAATCCAAACGCAATTTCCATGGAAAGATCTCTGGGCTCGGTGGAGTTTGTAAATGTCGGATTTTATTATAAAAAAGATCAGCCTGTATTAAAACAAATCAGTTTTAAGGTGAAACCAGGACAAAAGGTTGGGATAATTGGTACCACTGGTTCTGGAAAATCTACCATCCTGAGTTTACTTTCTAGGCTATATGACCCTACCTCCGGCGAGATTCGTTTAGATGGTAAGAATATAAAGTCCTATAAGATTTCTGATTACCGAAATCAGTTTGGCATCGTCCTTCAGGAACCAGTATTATTTTCAACCAGTATTTACGAAAATATCTCTTATGGAAAAAGTGGGGCGACTAGGCAAGAAATCATTCAAGCCGCAGAGGCAGCAAATGCCCATAGCTTCATCTCTGAGTTACCCGACAGCTATGAAACCACGGTAGGTGAAAGGGGAATGCAACTTTCGGGTGGGGAAAGGCAGAGGATTTCAATTGCAAGAGCATTCTTAAAGGATGCTCCTATTCTTATTCTCGATGAACCTACAAGTGCAGTGGATATAAACACGGAAGCCCTCATTATGGAATCAATGGAAAAACTCATGATCGGAAGGACAAGTTTCCTAGTAACCCATAGGCTGGACACCATTAAAGAATGTGATTTAATTATCCAAATGGAAAAAGGAAAAATTAAAGAAATCATTGAAAATCTTAATAGTGTAGCTATTGAAATGAAAATCAAGGCACTTAAGCAGTCTTACCATGAATGAGCGGTTAAGGATTATCGTGACAGGGCTTATAGGTCAACACTGGACATTGGGAGGGGTCACCTGGGACTATCTACAATATGTTTTAGGATTGAGCAAACTTGGACATGAAGTTTACTATTTTGAAGATTCGGGTGAATGGCCCTATAATTTAGGAGGTGGGGAATCTGGAAATGATTGGGTTGCGGCATCCTGTGAGGCAAATATTTCCCATATAAAATCAGTTTTAAATAAATACAATTTGGGAGATAATTGGGCATACAAGTTTCCCTTAAACCAACAGTGGTTCGGTCTTTCTTCCCAAAAAAGAAAAGAAATAATAAAAACCGCAGACCTGCTAATAAATATTAGCGGGACTTTAGAGCACCCGGAACACTATAAAGCTGCCAGCAAAATGGTATATATAGACAGCGATCCGGGATTTACTCAAATTAATTTAAGGAAAGCTGAATTTTTTCAACGGGTTAATCTTCATGATCTGCAATTTAGTTTTGGTGAGCTTTTGCATGACAGAAAAGATGCGGGTGGATTTTATTGGCATCCTACTAGGAGCCCTATTGTATTGTCGGAATGGGATAATGAAACCGCAGGTAAGCATCAATTTACAACCATAATGAACTGGACAAGTTATGAACCCTTAATTCATAATGGAGTGGTTTACGGGCAAAAGGATACGGAATTCATAAAGTTCATTAAGCTTCCCAAAGTATATCCGAACGCTACCTTCAAAATTGCCCTTTCTGAATTGATTCATGATGATTGGAATAGCAACATACTTGACACTGAATATGGCCAGTTGACAAGAACACCCAAAAAACTAATGGAAAAATATGGGTGGGAGGTAGTAGATGCAAATAGTGTCTGCTCCGGACCAGAAGCATACAGAAACTTCATAACCAACTCTTTTGGGGAGTGGAGTATTGCCAAGGGAGGCTATGTCGTCGATAAAAACGGGTGGTTTAGTTGCAGGTCTGCGTGTTATTTGGCTGCTTCAAGGCCGGTAATCGTTCAAAACACCGGATTCGACCAAGTAATTCCGACAGGTGCGGGCTTGTTTGCGTTTGCGACAATGGAAGAGGCGATAGATGCGATAAATCAGGTGAATGCTAATCCTGAATTCCACCGCCGTAAAGCCAGGGAAATAGCCCAAGAGTATTTTGATTCAGGTAAAATTCTTAATGGAATTATCGAAATCGCATCATCTATTAAAGTCAGAAAAGTATGAGGGTATTATTAGCAGGATGGTTCAGTTTTGAGGGAATGGGTACTACAGCGGGAGACCTACTTGCATGTAACGTGGTTAGTAGCTGGTTAACGGAGCTGAAAATTCCTTTTCATACAGCTAGTAATCAGGATGAGCTTCCAGGACTCGATTGGCAAAAGGTTTCCGAAGAGAATTATACCCATTTAATCTTTATTTGTGGTCCTTTTGGCAATGGCTGGCCAGTGAATACAATGTTGGACAAATTTAAAAACGCACATTTACTGGGGGTCAATTTAAGTTTATTACAACCCCTTACCGATTGGAATCCCTTTGATTTGCTGCTTGAAAGAGATAGTGATAGAAGGACCCTGCCTGATATTACATTTGGATCGAAACCGATATCGACACCTTTGGTTGGTCTTATAAAAGCACACAAGCAAAAGGAATATGGAACCAAGGCCATGCATGACCTTGTCCATGAGCAAATAGATTTATTTATATCCAGGGAGAAATTAGCAGTGGTCAACATTGATACCTCTTTGGAAAACAATGCATTTGGACTCAATTCCTCTTTGGCTATAGAAAGTCTTATCTCCAAAATGGATATTATTATTACCACAAGGCTTCATGGGATGGTTTTGGGATTAAAAAATGAGGTGCCCGTTATTGCGATTGACCCCATTGATGGTGGGGCCAAAATTTCCAGTCAAGCGAAAGTAATCGGTTGGCCTTACATTTTGTCAGTCACTGATACCAACCAAAAAACCTTATCACTCACCTTAAATAATTGCTTGCATCCTGGCATTTCGAACACGATAAAACGATCAAAGGAGAGGGCACGAGTAGGTGTACAGGAAATGAGAGATGAACTTGAAAATTATTTCTTAAACTCCAAAAATAATGAGTAAAGCCAGTGTTGTTCTAGGTTCATATATGTTTAGATATCCTTTGGGGGGGATGCTTTCTTGGGTATTACAATATTTGACCGGATTAAAATCCCTTGGATATGATGTTTACTTCGTGGAGAAATCCGGTTATGAGAATGCCTGCTACGACCCAAGTATCGAAGTCATGAGTAATGATTGTTCTTATGGACTAAGGGTGGTAAGTGAACTATTGAAAAAATATGGGTTAGCCGAAAAGTGGTGTTTCGTAGATTTTGATGGTAACTATTACGGCCTTTCCAAACTAAAAGTACGTGAGGTTTTCAAAAATGCAGCCATTTTTATTGATATGGGAACCCACGGAGCCTGGCTGGAAGAGGCCAGCCGAAGCAGTAAAACTTTATTTTTGGATGGAGAGCCTGGATTCACCCAAATAAAAATGGCGAATAAAATCGAAAATGGAGAACAGCTCGATAAATATGATTTTTACTATACAGTGGGGTGCAATATAGGGAAGGAGGGCAATCCTACACCAAGCTTGGGCTTAAACTGGAGACACGTTTTTCATCCTGTTGATTTAAATATATACCATAAAACTCCTTATGTCCATAATAAACGGTTCACAACCGTTATGAATTGGAAATCCCATAAACCAATCAATTATAAAGGTGAAATTTTTGGCCAGAAGGATAGGGAGTTTCAAAAAATAATTCGCCTACCTACCATATCCCAGACAAAATTTGAGTTGGCCTTATCTGGGAAAGATATTCCTAGAAAATTATTGGAGGAAAATGGTTGGAAAATTAGTTCTGGAAAAAGTATCACCATGAACGTAAATACGTTCATGGCTTTCATCGCTTCATCATCCGGGGAGTTCAGCGTTTGTAAAGAAGTGTTTGTGAAAAACCAAACAGGTTGGTTTAGTGATAAAAGTGCTGCTTACCTTGCAATGGGAAAACCTGTAATCCTTCAAGACACGGGTTTTAGTGAGTCCCTGCCCGTGGGGGAGGGTCTATTCAAGTTTACCGATCTCGACAGTGCCAAAGATTCAGTCGAAGCAGTCAGTCTAGGGTACACAACGCATTCGGATGCGGCTTATGAGATTGCAAGGGAATATTTGGCTGCTGACAAGGTGTTACACAAAATGATGTCAGAAATTGGATTATAGCCGATCTTCATCTCGTTTAAACATCCTGGTTTTAGGGTACATTGTAAGGGGCCCTTTTGCCGGCATGACCTGGCACCACCTCCAATATGTGAAAGGGCTCGATTCATTAAATCATAGGGTTTATTATATGGAAGATAGTGGGGATAGCGAATATTGTTGTTATCATCCCGATCAAGGAATAACTGATTCGGATCCAACCTATGGGTTGAAATATCTAAAACGATCACTGGATTATTTAAAAATCGACATTCCTTGGGCCTATTATAATAAACATAAAAATGAGTGGTATACCAATGATGGGGAAAAATCCTTTATTGACACGAAAAATTTTGACATTCTGATCAACCTTTCCTGTTCCAATATGTTGCGGGAATGGCATTTATCCATTCCCATCAGGGTACTTATTGACACAGACCCATTGTTTACCCAAATCAGAAATCTTCAATCTAAAGAAAGATTTAGTTTGAGCCAACTACATAATCGATGGCTTACTTTTGGGGAAAATATCCCAACAGGAGCATCCAAGGTTCCCAAAGATGGGTTTACTTGGAGAGCGACTCGACAACCAATTGTTATGGATGATTGGAATAATTTATTCCAGGAAGTAAGGAAAAAGTTCACGAGCATTATACAGTGGGAAAGCTATCCAAGTATGATATTTAATGGCGTTTCTTACGGGATGAAATCCGCTTCTTTTCTTCCATTTTTTGATTTTCCATCAAAAACCCAAGCTAGGATAGAACTGGCGTTGGGAAGTCCAAATGCTCCAAGAAAGGAATTACGAAAATTTGGGTGGGATATTATCAATCCACTTACTATTTCGAAAAGCCTCCAACCTTATAAAGAATACATACAACAGTCTTATGGTGAGTTTTGCATTTGTAAAGAGGGTTATGTAATCAGTCATACGGGCTGGTTTAGCGAAAGAAGTGCAGCCTATCTGGCAAGCGGAAGGCCTGTTGTGGCGCAGGATACTGGTTTTACTAAGCATTTAGAATCTGGAGCAGGACTATTGGCCTTTCATAATACCGAAACTGCAATGGAGGCTTTAAATGACGTAATAGGCAATTACTCCATACATTGCCAGAAAGCACGGGAATTGGCTGATGCTTATTTTGATTCCAGGATAGTACTTGAACAACTAATCTGTTCAAGCATGTAAAATCCACCAAATTCAATGAAAAATTGTAAATTATCCTAGAGGATTAGACCTTTATAAATACCGATTTCGAACCTATTCGAAACAAATCTATTGAAAATTAAATGGCATAAAAAACATCAGTTAACTCAAAATTTAATCCAATGGGCCGCCTATCGTCATTGTCTTCCAATTCCAGAAAAAGAATCAAGATAGCTTTTTTCGACTATCCTGATGTTTTTGAAGACTTTTATACCCATTATAGCATAAGCCAAACAACTTTTGCTGACTGGGACAACACGGCAAACCATGCCTGGTTAACGATCATTCAGGAAAAAATAGGTGATGTTACTTGGTATATGAATGTGATCAAGCCAGAGACATCTGAGATAGTACATGCCAAGGTCGGTTGTAAAATCCGATTTATTAAAAGCTCTTTGTTGCATAGAATGATCTGGAAGTTATTTTATCTTCCTTCGTTTGCTTGGCGATGGCAAAAGTTTTACCGCATTTATGCTACCATTGCCTCCTATTTATCCCCCTTTTCATTCCAGTTATCACGAAGACTTTTTCTTGAAAAACCAGATGTGATTTTTGTGCAAGACTATTGCAGTGGAAGGTATGATGTTTTACTCTTTTATGCTTACTTATTGAATGTTCCATTAGTTACTTTTCACTCAGGAAGTGTGTCTTCCCGGTATTTAGGTAAAAGCATAAAAAAATATTCCATTTCAAAAGCGGATTTTATCTTTTCATCCGGGGCACGAGAAACTGGTAATCTTATTAACAATTATGGGGTACACCCTCAAAATACAGCAGTTATCCGCCCTCCCATTAATATGACTGTTTATCAAATCATGGATAAAACCTTAGCTTGCGAGAGGCTTGGCATAGACCCTTCGAGAAGGTATCTTTTGTTTGTAGGGAGGTTTGAGGATGGAGTGAAAAGGATAAGTCACATGATCCATGTTTTTCAGAAAGTGTCTGAAAAGTTTGAAGATGTAGATTTTATTTTGATAGGAAGTGGCTTGGATGAGCATTTAATAAAAAGCAGGGCAAACAGCTTGATCCCCGGAAGAGTCTTTTTTACAGGTTGGATAAAAGAGGATTCTCAAAAAGCACTTTATTACAATGTTGCTGAATGCCTTTGGCTAGCTTCATGGCGGGAAGCATCCCCCGCTGTAATCGGAGAATCATTTGCTTGTGGGACACCTGTTTTATCCTCAAGAGTTGGCGGTATACCTGATTTAGTGATTCCCAATGAAACAGGTTGGCTATTCGAACCCGGTGATGACAGTGAAATGCTGGAGACATTGTGCACCATGCTAGAAAACCGCCCGCAAACTGCGGGATTTCGTGAAAACATAAGGAACTATGCCGAAAGTATGGTCTCTTTCAGGGCGGTAGGAGATGTTCTGGATAGTGGATTTCTGTCTGTCATTAACCAAAAAACAAATTGAATGATGGCAGATTTCCTTGTTGTTTCAGACCACCAAATTGTTTCCCCAAAGAAAAAGATTTGGGGATCCGGAGCCTGGATTTCCGCTGGTCAAAGGGATCCCTTGGAATGGTTTTTTTTCGCAAGGATGTTGGGATGGAAATCAGAGGTGGTGCACCCTTCCTTAATTGATAATCAAACAATACAATCAGACTGCAAGTGCATAGTTATAGCTTGCGAAACACCCATTTTTGATCCCCAAATTTGGGGATATATTGAAAGCAAATTAAAAAAATATCACATACTGCTTGTCCTAAAACCAGGAGTTTTGGATAAATCTATACTAACTTCAATAGGCGTCAATATTTCTTCGAGGGGAGAAAAGGTTGATTGGATAAAAATGAAGTCTGATACCTGTAATTTTGAGCATAAGCTGACCGGGCAAATTAATACTTTTTCTCTAACCTCAAATAAAATTGCAGAACCATTATGGACATCAAGCAATGGTAATGTATTGATTACCTACCAATTTTTCAATTCCAAAATTTTGGTAATTGGTTTCCAGATTTGGGAATTAATTGACCAAAACATAAGATTTTATGATTGTTTAAGGAAATTGCTCATAAACAAGATCAAAAAACCAATAGCTTGGGTTGATTGGTCAGGCACCATGGCGTTACGCATGGATGATCCTGGTAGCTCAGAAACCATTCATAACCGAATGTATGATACATGCAACAAATTATCCGGAGAACGCTGGAAGGAGCTGGGTTTAGTTCTCAGAAACCACAAAGCAAGACTAAGTATAGGATACGTAAATGGCTGGGTAGATGACCCAAGCCTTATTGGTTCAAAGTTATGGGTGGATGGTAGAGAAGTTCTTTCAAGAAAACTAAAAGTGTACCCCTCCGCCAAAATAGTCCTGGAACATCAAGGAAACACCTATAATTTTACCGAGGAATATCGAGCAATAAGAGAACTTCAAAAGGAAGGCCTGATACAAATTGCTGCACATGGCTTCACCCACATTCATCCAAACCTAGAAACATGGGACCAGTCTCCGGACAAACATACCAATATTTGCTGGTTTAGGGAGTTTGGTAAATTTACCTGTGTGTCAGGGGCAAACCCTATTGGCAAGAATCAAATTTTGGGGAAAGCAAAAGATCATTTAAGGGAATTCTGGGACCGTGATCCAATGGTATTTATTTTTCCGGGAGAAGAGTTTAACATGCAGGATCAAAAAGAGATTTTAGCAAACGACTGGAAAATGGTTAGCAGCTATTATCAGGCAATTAAGTTTGAAAATACGCTATGTTGGTCTCAGTACATATGCGCTCCTTACTTAGATCAAACAGATTTTTTATGGGCTAAAGAAAGTGTACCCGTAATAGGCTATTTCCATGATTTTGATATCTACAAACAAGAGGTGAACTGGTTAGAAAGTATGTTGGCCGAATGGAAAGCTAGAGGAATAGACCACTTCATAGATCTAGATACATTATTTATCGGTTCTCAATTTGAATTATCAATCGATCATTCATGTACTGAAACTAAACTGACATTTAACAACCCCTACCTCAAGCATGAACATCTAGGCTTTCGTATCAACCTTGAAAATGAAAATGGACAAATTACCAAAATGGATGTCCCAAGTAATCTAAAATAAATCTATACACTGTCTAATTTTGAAAAATTGATATGGCGAGAATAATACTAAATGGATCCATCGCAAAATATCCTGTAGCAGGATTGGTTCAATTTGTTTTAGCCTGGATTCTAGGTTTAAAGCGTCTGGGTCATCAAGTCTATTTCGTCGAAAAATGCGAATGGGAAAATGCCTGTTATAACATGGAAAAAAAAGAAATGACTAATGATGCCAGTTTTGGGGTGGATTACCTAAAAAGACTCTTTAGGAATTATGATATGGATCATATTTGGTGTTTCAAGGATTTAGAAGGGAATTACTACGGGATGTCCAAAAATGAACTTAAAAGGATATTTGAAAACGCTGATCTATATTTAGATCTCGAATGGGGTAGCTGGGAAGAGGGATCAGAAAAAGTACCTGTAAAGGCTTTTTTTGATGGGGAACCGGGTTGGTTTCAAATAAAACTTCATAATCTTTTGGAAAAAGGCAATTCGCTTTTAGCCTATGACTATTATTTTACCGATGGTTTAAATATTGGAAAGTCTGGAAATATAATTCCAACCGCGGGTATAGATTGGCAGAAATCCCTTGTACCTGTTTTGCTAATGAATGATAACTCGATTCAAATTACCCCAGCGAAGGATGCTCCGTTTACCACAGTTATGAGTTGGCAAGCACACAAAGAAGTAACTTATTCAAACCAAGTCTATGGTCAAAAGGATAAAGAATTTGAAAAGTTTATGGAATTACCTTCCATGACCAATCAGTCGCTTGAGATAGCCGTTCCAGGACCAAAAACACCCGTTAAACTACTTAAATCCAATGGTTGGAAAATTAAAAAGGCCAGCGAGATTTCTTTCACCCTCAAAGACTACCACGATTATTTGGCCGCTTCAAAAGGAGAATTATGCATCGCCAAAAATGTTTTTGTAGCCACCAAATCAGGTTGGTTTGGTGAGCGTGCAGGGTATTACATGCAGAAGGGGCGACCTGTCATTAGCCAAGAAACGGGTTTTTCGCAACATATTCCCTGTGGAGAGGGGCTTTTTGCCTTTGAAAATATTGATGAGGCAGTTAATTCAATCGAGGCGGTGATTTCTAACTATGAGCACCATTCCAAAAAAGCAAAGGAAATTGTTGGGGATTATTTCGATGCCGAAAAAGTTTTAAATAAAATATTAAATGTTATTGGAATATAATAGAACTGCATGGGAAGAGTAATTATTGCCGGAGCAATGATTAAATAATGGGTAGCCCGGATGGAATCAAATTGGAATAGAAAACTTGGTAAAAAACGGTGGGAATGTACCTTCCTACGATGTCTATGTCTCAATGGGACTAAACGTAGGATCCAACAATTTCAAAGCGCCTGATTTAAAACTAAATTGGATTCATACCTTTTGTCCAGTTCTTACAGAAGTGGTAATTCCAAGTACACCAAGAAGACAGTCCCCATTTACAACTGTAATGAGTTGGAAGGCAAATCCTGAATTTAATTATAATGGTAAGATCTATGGCATGAAGGATATGGAGTTCAAAAAGTTCATGGACCTTCTTTTAATGGTTAATACAAATTTTGAAATTGCAGTTTCTAGTGGAGCTCCGATAGAATTATTAAATCAAAAAGGCTGGAAAGTCAAAAGTGCGGATAGTATTTCAGGGAATGTTGACCAATACCACCATTATATTTCACAGTCGAAAGCTGAGTTTTCAGTTGCGAAAAACGCCCATGTGGAGACCTGGGGAGGAATGTTTTTGGAACGGTCCGGGTATTATATGGCTAGTGGTCGGGCAGTTGTACTTCAAGATACAGGTTGGTCTGCATTCTTACCTACAGGTAAAGGCTTTTTTGCCTTTAATAACATCGAAGAAGCTAAAAATGCAATAGAAGAGATAAACAAGGATTTCGTCCGGCATGGTCAATGGGCAAAAGATATTGTGCATGAATATCTAGACGCACCAAAAGTGATAAAAAAACTATTACTATCTATAATAAGCTAGAATTTAAAATAGTTGAATTTGGTCTTCTACGTCATACTCTTTTTGACAAATACTATAAATATACGCGTATTGAGAATTATACCTCGGGGCGATCTGAAGATTTTAAAATATCAATCAACATAGTTCAAAAAAATACGTACACTTTAAAGTCATTATATTTCCCTCAAAATAGTAATTATGATAAAAATAGGAATAATCGGTTGTGGTGCGATTGCGGAATTTGGACATATACCCGCCATACAAAAAGTTGCGGGGTTGCAACTTTATGCCCTTTATGATCGTGATTTTTCAAGGGCTTCCCAGCTGCAGCGTCAATTTCATATTCCCCATGCTTACCCTACGGAAGAGGAATTTTTCTCGTCGGGTATTGAAGCGGTTATTGTTTGTACGCCAGCTCCCATCCATTACAAAAACGTGATGGATGCAGCGAGGTATCGCAAGCATGTATTATGCGAAAAACCTCTTGGCATGACTGAGGAAGAAATGTTAAAAATGGAAAAGGTAATGAATGATGCTGGGCGGATGTTATTTACCGGGTTCAATTACCGATTCAGCCAAAGTGCGAAGGATATACATCGGCTAATAAGGGAAAAAGCAATTGGTGAGGTAAGGCTATTAAGGCTTATATATAACTGGCACCTGCACGGCAAGTGGCATTGGAATGAAAATGGAGAAAGAGTAGACAGTGAGCTAAGAGTAGGAAGAATGATTGAAGGTGGTCCCATGGTTGATTGTGGGGTTCACCAGATAGACCTTGCCCGGTGGTGGTTGGACTCAGAAGTGGAATGGCAGCACGGGATTGGCGTCTGGCTGGATGATTATGAAGCACCCGACCATATGTACTTGCATATGGCGCATAATTGCGGGGCACATACGATGGTAGAAATGAGCTTTTCATATAACACTACTTCCAAAGAGCCTAGAACCAATTTTCAATATGAGATAATAGGTACAGACGGGGTGATAAGATACAATCGAGAAGAGCATTCCTTTGAGCTTAGGAATTCTCATGGTACTCAACACCTTCCCTGGCATCCAGAAAAAAGTTTCACTGGGATGTATGAGGAGCTTTTAAAGTCGCTTCAAAATGAAACACCTGGAGATATGCCAACGGCAGACGATGGAATCAAAGCCACAAAGATTGCCAAATCCGCAACGGACCAGGCAATCCGAGAACGGGATAATCCTAGCATTGGTAGTCCCTCTACCAAGGTAAAGGCAGAGGTGGGAAGGCTATATGACAAAGAAGTTCCAATGGATTTTGTTGATTAGTGAGAAGACCTGGCAGGTTTTTAAAACCTGCCAGGAGTTGAAGGACTTCCAAAAGAACCTCTAGGTTCATTTATTAAGGATGGCAAGCTTTGGAACAATGTTAACGTGGAGGATGAGTTGGGTTTTGTGGTTATGGTTCTTAATTTTTAAAACCTCATGAATAAACTCCCTTTTAAGGCATATTCTTTTTTTCCACGGTCCATTCTTGGGATTGGGCAAGTCCGCTTGGGGTTCCAGTAAACAGTTTCCCAGCTTCCTGGTCATCTTTTAGTTGCCACTTATACCAAGCAGTCGCCACCCTGGCAAATTCTCCTCCATGTGGCTGGGCATAAGTGCCACTATGCCCAACATCCATATTTCCGACAAATACTGGAACATGGTCAATCCGTTTGAAATCATCCATTCCATTATTATAGGCAATATCCTTTTCGCCACCCAACAAATACAGGGTAGGGGAGTGCAGCTTCGTGAGCTGATCTTTACTGACGTTCGGCATGCCGGGCATACCGCCTCTCGGATTAGACAGGACCCCGCTGTTGCAAACCACTGCGGTAGTGATTCTGGGATCAGGGGCCACTTCCAAGGTTTGCAGTCCCCCACATGACATGCCGCTTACCGCAATTTTTGAGATATCCACTTTCCCATAAAATGGACTTTCTTTATCCTCATTTCTGGCAATTGCCCAATCCATGGCATGAGTTAATTCCGTCGACACCGATTTGCCTGTAGCTTTCTCACCTTCCTTGGGCATATGCCCAATTGCAATCACCAGAAAACCATGGGACGCCACTTCACTTAGAAAATTCACATGTTCCCACGGTGAGTTCGCACAGGCACCGTTGCCCCACGCTATAATTGGCAACTTCTCGTTATCTCCGAAGGCACTCAAATCCTGCGGCCGAAAGATCGTATGGGTTGGCAATGTAGGATCCTTTTCCATAATTGCGCTGTACTGGCCGGTTCCGCCATCTTCGATTACCCGAGATTCTCTTTCTTGGGCAATGGTATTGTAGCTTAATCCAAGTAGGAGGAAAATAATAAAAACGGCGCCAGTCGCCTTTTGGAGTCTAAATTTACAGCGTGAATTTTGAGTCATTTTTTCTGAGGTTTAGGTTTATTAGGTAAGGTTATTGCTCACTGCTGGGGAAAATACGCATTAAATTTTCAGCAGAGTGAATATCAAGATTGTCTGTTTACAAGTTTACATATAAAATTTGTTTTTGATTTAATCCTAAGTGGCATTTGGTTGAAATGGCATTGGAAATGTTGCTTCCAACACAAAGATTAATGAGCGAACAGAAATATTAATTTGAATAATTCGAACCAGTAAATGGATTTTTACGGATTCTTAAAAGTAACGCAAACCCCCCGTTAGATTGTCAATGTAACCCCTTTATAATCAATTTTAAACGTAGTAGATTGACGGTTTAATTCTCTATCCGATGGTTTTCTTTGCAGATGTTGGAACTGAGTATATGAGACCTTAAAAATTGCGCAATTTTACAGCAATGAAAAAGCAGATATTTATTAATCTTTCGGTAAAGGATGTGGAAAAGTCCACGGACTTCTATGCTCAGTTAGGGTTTTCAAATAACCCCGAATTCACCGATGACCACCAAAAATGCATGGTTTGGTCAGAACAAATTTATGTGATGCTGATTTCTCGCGAAAAATTCAACCAATACAGCAGAAAGGAAATCGGAGAAACCAACAATAATCCCAATGCTACCTATACCCTTCCGGTCGAAAGTTTGGATACAGTTTGCGAAATTGTCGAAGCTGGACTAAAAGCAGGGGGGAAGGAACCGATACCTATGATTGATGAGGGCTATATGCAGGTAAGAAGGATAGAAGATTTTGACGGCCATACTTGGGATTTTATTTTTCTGGATATGGATAGGTTCCGTGAGTCTAGATACTAGGTTTCGTTAGGGGGGATGAATTATGAATTAAAAATCACGAATTAAAAATTAAAAATTACGGATTTCGAGCCAAGTCATATTTAGTAATGAGATAGAAATTATGATATTATTTCAAAACTCATATGCCCTTATATCTTATATGGTTTAAATAGTTAAGGGTTATGAGTTGTCAAACTTACCCGAGTGGAATATTTTAAAAAGGACAACAAAGGCCATTTTCAGGCCATTATTGTCCTTATCCTTAGTGGGTATTAATTTAATGAAAGCTGTTGGGGGCCGAATTCTTCAAAGAAGACAGCGGAAGGATCCGCGCCTATTTCTACTAAATCCTGATATTGCTTTTTGATAAATCCAGCCGGGCCGCAGATATAGAACTGCGTTTCAGATTCTATTTCAAATGCGGGAATTTTCTTTAAATTTACCGACCCTTCAATCACGCCTGTTTCAGTGTCATTTTTTGATATCTGATCATAAAACACATACTGTTCTATATTAGTATCATGAGTCGTTAATTCAAGGACCTTATCCCCAAAGGCATGCACCTCTTGATTTCTGCATCCATGGATCCAAGTTATAGGCCTTTTGGGATTATTTTCCAGCGCACTCTGAAACATGCTGATCAATGGCGTAACTCCGACTCCACCACTTATTAGTACCAGAGGGTTTTTCCCCTTTTCATCCAGGGTAAAATTGCCGGCAGGGGCGGTGAGTTCAATGATATCCCCTTCATTTACTAAATCATGTAAATGATTACTGATCATTCCATTGGTATTGGGTTCTTTCCCAAACTCCCTTTTCACCGAAATCCGGTAAAATTCCTCACTGGGAACGCTGGAAACACTGTATTGGCGCGCCTGATTGAGGGCTAGTTCAGGTAAGAATAACTTTAGACTGATAAATTGCCCGGGACGGTGGGGGATTACTTTACCTTTATCCGCAGGGT
>DATHWC010000377.1:0-6389 GCA_035460985.1 Lunatimonas sp.
TAAAATGGATAAAAACAGGGAGGGTAAATTCCAACATTTCTCTGCCAATCCAAATGACCCCAATAGTTTGAGCAGCCATTCGGTCAGGCATATAATAGAGGACAAACAAGGATTCCTATGGTTTGCAACCAGTGGAGGAGGAATATGCCAATACGATCCAAAGACAGGCCACTTCTCTCCTTTTACCAAAAAAGATGGGCTTCCCAGTAATTCCATTAGCAGGGTCGAAATAGATGAAGAAGGAAAAATTTGGATGAGTACCAACAAGGGAATATGCCGGTTCGACCCTATCAGTAAGGAAGTTCAAAATTTTGATTTGGGTTATGGTTCATTAAAACATCATTTTACAACTGGCTATGTAAACGCAGGTTCCAGCACCAAAGGGAAGGATGGTACCTTGTATTTTGGGGGAAGCGATGGCGTGGTTTACTTCCATCCTCAAAAAATCAATCCTGCTCCAAATCCGGCACCTATGGTGCTGACACAGTTTACTGTATTTGACAACCCTTTGCCAAGTTGGAATGAATCAAAGGATGTTATTCTGGCCCATGATCAGAATTTTTTATCCATAGAATTTGCCGCATTGAGTTTCGTCAATGCCCAGAATAACAAATATGCTTACTATTTAGAAAATTTTGATCAGGATTGGATATATTCGGATGATCGAAGATTTGTCAGCTATACCAATCTGAGTCCGGGAAAATATGTTTTCAGAGTAAAGGCATCCAACTATGATGGCGTCTGGTCGCAATCGGGAATTAACTTAAATCTCACAATCCTGCCTCCATGGTGGCAGACCTGGTGGGCCTATCTGCTTTTTTTTACGCTGGCAATGATAGCCCTATATTTGATGAGGAAAAGTATCCTTTATTGGGAAAGAATCAATACCGATCTTAGACTGCAACATATTGAAGCGGAAAAGATGCATGAGCTGGATCAGGCCAAGTCGGCATTTTTCGCCAATATTTCGCATGAGTTCAGGACACCGCTGACCTTAATATCAGGGACTGTGGATACGCTGAAAAAGAAAGATGGGAATTTAAGCCTTAGGAGGGAGGCCTATGCACTTATCGAAAGGAATGCTTCAAAGCTGCTCGCCCTGATCCATAAGTTGTTGGAGCTATCCAAGCTGGAATCAGGCAAACTTAGAGTTGAGCCCAAGCCAGGTAATATAACGGATTTTTTGGAGAGTCTGACAGGCTCTTTTATCTCACTTTTTGAAAGCAAGGAAATCTTCTTTCAGATTGAATTGCCTGAAGAGGAGATATACGCATCTTTCGATGCACCTAAACTTGAAATGATCTTCTCCAACCTTTTGTCCAATGCCTATAAATTTACTCCGGAAGGAGGGGAAGTAAGTTTTCTGGCCGACGTGGGGGCCGAAGAAGAAGGCAGTCTAAAGTTAACAGTAACAGTGAGAGACACCGGTATCGGAATCCCGAAAGACAAATTGGATCATATATTCGAACGGTTTTACCAAGAGGAATCTTCCAAAACTAGAACCTACGAGGGGACTGGTATCGGGCTTTCCCTAGTAACGGAACTTACCGACCTGATGGGTGGTAAAGTCTCAGTGACGAGCACGCTTGGAAAAGGATCCGTTTTTAAAGTAAAAATGCTTCTGAAAATTGCAACGCCGCATGAAATGAGTCAGATATCGGAAGTGCTTAACATAAATAACTCCCCCTCTTTAGCCCTTAGGGCCCATTACGCATCGACGTTAGATAGTCTAGATCAATCAACCATTACCGACAAGCCAAAAATATTGGTGGTGGAAGATAATGTTGATCTACGGAAGTTTATGCGGGGACAATTGCAGGAAGACTATATGATATTGGAAGCAAACAATGGTACTTCAGGTTTTGATACAGCATTGAATTCTCTGCCCGAGCTGATTGTCAGTGATGTGATGATGCCCGATATGGATGGCATTTGTTTATGCGAAAAGCTCAAAAGCGAAGATATTACCAGTCATATTCCAATTATCCTATTAACGGCAAGGGCAGATATGGACAGCAGACTTGAGGGATTGGAAATAGGAGCTGATGATTATCTGACTAAACCTTTTAAAATCGAAGAACTTTCAGCCAGGATTAAAAACTTGCTGGAATCTAGAAAAAAATTAAGAGAAAAATTTCAAGCTTCATTTTCTTTGGATCCCAAAGAAATCACCGAGACTTCCATGGAGGAAAAGTTTGTTCAAAAACTGTTAAACACCATGGAGAAACACCATACTAATCCCGATTTCGATGTCGAAACCTTAAGCAAGGAAATAGGCATGAGCCGAACCAATCTCTACCGTAAGCTCAAAGCTATCATCAACCAACATCCTACTGAATTCATACAATCTTTCAGACTCAAAAAAGCGGTTATGCTTTTTGAATGCCATTCTGGAAACATTAGCGAAGTAGCTTATAGTTTAGGGTTTAACAGTCTGACTTACTTCACCAGAATTTTTAAAAAGCATTATGGGGTAACTCCCTCCGAGTACTTACACCAACATTCAGAAAATCAATCTATAACCCACACTAAATACCAAAATTTTGTAAAAGGGAATGATTAAACTCAGTGCATTTTACCCCAATGGGGAAGGTAAAATATTTGATATGGATTATTATCGCAACAAGCATAACCCCATGGTAGCAGGATTATTGGGTGATGCTTGGAAAGCGGCCAGTGTGGATACGGGGCTTGCCGGTTTGGGTGGAGACTCGCCACCACCGTATGCCGCTTGTGGTCATCTATACTTTGATTCCATGGCGGATTTTCAAAACTCATTTGGCTCAAATCCTAAACGATCGTGCTATCCGGCAGTTTGGCCTTTCACTTCCATCTGAAATATTTATTAATGCTGGAATTGGGCCATGGATCAAAGTGGATATGAAGGGTTTTGTACCCCCCACAAAAAAATTTGCTGATCGTTTGGAAGTAGAAATAGCTGGGATTCAGGTAGTGTTGCAATACGCATCGAGTGAAACAGAAGATCAATTGTATGAATGGCTGCCAGGTAAAAAATTATTAATGCCAGGAAACAATTATTACAAGGCTTTCCCCAATCTTAATACTATCCGGAGTTCCACTAGTTGGAGGAGTCAATAGAATAGGAGAAAATGCAAATGAGGCACTTTTTGAATGTGATCCCCAATGGGCCGGTGAACTTGTAGAACTTATTGGCACTAGAAGAGAATGATAAGGAGGCAATGATACTAAAGGCAACGGCTTTAACCATACTGGGAGAAAACCAAACTAGCTCCAATGGCAGCAATCACTATCTTACTCAGGCCCAAGAACTATAATCCATCTAAAGGATGTAACGATTGTACGATAATTTGAAACATATGTGCTAACACGTTCAGGGGTTATTTTTATAAATTCACCGTTGAGACTTTTGAAGTTTTCAAACCATTTCTGACTTAAATTAAATTTCCATGGTCACTTCAACAAAAAAAGCGCAAGATCCCTTACCAATTTTAGCATGGGAAGAATTGAGAAGCATATTGACTGGTACGCTTATTTTGCCCGATTCGGAAAATTATGATGAATCCAGGGCGATTTGGAATGGTATGATTGACCGGAAACCTGCCTGTATAGTAAAATGCACTGACGTCGACGATATAGTTGCTGCTGTCAATTTTGGAAGGAAGCATCGGTTATTGGTTGCCGTAAAAGGTGGAGGGCATAATGCTGCGGGATTTGCCATGTGTGATGAGGGGATGGTCATCGACCTTTCCAATATGAAAGGTATCGAAGTAAATCCTACGACGAGAACGGTAATCGCCCAGCCGGGTGTTTTATGGGGGGAATTTGATAAAGCAACCCAACAACATGGATTGGCTGTGACCGGAGGGGCGGTAACCACTACGGGTATTGCGGGTTTGACCTTAGGTGGAGGGATTGGCTGGTTAATGGGAAAATACGGTGCTACCTGTGACAACCTGCTATCCGCAGAACTGGTAACTGCCGATGGACAGGTTTTGAAGGCTAGCCCTGAAGAAAACTCTGATCTTTTTTGGGCCATCAGAGGGGGTGGGGGGAATTTTGGAATTGTTACTTCGTTTGAATTCCAGTTGCATCAGGTTGGAAATATCATTGGAGGCATGGTCCTGCACCCCATAGAGAAAATAGTAGAAGTACTTAAGTTTTTTCGAAGTTTCACCCAATATGCTCCTGATGAATTAACCGTCTATGCCTGTGCCATGACAAGCCCTGAAGGTATTCCGATGGTTGCCCTTGCTTTGTGCTACTGTGGGCATGACCTGAACGAGGGCGAAAGGCTGATCGCTCCACTGCGAGAATTTGGCCCCCCTTTGGCCGATTTGATTGGAACCATGCCTTATCTCCAACAGCAGTCCATGCTAGATGCAGCGGCACCCCATGGACAATTCAGTTATTGGAAAGCAAACCAACTCACCTCCTTAAGCGATGAGGCCATTGAAGTAATTAAAAACCAAGTTCTACGGGTTACTTCCCCCAGGACGTTGATCCTTATCGAACACCACCATGGGGCAATCAATAATGTAGCTCAGGATTCAACCGCCTTTATGCAAAGGACCTCAGACTATGATTTTATTATTTTATCATTATGGAATGAATCCGAATCGTCTCCTATTCATATTGATTGGACGAAAAATTTCTTCGAGGCCATGAAGCCTTTTTTCAGCAGTGGTGTCTATGTCAACGCACTTTTTAACGATGAAGGGCCTGACCGTGTCAGAGCTGCCTACGGGGATAATTACGGACGATTACGCCAGATAAAACAAATTTATGATCCCAAAAACTTCTTCAGGTGTAACAACAATATAGTACCCTAGCTAAAAAGATAATAATAAGCATTCTCTAAATCCGCAGGAGAACAAAAGAAGGTTTAAAATCCTATTCAACTTGATGTTTACAGTGCTCTGTAAGCGGATTCCTCCTTTGGTGACGGCTGGGTGAATGCAGATAGCAATCGGCATGTAACTTTTCGTCCTGCTATTATAACCCTTCAAGGATCAAAAACCTCTTTTCTTCCCGAATGGATAGACTTATTTTCCCCAATAAAAAATTGGCACCGGTCAATTGGTAACCCTTTGCTGTTCTTCCTGGGAGCCTACTTTTCTATCTCTCGTTCCTTTGATTTTGCTGTTTCCAAACTTATAGGTGTAGGTGGCCATGAATACCCTTTTTTCAAATTTGAATCTACCTGAAAAATCGATATCAGCGGCCTCAAATGACTGCCACCTGATTTGACTGGTTTCGAGGATGTCATTGCAGGATACCCTTATTACCCCGGCTTTTTCAAACTCTTTTTGAATTCCGAGATTGATAAAGCCTCTGGACAGCCAATTAAAATATCCGTTGATGACGGGAGACCTATAATTCCCCGTCAACTCTACGGTGTATTTTTTGGGAAGGGTGAAGGTATTAGTCAGCACTACCTGCAGACCTTTCTGATCAACTTCATAAACCTCTCCATTCTGTTCTGAATTGACTTTCTGATAACTTGCAGTAAAGTTATTTTGGGTTTCCCACCAAGAAGTCACTTCCAAGGGGAAAGCGACAATCATGGAAACCGTCTGCCTTTGGTCGATATTTTCCGATTTTAGAAATACAGTATTTGATTCTTCATCCAGGGTAGGTTGAAACCGTGCGATTAAATTTTTGTCCATGCTATGCTGCACCGAGAAAATCCAGCTTTTGTAGGAATAGTCTGTTTTGATGGTATTGGTGTAGGTAGGCAGTATGTTTTCATTTCCGGCAAAAAAAGTATAAGGGTCAGAAAAAAACACAAAAGGCGCTATCTCATTGAAAGTAGGGCGGGTGATCCTGCGTCCATAAGACATCTGAACCAAGTTGTCGGGATCGAATTTTCTGGACAAAAATGTAGTTGGAAAGAAATCCCCGTAAAGCCTGTAAACAATTTGCTCTCCTGAAACGGAAGTCAGGTTAGTTTTGGTATTCTCGTACCTTAGTCCTGCATTTAGGGTAGTCTTTTCATCAAGTGTGATTTTGGCTGAGGAAAAAGCGGCCAATATATCTTCATGGAGAAGGCCGTCGCTGCTGAAATTGGGATTACTTATCCAATCTGATCCAAGTTTCTCTTCGAATACGACTGTATTGGTCAATTTTGAAAAGGCACCTCTGATACCTGATTCTACAGCTACTGATTTTCCGATTTTCATGGAATGGTTTAGATCTGTTACCCAGAGCTCAATTGGGGTATCTTTGGTTATTCTGAATTCCTCTGAACCGATCAAATCATTTGATTCATTGTAATTCATAATGGTATACCCGGATGGGTTGGAATTTTTGTAGGTCAGGTAATCTACATTGGTACTGATGACCTGACCATTTTGGAATGTATGCTGAAGATTGATATTGCCCATGATATGACTCCATTTATTAACTTC
>DATHWC010000378.1:0-2496 GCA_035460985.1 Lunatimonas sp.
CCTGCCTTCACTTCCTTCACAGCTTTTCCCACATCTAGGGTAACCGTCCCCGATTTGGGATTAGGCATTAAACCTCTTGGTCCCAAAACCCTACCCAGTCTACCTACCTTAGCCATCACATTAGGCATGGTGATAATAACATCAATGTCAGTCCATCCACCTTCTATCTTTGCGATGTAGTCATCCAAGCCCACATAATCTGCCCCAGCTTGTTTAGCTTCCTCTTCCTTTTCAGGGGTACACAGCACAAGGACTTTCACCTCTTTACCTGTACCATGAGGCAAAGCCACCACTCCTCTGATCATCTGATCAGCTTTACGCGGATCCACACCCAAACGGATGTCAAGATCAACGGAAGCATCAAACTTGCTGGAGGTGATTTCTTTCACAATGGAAGAAGCCTCAGCCAGGGAGTACTGTTGGCTTGGGTCGTATTTGGAAAGAGCTTCTTTTTGCTTTTTTGTTAACTTAGCCATTATTTTTTATTTTATTCCTCCCAAGGAGCTTTTCCTGAAACTGTAATCCCCATACTTCGAGCGGTACCCGCGATCATTTTCATCGCTGAGTTCACCTCAAAGGCATTTAAATCAGGCATTTTCACCTCGGCAATTTCCTTTACTTGATCCCAGGTAACGGAACCTACTTTCTTCCTGTTCGGTTCAGCAGAACCGCTTTTTAATTTTGCCGCCTCAATCAGCATGTTTGCTGCAGGAGGCGTTTTAACTACAAAATCAAAAGACTTATCAGAATAAATCGTGATAAGAACAGGAACAATCTGTCCCATTTTTTCCTGAGTCCTAGCATTGAACTGCTTACAGAACTCCATGATGTTCAAACCCTTGGAACCAAGAGCCGGACCAACCGGAGGAGATGGATTTGCCTGGCCACCTTTCACCTGTAATTTCAGATAACCAGTTATTTCCTTAGCCATTTCCTAGTCTTGTTTTTCTACTTGTATAAAGTTTAATTCAACGGGTGTGTTCCGACCAAAGATCTTAACCATAACATTAAGTTTCTTTTTGTCCTCAAACACCTCTTCTATTATTCCCGAGAAGCCACTGAAGGGTCCATCCATTACGCGGACAGTCTCTCCAACTATATATGGCGTATCCAATTTTTCGGAAAACTCATCAATCTCCTCAACCCGACCTAAGATCCGATTGATTTCTGACTGACGCAACGGCTCAGGGGTTTTGGAAGCCCCCCCTTGGTTTGATCCTAAAAATCCGATTACTCCCGGAATACTCGTAATTACGTGATTGGCTTCTCCGTTGGATAAATCCGCATTGACCAAAACATAGCCCGGAAAAAAATTCTTTTCCCTGACCCGCTTCTTACCATTGCGCATTTCATATACTTTTTCAGAGGGTATCAAAACTTCAGGAATAAATTCATCAAGTTTTTGACGGGCAATTTCATTGTCTAAATATGTTTTAGCCTTTTTCTCCTGCCCAGCTACCACTCTGAGTACATACCACTTTTGATCAGCCATTCGTAACTTTGATTCAATTAAAATAAATCATAAAACCATGTCATAATGTTCTCGAAACTTATGTCAATCACACCTATAATAAGGGAAAAGATCAGGGAAGCTACGAGAACCAATACAGCACTATTTTGTAATGATGAATATTTAGGCCATGTGACCTTATTCCTCATTTCGTCGACCGACTCAACAACAAAATTTTTTACATTCATGATTCTAAAATTTAATAGCACGGGCGGAGAGATTCGAACTCCCATCAACGGTTTTGGAGACCGCTATTCTGCCATTGAACTACGCCCGTATAGATTGCTATTCCTAAAAGGAATGCAAAACTAGTCATTTAAGTCTAAAGAAACAAATGCGACTCCGGGAATATACCTGGAATCGCATTTGAATGTATATGAAATCTGTATGATTAATCAAGAATTTCAGTAACCTGACCGGCTCCTACAGTTCTGCCTCCCTCACGGATGGCAAATCTAAGACCTTTTTCCAATGCTACTTTATTGATAAGAGTCACATCAATAGTGATGTTGTCACCTGGCATTACCATCTCCACATTTTCAGGAAGCATGATTTCACCGGTTACATCCGTTGTTCTCAGATAGAACTGTGGACGGTATCTGTTAAAAAATGGAGTGTGTCGACCACCTTCTTCTTTTGAAAGCACATAAACTTCGGCTTTGAAGTGGGCATGAGGCTTAACAGAACCTGGCTTACAGATAATCATTCCCCTTTTGATTTGGGATTTTTCAATACCTCTAAGTAGCAGACCTACGTTATCCCCAGCTTCTCCTCTGTCAAGGATTTTTCTGAACATCTCAACTCCAGTCACTGTAGACTTAAGGCCTTCAGCACCCATACCAATGATGTCCACTCCTTCACCAGAATTGACTACGCCTCTTTCTATTCTACCTGTAGCAACGGTACCCCGGCCGGTACTAGAGAATACGTCTTCAACTGGCATCAAAAAGTCTTTGTCAATGGCTCTTTCAGGAATCGGAATGTGC
>DATHWC010000379.1:0-3400 GCA_035460985.1 Lunatimonas sp.
CTTTGGATGAAAACGGTAGGCCAATACCGATGGAGTTGGTCTCCCATCCCAATAATGTGCAGAACTTCATGCAGACTGGTATTACGACCACCAACGGATTTTCCGTTTCTAACCGCACCAATTCGATGAACTATCGGATCTCTTATGGAAACATGCAGAATAGGGGCATAATCCCCAATGCGGATTTATTCAGAAATACCTTGAATATTAATTCTTCCGTAAAGCTTAATGATAAATTGAGCTTAAGCACCAACCTGGATGTTAGTAGAAACAATTCGAATAATAGGCCTGCCGGTGAGCGGGGCACAAACCCGCTGCAGTGGGTATATGAAACCTCTCCACACATCAATATTCTCGACTTAAAGGACTATTGGATGCCGGGACAGGAGGGCTTGCAGCAGAAGACACCAGATGTAACATTTCCAACCAGAACATTGAATAACCCCTATTTTCTAGCTAATGAGGTAAATAATAGCTTTTCAAGGGACCGTGTCTTCGGAAATATAAAGGCTGATTGGCAGATTTCACCTTCTTTTACCTTTTTTGCCAGATATGCTGTGGATACATACAGTGAGACTAGGGAGAGTAAAATAGGCAGAAGCTATACCCAAGAACCGGAAGGCGCCTACGGTATCACGGAAATTCACACATTTGAAAGCAACGCTGACTTTTTGGCATCATACAACAAGGATATCAATAATTTCGGCATCACCCTCTCTGCGGGAGGCAATATGCGGTATCAAAACGGGAGCAATATGTCTGTCTCTTCCCGGCCAGGAGCAGGCCTGATTACCCCCGGTGTGTACACCATTCAAAATATCGCCCAGGACAACGTTCAATACAATAATTCCCGATTTGAACGTGGGATCAACAGTTTGTATGGACTGGCGAACTTATCGTATAAAAACATGCTATACCTGGATCTGACCGCACGGTCGGATTGGTCGAGTACATTGCCGAACGCAGCTGCCTATTTTTATCCCTCCGCTTCCCTGAGCCTTTTGGTTAACGAAATGGTGGACATGCCAAGCTCCGTTAGTTTGTTCAAATTTAGAGGAGGATATGCCTCCGTCGGGAATGACGCAAATCCCTACAGCTTGATAGCGGCCTTAGGTAACGCAGGAGCTTGGGGCAATCTCCCCCGATTATCCCTACCTGGTACGCTACTAAATCCTAACCTGAAGCCCGAAATTGCAACATCCTATGAAGGGGGCTTGGATTTGAATTTATTCAATAACAGGGTTAGGTTCAGCGGTACTTATTATGTAATGGAAAATCGAAACCAGATCTTTAGTACCGGACTCCCTCCATCCACCGGATACACCTCCAAGCAGATCAATGCAGGCTTGCTTGAAAGTAAAGGTATAGAACTTACATTGGGGAGCACTGTAGTAGAAAATCGCAATTGGCGCTGGGATCTAAACTTTAACCTGACCAGAAACAGGACCAGAATTCTTGAACTAGCAGATGATTTGCCGTACTATACCCTGTGGACTGATGCCCGAGGTGGTGCTTGGACCTATGTGGGGGATGAAATAGGCGATATCTATGATGCCCAGGTAATCACAGTGGAAGACCCAAATTCAGACTATTTTGGCTTTCCCATCCTAAATCAGACAGGCAAATGGCAGGATGTAGATGCTGTAAACAGCCGAAATAAAATCGGAAATTTCAATCCCAAATTTATTTTAGGTGGTCAGAGTTCACTGTCCTACAAAAACTTTCACCTCAATTTTACCTTTGACTGGAGAAATGGAGGAGACTTTGTCTCCCAGACTTACCGGTGGGGCGAAGAGCATGGAAGGTCCCAAATATTCTTGGACAAACTCATTGATCCGGGACAAATGGAAGGCCGTGAATTGAGGGATTATTTGATAGCCAACAAAGACGAAATGATCCTCATCAACGGCAACAATTTCCCATTGGTTGGTGGACCCACTCCAGACTTTAACGGATATCCGTTTACTTTTGGACCATTTACTCTCCCCTACGGTGGCGTGTTTATCCCCGGGGTGTATGCCACAGCGTTTGATGAAAATGGCAATCCTACGGAATTTGCCGAAAACTTGGGCGAAAATGTAGGTCAACCTGGGGGAACAGTTACCCTGCCTTATGCGGGAAGCACTGCATGGAGTTTTACAAGGGCCTTTATTTATGATGCATCGTTTGTCAAGCTACGTGAAGTATCTCTGGGATTTGACATACCTGCCAGAATCACCAATCAATTGAGGATGCAGCACTTAAACGTCTCCGTATATAGTCGAAACATCATATTGTGGACTGCCGCCAAGATCAATATAGATCCGGAGATGGCCTTCCAGCCACAAGGTGCCGTACAGGCAGGAACGCAGTTCAAGCAGGGAATCGAACGCTGGAACGTGAATCCGTGGGTAATGCCAATCGGTTTTAAAGTAAATGCCACCTTCTAATTATCGGCCAAACAGGAAAATAGAAATTCATTATGAAATCGAGCATGACGAGCACGTCACACATTGGGATGAATATCATTCATGCGAGTTTCCACCCCGGAAAACCGGGACAAGTTCTGACCACTGAAAAGCAAATTATAAACAGATGAAACGATATAAATTAGTTAATTTAATGTTTGGGGCTGCCTTTCTCTCCTTGGTTTCTTGCCAAGAAGACTTGATGCAGATGAATGAAAACCCCAATGGGGCCAATCCGGCAACGGCCAACCCCAATCTTGTTCTGTCTACCGTCTTGACAGAGGCGGGTAAAACGGTTGTGAATCTGGGGTATGGTGATATTGCCGGGGTTATGCAGCATACCCAAAAGGACGGCTGGGCTGGTGGGCACAACCTGTACGATTGGAACCGGAACAACAGTTGGGCGGGCTATTATGGCATTTTGAGAAATAACCAATACGTCTACGAACGGGCTGTGGAATTGGATCAGGAACTGCAGCAGGGCGTTTCTTTAGTGATGAAGTCCATGATGTTCGGATTGATAACGGATCTTTGGGGAGATGCACCCTATTCGATGGCCGTGAGGGGAGCAGAAGCCTCTCCGGAGACCAATTTCCCTGTTTTTGATACTCAGGAAAACATTTACAGGGGAATATTGGACGAGCTGGAGGTTGCTAATCAACTTTTGTCAAAACCCAGGGCAGAGTATAACAGCACGATTCAGGGAGCAGATGTTTTTTACAATGGAGATCCGGCGAAGTGGAGAAAACTGGCCAACTCGCTAAAGGTTCGCTATTTGATGCGGGTTTCCGACAAGTTACCTGATTTTGCAAAACAAGGGATAGAAGCAATTATTGCCAACCCCACCCAATACCCTATCATTATCTCACCTGCCGATGATGCTTCAATGGGTTTTGCGGGCATAAGTAACGAATCCTCTTGGCCTGCCAATACCCGTTTCGATGCCAGTGAGA